>NZER01000038.1 GCA_002690445.1 Candidatus Pacearchaeota archaeon
TTGATTAACCATCAAATACGGGGAAAGTCTCCGCTTCGCTCCGACTTTCTAGGGAAAAGTTTATATATTATTTATTATTATTAATATTTATCTATGGAATTTAAGTATAAAAATATTGGAATATCTGGCGTAGCCGGTTGTGGAAAGAACACGTTATCTGAAATTATAATTAAATTATTGCAACGACTTGAATTACCGTACAGGGAATTGTCTATTGCAAAAAATTTAAAACAGGAGGTTTCATGGGCTTCCCGTGAACTTTATGGAATTAATTCGTCTAATTGCACGCGGGAGGAAAAGGATACGATTCGTCCCTTCCTAGTCGCTCACGGGGAAATAAAAAGAAAATTATCAAACGGAACGTATTGGACTTCGTTATTAAATAAAGAATTGGGACGCGAAAAAATAAATATTATAACTGATATTAGGTTTAACGAATACGAAAAGGATGAGGTTTATTGGCTAAAAAATGAGATTAATGGAGTTTTAATTCACCTTAGTCGTTATGATCAAGTAAACGGGGCGCGTGTTTATTTTCCCCCTGCTAACGAAGCCGAAAACAGAAACGAACCTCTTCTCAAAGAAGAAGCCAGTTTCCTTTTAAAGTGGAAAACAGAGGAAGATGAAACAAAAAAAATAATTTCTGCCGAAAAGTTGTTAAGATGGTTAAAGAAGTTGTATGTTTGAAGGATCTTCGATTGTCGACGTTTTATGCCAGCCGATGTTGGCGTATTGCGGAAGAAAAGCGAAATTAAGTTTGCGTCCCGATACCCTGTCGGCCCTTCATCATTTAAAGTTTAATAAATTAGACGCTTTTTTCTCCTACGACATTAAGATCTGCCGCTTCGATAGTTCTCTATTTTCCGAAGAAACTGATGTAAATTTTGCTTTTATAGTGGAAACAACTGTTTTTTCTAGTGATCCTTTTGATTTACCGGTCAGCGACGCTAATGTTTTTTTAGAAAAAAACTTTGACGATCTAATCGAATATTCTATAATTCTACCGCGTATGTTCAAAAGGCATGAGCGCTATGTTCTTAATATGGAGAAAGATAGCCCTTGTTCTTTTGGGAATTTTACAAACAAAGTAGAATTATGGAAAAAGGATATTGGGATAACGTGAGCGATAACTATCTAGCGGAGAGGATCAAAGTTCTCCATTGCGAAATCAGTTTAAACGAGTTGATAAAACGCCATTCCCCTCTTTGTTTTAAAATAATTAAAAAATACTCGAGCTCCTTCTACGCCAACAATATAGATGTAAAAGAGACCTCTTCTGAAAAAAATTTAATTATCTGGAACTCCGCCAAGAGTTTTAGCAGTGATAAGAACGTAAAATTCTCCACATGGTTAGCCAATCAGGTCAAATACAACTGCCTCAATACATTAAATAAAAAATCAAAGGATCGTCTAATCACTACGGAAGATGAGATCTTAGACGTTTTAAAAGAAAGGCCGGAAGAACAGTCCAACGGTAATCTTTTTGAATTTACTCATAACATACTCAAACAATTGAAAGACAAGAGAATAAAGCAGATCTTTAAGATGAGATATTCCATAAACGACAAAAAGCCTTCGTGGTGTATCGTTGCTAAAAAGTTAAATATAAGCACCCAGACTGCGATAAATCTTCATAATCGAGGAATAGACGTCTTGAGGAAAAAAATGAAAAGCGAAAAATTTTTAGACTCTATTTAAAAAAAAGTGTTGACACCCTTCCCCGGAGGGTATAATATATGGACTCTTATGTCGGACGAACAAAAGAACAACGACTGGAAAGAGCGCGAATTAGGCGCTCTTTGGGTAAAGAAGAGCCTCAATGGCACACAGTACATGACCGGACACATCGAATTGAAAGATGCGTCAGGCAAGGTGCAGTTGGTGGTCTTCAAGAACAAACACAAACTGAACGAAGACGGAACCGTCGCTAATGAGAAGGCTCCGGACTTTCGTGTATACAAAAGCGAAGAGCGAGAGCAGCGTCAAGGATCGGGAGGGGAAGCTCCTCGCGAAACAGTCGCTGCAGCAACCTCTACGGACGAAGACTCACTGTTTTAAATGTCTGAGTTCGCCTTACATCTACCTATTAATGGTGTAAGTTTCGGGCAGGTTAGCACAGCCCTTCTGCGTGAATTTCACCTGAGGGGCGTGCAGCCTTGTCTGTTTACCATCGGTCAATCCGACCTTTCTTCCCAAGACACTACGCCCGATTTCAACAAGTGGGTCGAGTCAGGGGTAAGAAAAGCTTTCGAACATTATAACCGCGACGCTCCTATTTTTAAACTTTGGCATCTAAACCATGACAGCTTAACTTCTTACGCGAAAGAGCAAACTCTTCTTACTTTTTATGAACTAGATCATCCTACTTCGATAGAGGTTAACATTGCTAATAATCAAAAAACCACTTTAGTAAGTTCAAATTATGCCAAAGAAATATTTAAAAGCTATGGGGTTGAAAATTGTAAATTTATTCCCCTTGGTTTTGATAAAGATAATTTTCACCACAAAAATCAAGATTATCTCCCCAATAGAATAGTATTTAATTTAACAGGCAAGCTGGAAAAACGAAAACACCACAAAAAAGTAATCCAGACATGGCTCAAGAAGTATGGTAACCAAAAAGACTATGTGCTCCAGTGTGCAATCGCTAACCCCTTCCTGAAGGAAGAAGATTTTAAGCGGGCGGTGAGTGATATTTTGGATGGAAAAAAATATTTTAATATAAATTTTCTAGGGATAATGCAGAAAAACAGCCTCTATAACGACTACCTAAATTCGGGGAACATAATTTTGGGCATGTCTGGAGCCGAAGGGTGGGGGCTTCCTGAGTTCCAATCTGTAGCTCTAGGGAAACATTCTGTAATCCTGAACGCTTCCGCCTATAAAGATTGGGCTAACGAAGAAAACAGCATCCTCGTGGAGCCTAACGGCAAAGAAGACTCTGCGGATGGGATATTTTTTAAGAAAGGAAACCCCTTTAATCAAGGTCAAATTTTCACCTTTGATGAAGACGCTTTCGTTGAAGGATGCGAGAAGGCCATTGAAAGGTACAAGTCTTGCCCCGAAAATAAGGCCGGACTTAAACTTCAAGAAGAGTTTACTTACAAAAGGATGGCTGATTCTATTATGGAGGTAATGGATGCCTGAATATATTTATGAGAATCCCGACACGGGAGAACAAGTAGGCGTGTGGCAAAGTGTTCACGAAGACCATACTTATGAAATAGAAGGGGTAACGTACAACCGAGTATATACTATCCCCAACGCCTCAATAGACACACGTATAGATCCCAACTCTGCATCAGAATTTAGGGACAAGGCTAAAGGGACTTTAGGTGACATTTGGGACCAGTCAGCAGAAGCCTCTGAGAAGAGAGCTAAACAACACGACGGAGAAGACCCAGTAAAAAAACAGTTCTTTAAGGATTACTCGGCAAAAAGGAAGGGAGCGAAACACCCCAAAGATCCCTCCCGCTTTTCTTAAATGGATTATGTTTTCGTAGACGACTCATGCACCCCCTTAGGCGGAACTGCTCTTACTCTTAATGCAATAGTAGAACCTTTTAAGGAACGGGTTGAGTTTGTAAAAACTACAGACCTTACGCCGCAACATCTACAATTTAAAAACCCCAAAATTTGGATCTTGGGGAACATAACAGGTTTAAACCAAGATTCCTTCACAGCTTTAGGTGAGATAATGCAGTCCCGCCCTTTCGTCAAAATAGATTTTGATTATGGTTACTGCAAATATCGAGCGGAAGTAACCCACAAGCATGTAACGGGATCTATATGCGACTGCACCTTTAGCGCCGACAAGCAGTCCACTCCTCTTCGCACCCTTTACTACTTAATAAGGGAAAAAGCTCTTCATATTTTTTACATGTCTGAAGAGCAGCGCAACTTTCACTTGGCTAAAGTAATAGGCATCGAGAACTCTCAAAAGACCTCAGTATTATCCTCTTGTTTTTCTTCGGCAGACATTGATCTAATGGAGAATTTAAGAAACAATCCTAAAAATGGGAAGTATGCAATAATAGATGGGCAAGGAGGATGGCACAGTCAAGCTAAAGGGGTCGACGAGGCTTTAAGTTTAGCCAGCGCTAGCGGGCTAGAATACGAACTTTTAAAAACAGATACGCATGACGAGATGCTGAACCTACTTTCGTCGTTTAAGGGGTTAATATTCTTACCCTTAATTCATGACACGTGCCCTCGCGTAACAATCGAAGCAAAACTCATGGGTCTTCAAGTTATAACAAACTCCAGATCCCAACACGTGTATGAAGACTGGTGGTTGAATAAATCTCCAGAAGAATCTCAGGCCTACTTGGAGAAAAGACCAATGTGGTTTCTTAACAAGCTAAGGGAGCTAAAAGATGAAGGTTGATATATTAATACCCACTTACAACGTGGAGAATACAATAGAACGAAGCCTGAAATCTTTGCTTTCGCAGACGTTTAGCGACTATGACATATACATCCTAGACGACTGCTCAACAGATAAAACTCTGGAGAGGGTGGAAACCCTGCTGGCTCCCTTGGTGGAGGAAGGAAGAGTCCGCGTAGAAAAAAATGATACGAATCAGGGCATTGGACTCAACAGAAACAAATTGATAGAAATGTCAAAATCCCCTCTTTGCTGCTGGTTTGACGCGGATGACTACATGTTCCCCCATAAACTTCAGGCTCAGGAGGACTACTTTAATCATAATCCAGATTGTAATTTTTTAGCAACTGAGATGTTTGGATTCTTTCCCAACACTCCGGTCGTTATAGATTTTCCCAATAAAGCTTTTATGGTGGAGAATTTAACATTGGAAAAGTTACAGCATAGCAACTGTATAAACAACCCCACCATTATGTTTCGCCCAGAGGCTGTAAAGGAACTGGGAGGCTATAAGGATATGAGAGCTGAGGAAGATTGGGATTTATGGAGAAGGGTTTATGAAAATGGCGGTAAGATTAACTGTCTACCTCGAAAATTATTACTTTATACACTGCCCAACGGTTGGCCAAATAGCCACAAACACGGAGAAGGAGGCTCTAAGTGATATACTGTTTTGATTTAGACAATACTATCTGCGCCACGGCCTCTTCCAAACTTTACAGCGAAAGCGTTCCTTACCCCAAGGTTGTAAACCATATTAATGGGCTCAAGCTCAAGGGACATGTCATAAAAATATTTACAGCTAGAGGCTCCGGATCGGGAAAAGACTGGCACAAACTCACCGTCTTCCAACTTGATAAGTGGGGAGTACCGTACGACGAACTGATAGACCAAGGAAAACCGAGCTACGACATATTCATAGATGACAAAAATCAAAACGCTTACCAATGGAGAAAAGAAAACAACCTTGCGGTTACCGGATTGGTTGCTGGAGCATTCGATTTACTTCACGCGGGACACTGTCTCTATCTCAAAGAAGCTAAAACGGTATGTGATTACCTCTATGTTGCGCTACAAACAGACCCTACCTGTGAAAACTTTGGTAACCGGCCCCTCAAAAAGCCCAAAAACAAACCGGTGCAAACGATGGAAGAGCGAAAAATTCAGTTGGAGAGCGTCTCTTACGTCGATGAGATAATAGAATACAAAACGGAAAACGACTTGTCAAAAATCTTAGAAAAATTAAAGCCGGACTTACGCATACTTGGATCAGATTACAAAAACGTAAAAAGCACTGGAGAAGAATTTTGTGGAGGTATAGTCTACCATACTCGTGATCACAACTGGTCTTCTACCAATTTGAGAAAATCTGTTAGTGAAAATAATAACTAAATGCCCAGTAAGAATATCTTTAGCTGGAGGATCTACTGATTCCCCCCGTTTTATAGAAAAGTACAATAGGGGAAGTGTTATATCCTTCACCCCCAACCTCTTCACCTATACCTCAGTTTTTCAGGATGTTAATGGGTTTAATAACTTCAACAAAGAGTACATATTGTCTTATTCACGAAACGAATGCACTTCCCATGTTTCCGAAATAAAAAACCACCTCATAAAGGAAGCTCTGATCTCCATCCACTCTCCTCCGTGTAAAATAACTTTTGATTCTGACATCTTTTCTTCCGGGTCCGGACTTGCTGTTTCCTCCAGCTACGCCTTGGGAATCGTAAATTCGCTAAACACTTTCAAAGGGCTTACTTTCCAGACCAGTGAGATATGCAAGAAAGCTTTCGATATAGAAAACAAGGTTAACCCATACAACGGATATCAAGACACCTACGGAGTAGCGTACGGAGGACTAAAACGCTTGAATTTTAATAAAGATGGCACGTTTTCTATAAAATATTTAAACCCATGGGTATTCGAAAAATTTAATTTTTATTTAGTATACACTAAAATAAAAAGAGAATCAAGCTCCATACTCAAGACTATAAACACAGACAAAAGCCTGCCTCTCCTCGAGGAAGTAGACAAACTTGAAAAAAACATATTAAAAAAAGACGCATCCTCTTTTTTAAAAACGGTTAACAACTCATGGAGAATAAAAAAAGAAGGAAGCCCATCAATCTTGAACGACCCAGAACTAGTTAAGTTGGACGAGCAGCTTCAAAACGACAGCGAAGTGTATGCCCATAAACTGTGTGGAGCCGGAGGCGGGGGGTATTTTTTAGTAATCACCGACAAAATAGACTCTTTTAATTTTAAAAACCCCCACCCTTGGATTAAAATAGATTTAGACACTAAAGGAATTTCTACTCTAAAAATATGAACACACTAGTAACAGGCGGCTGCGGATTTATAGGATCACATATTGTGAACCGGTTGGTCTCTTTGGGGCACAATGTCCGCGTTTTAGACGACAAGAGCGCGGAAAGCAATGAAAAGTTCCCCGTAAACTCAAAAGCGCAATATCATTATGTCTCCATAAGGAATTATGACGAAATTGTAGACTTGTTTACTAACACAGATAACGTTTTTCACTTGGCGGCAGAATCCAGAATAGGCCCTTGTATAGACCACCCACAAAACGCCTGCCTGACAAACGTGCTTGGAACCTGCAACGCATTACAAGCTTCCAGAAAAAAGGGAGTCAAAAAATTTATATACTCAGGGACCTCCTCCGCTTATGGTCTTGCAAATAAACCTCCCCTTAAAGAAGATATGCCCCGCGACTGCTTAAACCCCTATGCGGTAACCAAAACCGCTGGAGAGGACTTGGCTAAAATGTATTATACACTATGGGGGCTAAAAACAGTTAGCTTTAGATATTTTAATGTTTANGGAGAAGGGCAACCCCACACNGGTCAATATGCTCCGGTCATAGGNATCTTCCTTCGGCAGTTAAAAGAAAAGGGAAGCCTTACGATTGTGGGAGANGGTTTGCAGTCTAGGGACTTTGTCTACATTAATGATGTTGTTGATGCTAACATGCTAGCTATGGAAACCGACAAAGAGGAAGCTTTNGGAGAGGTGTTNAACATAGGTTCTGGTTCGAATATTTCTATATTGGATATCGCTAAGTTAATTAGTGATAACNATGAGTTTCTCCCCCCGAGACTCGGAGAAGCTCGAGACACACGGGCCGACATAACTAAGGCAAAAGAGGTTTTAGGATTTAACCCCAAAGGAAATGTAGCCGACTGGATAAAGAAACAGCCGTAATGTTATTAGACTTTGATCATATAATAAAAGAATTCAACATCAAAAGCGAAGGGGTTATTCACATAGGAGCCCACTACGGGAATGAACTTTACCTGTACCTAAAACACGAAATAAAAAACGTGTTAATGTTCGAGCCCCAAGAGAAAGCGTTTAAACAGCTTCGATTTAATATATCACAAATAAATCCCTCCTACGACGCCAGAATTGATATTGAAAAAACAGCGTTGGGAAATTTCAAAGGAGAAGTGGAGATGTTTGTGGAAAAAGAAAATATGGGTATGTCTAGCTCCATACTGAAACCAGAATTTGTATCTATCCAGTACCCCCACATCACCTTCAAAGACAAAGAGCGAGTAAAAATCGATACGCTGGACAACTATTTAAACGATGCCACAAAGATAGATCGGGACTATGATTTCATAAATATTGATGTGCAGGGGTATGAGCTTGAGGTTTTTAAAGGAGCTTCAAGAACCCTAGAAAAGGTGAATCATATAATTACAGAGGTGAACCGGGAGGAACTTTACAAAGGATGTGTTAAGGTAGACGAACTTGACTCTTTTCTAGGAGAGTTTGGGTTTAAAAGGGAACTAACCGATTGGGAGGGCCAAACGTGGGGGGACGCCTTCTATTTAAAGAGATAATTGTTTTATAATGAAAAAAGTTTTTGACATAGGTTACAACATAGGGGCTTTTGCGAAAGCCTGTTTGGAAAAGTATCCCGGGTGTGAGATAATAGGAGTGGAAGCCAATCCCCACCTAGTCCCCAAGGCTCCTTCCGATAGCTTAATATATACGCCCGACTTTTCAACTTTTAATAAAAACATTCAGATTCTGAATTATGCATGTTCTGACGAAGACGATAAAGAAGTAGACTTTTATATCGAAAGTAGGCAGCCGACGATATCAACAGCGTCTTCAGAGTTTATGAAAAACTCTAGGTTTAATCAGGGAAATAAGTTCATATCCAAACGGTCGGCTTCTTGGGACAGCGCAATTAAGGTAAAGTCGGTAACCCTAGACCGATTGATTGAAGACTACGGCACCCCCGACTTAATAAAAATAGACGTGGAAGGCTACGAATACACCGCGATTAAAGGATTGACCTCGAAGGCTAAAATGATCTGCTTTGAATGGCATGAAGAAGGATTTGACGACGCTATAAAAATCCTCGACCACCTTGAGTCCCTAAACTATAAAGAGTATGGGGTTATAGGGTACTTTGAAGAGGATATTCCATCAACGATAACCTATTCCGAACAAGGAGATCCATATTTAGAAATACCGACTTCTTTCTGCACCAAAAGTGAAACGATGAGCGCTCTCGGTGGACTCATCAAGCCGGATCGTCGCGTTAACTTCGGTATGATTTACGCCAAATAAAAATGATTCAACTGTTTATAGGTAACACATCCTTCGGTCCCGGGAAAGTTTTTGCCAACTTAACCAAAGGACTGAAACTATTAAGGGCTGATTATTCTGTAAATACTGCTTATGTAAATCCAGAATTACCAGCTTACTGCCTCAGCCCCCACCCAATTCTTCTTTCTCACTCAAACCTATTATCCATAGGGCCCAACATCTGCGTCTTACCCAGCGACTTACCCGTCGTAATAGAACAGAAGTATAAACACTTTATTACCCCCTGTGAATGGACGCGCAACTTGTATTCCAGATGGATTGAAAAAAGTAAAATAAGAG
>NZER01000039.1 GCA_002690445.1 Candidatus Pacearchaeota archaeon
GATTGCCCAGCGTTTCATGGAGAAGGGGTGGAAGCCTGAGGAGTACACGAATGACGGGCGCCCTAAGATTGACGAGGGCATACTGACGGGGCTGGCTGACAAGTACTCCGAGGCCGCCCTGCTCAAGCAGTACCTGCTGGTTCAGAAGAGAATCGGACAGCTGGCCGAGGGTAAGAACTCATGGCTGGGTATGGTAGATGAGTTCCAGCGGATACACGGGAAGGTTATCTCCTGCGGGGGAACCGTCAGCCACCGTATGGCTCACCACTCTCCCAATCTCTCGCAGGTCCCCGCCCTGGGGGCCGAGTATGGGAAGGAGTGCCGCTCCCTGTTCTGTGTCCCCGAGGGCTTCAAGCTGGTGGGGGTGGACCTGTCCTCTATCGAGCTGAGAGTACTGGCCCATTACCTGGCGTACTGGGACGACGGACGCTACGCCCGGGAGTGCGAGGACGGTGACATCCATGCCAAAACTCAGGCTATGGTTGGCCTTACGAATAGGAAGCAAGCAAAGATCTTCCAGTTCTCCCTGATATACGGGGCGGGCAACCAGCACCTGGGACGGATCGTGGGTGGTGGTGTCAAAGAGGGAAAGGCTTTGCGGAGGAGGTTCTACAATAAGAACCCAGCCTTCAAGAAGTTCCTCGATCAGGTGAAACATAAAGCTAAGAAGGAGAAGATGCTTGTGGGCCTGGACGGGCGCCCCCTCTACCCCCGGTCTCTGCACTCAGCGCCCAACTTGCTGATACAAAGTGGCGCTGCAATACTTGCAAAGAGAGCGACCCTACATCATGTGGGGCTACTGTTGAAGGAGGGCATGGACCTTCAGTTTGATTTCAACATTGTGGCCCATGTTCACGACGAATGGCAGATAGAGGTTTTAGAAGAGTATGCGGAAAAAACAGCGGAGACAGCCGAAGAAGCTATCCGCGCCGCAGGCGAAGCCTACGACCTCAGAGTCAGACTCGACGGGGAAGCTCAGGTCGGCGATAACTGGGCAGAAACTCACTAAGGAATGGTTGGCTTATGTCGCCGGCTACCTTGACGGCGAGGGCTGCTTTGTTTATATAAATTCTCCCACGATCCAGGTGGCCTCAGTTTTCCCTTATACCCTCAAGTTATTTGCAGAATCATTCGGTGGAAAGGTTAAGAAAAGGAGACCTAACGATGGAATAAGAAAAGTTTATTACGACTGGAGGACCTTCGGAGATACCTCGATTGACATCATCAATCTAACACTACCCTATCTTCACGAGAAGAAGCAGCAAGCAGAGCTGATGCTTCTCATGCGGAAGGCTAAGAAGGGACCTGAGAGGGACGGCATGGGCGCACAGCTCGTGGCTATGAAAAAAATTGAATACGATTAGGAGGCACCTATGCGAAAAATGCGGAAGCTGAAGAAACGGAATACCCTGATAGTGGACGGGGACATACTGATCCACAGGACGGCTGCGAGGGTGGAGACCTCCGTGTGCTGGGACCCGGACAGGGAGATCTGGTCTACCTACGGTGACCTCAAGGAAGCGAAAGCTATCGTGGAGACTGAGGTCAACTACCTGCGTGAGCTCCTGGGAGGAGTCCATGTAATCATTACCCTTTCACCCAGGAAGACCTTCCGACACGACCTGTACCCAGAGTACAAAGCGAACCGGAAGAACAAACCGAAGCCTATGCTCTTCGGCGCTCTCCGCGGGTGGGTGAAGACAGCCTACGATTCATGGGAGTTCCCCAATCTTGAGGCTGACGATGTCATGGGGATACTGGCGAAGAGTCACGTCGTGCCGGCACCGAAGATAATCATCTCCGCGGATCACGACATGGAGGGCGTACCCTGTAACCTGTACAAGCCTGGCAGCAACCGCAACCGGGTGAGGACTATAACTTATGAGGCGGCCCGCAGATACCACCTGTACCAGACGCTCACAGGCGACTCAGGTGACAACTACCCGGGCCTCCCGGGCGTCGGACCCAAACGAGCTGAAGCGATCCTGCAAGAGAACACCTGGGCAGAGGTCGTTGAAGCGTATGAATCCAAGGGGCTGAACGAGACTGAGGCTCTGCTCCAGGCGAGGCTGGCGAAGATACTTACGCCTCCTCTGTACGATATTAAAACCGAAAGGATTAAACTATGGACTCCGTGAAAGTCGTACCGGAATCTATTAAGGATACCCCTACGGAAGATAGCTTCCCATCCGTCCCGAAAGCTCTTCTCGAAAGGCTCGAAAAGATCTTCCCAGATGCTTGCCCGAAACTAGGCATGGAGGGGGACGAGATATTCTTTAGGGCAGGTCAACACTCCGCGGTGTCGTACTTACGGCAACGCTATGAAGAACAAATAGAAGAAGCACGAGGGTAACTAATGTGTTTTGCTGCTACGCCTAAAATGCCTGCGCCTCCCCAGACGCCGGCTGGAGCGCCTCCGCTCCCCGAGCCTTCGGCTAAACAGGTGCGGCGGTCTGACGCTATGCTTCAAAGCCTGGCTGGTATGATCGGGGGCCGCAGTTCAATGAGAAGACAATTTATGATTGCCCGCCAGAACATCAACACAGGTATCAATAGATAATGTTACTCAACGCCTCTTCGGTAGCCTCGTTGTACGAGAGGCTGGCCCTGCAGCGGGACCCTTACCTGGAGAGAGCGCGGGACGTATCGAAGCTGACGATTCCTCACCTCCTCACGGACGAGGGACACAATGAATCTAACAAGCTGTACACCCCATACCAGTCAGTGGGTAGTCGAGCTGTAGCGTCCCTTGGGTCCAAGCTCCTTATGGCGTTGTACCCTCCCAACACCCCATTTTTCCGCTTGATGGTTGACCCATATAAGCTGGGTTCCTTCAGTGACGACCCTGATATTCGCACTGAGGTGGAGACCACCCTCAATGAAATTGAGCAGGCGGTGATGACTGAGATAGAAACACGCAGCTACCGCCCTGCGATCCACGAGGCACTGAAGCAACTTATAATCGCAGGTAATTGCCTCGTGCATCTCAATGACGATGGCGACCTGATGACATACAAGCTGGACCGCTATGTTGTTAAGCGTGACCCCGAGGGGGCTGTCCAGCTCATCATCCTGAAGGAGACTATCGCTCCCTCCATGCTCCCCGAGAACCTGCGGGAGTTGAGTGAGCAGCAGACCGACAGGGTAGAGGACGTAGTCGATGTGTACACCTGTATCCACAGGGTAGACGCCGGCAGCTTTGAGATCTGGCAGGAGGTGCTGGGCGAAAAGGTTGAAGAGACCGTAGGCACCTACCCCGCGGATAAGCTCCCCTGGATAGCCCTCCGCATGGAGGTAGTGACAGGCCAATCCTACGGGTACGGCTATGCCACCAGTTACCTGGGTGACCTGAAGAGCCTTGAGGGATTGTCCCAGTCTATTGTCGAGGCCGCCGCTGTCAGCTCGAAGTGCATCTTCCTGGTTGACCCCGCCTCGCAGACCCGCGCCCGCACCCTGGCCGACGCTCCTAACGGGGCTATCAGGGAGGGCCGAGCCACCGACGTTACCGTGGTGAACATGGGTAACAAGGGTGCCGACCTGCGGATCGCAATGGAGACTATCAATACTATTCGGGAGCGCCTGAGCATGGCCTTCCTGATGCACCAGGGTATTCAGCGTCAGGCAGAGCGTCAAACAGCGACGGAGTGGCGCATACTCGCACAAGAATTGGAGGAGGTCCTCTCAGGAACCTATAGCCTTTTGTCCTCCGAGTTCCAGCTCCCCCTGGTCACACTTATCATGGACCGGATGACGAAGCAGCGACGCCTGCCGAGTATCCCCAAGGACATCGTACACCCTGTGATCGTCACGGGTATCGAGGCTCTTGGGCGCGGGCATGACCTGCAGCGGCTGGACGTATTCATTCAAGGTGCGATCCAGAGCCTGGGTCCCGAGATGCTGGCCCAGTTTATTGATATAAGAAACTACCTTGACCGTCGAGCTGTAGCCCTTGGTCTTGTGACCGATGGTCTCATCAAGACGGAAGAGGAGATAGATGCGGAGCGGCAACAGGCCGCCATGCAACAGGCCATGCAGACGCTTGGCCCGGACGCTATGAAGATGATGGGTCAGCAGGCCCAGCAGCAGGCACCACAACCAGGAGGCTAAGATGACAGAAGGCGTAAAGATCCCCGTGGACGGCGAGACAGATCCACAGTCCCCGGACTCCCTCGATATATCAGAGACCCGTGCCACCGAAGAGGGTGAGCAGGTTGTCTCCGTTACCACGGAACCCGCGGATGAGGAGAAGCCTGAGTGGCTCCCTGATAAGTTCGATTCACCCGAAGCCCTGGCTGAAGCCTACAGGAACCTCGAGCAGAAGCTGGGCGACGATNCCCCCGAGAAGCTTGAGACCATCGAGACCCCCGAGGCTGGTGATATTGACCAGACCAAGNTGGAACCCTTCGCNAAGGAATACTTCGAGACAGGTGAGNTGTCNGAGAACTCCTTCAACCAGCTCGAAGGTATGGGNNTGNGCCGTGACATCGTCAATGCCTTTATTGACGGNCAGCGGGCGCAGCACCAGCAGGAGGTCAACAGGATCTACGACGCTGCCGGCGGCCAGCAGAACTACACAGACACCCTTGCGTGGGCTGCTGAGAATCTGTCCGAAGCGGAGATTGAAACCTACAACAAGACTGTCGAGAGTGGCGACTACGAGGCCGCGGCTACCGCGGTTAAGGGGCTGCAGGCACGGCACCACCAGGCGGCGGGTACTCCTCCCCAGCTACTCAAGAGTGAACCCCAAGGACCGGGTGGTCCCACGCCATACGAGAGTGTCGCCCAGCTCACCAAGGACATGGAGAGTCGGGAGTACAAGACTGACCCTGCGTACCGTAAGAAGGTCGAGAACCGCCTCGCCATATCGGACATCATGGGATGAGTGTACTCCACGGATACTACGACCCCGACAAAGATTACGACTATACCTACCTTGCACTGGGTGCTGGCGTACAGAGTACGGCCCTTTTACTTATGTGTGACAAGGGTTTGTTCAATGCCCCTCGCCCTGACGTAGCAATCTTCTCCGATACTCAGAGTGAACCCGGTTATATAACAGAGCAGGTAGAAGCCCTAAGGGCCATTAGTTCTATTCCTGTGGTTACGGTAACCGCGGGCAACCTGGGTGAAGATTACATACGAGCTGCTGTTCACGGAGAGGGCAGGGCTTCTTCGATCCCGTGCTTTACGAAAGACGCCGCAGATAATCGGGGGATGATTCAGAGGCAATGCACCCGGGATTATAAGGTGGACCCAATAGAAAAATGGGTACGCAAAAGCCTGGGCTACCAGCCCCGTCAACGGATCAAGGAAAGCGTTCGTTGCCTGATGGGCATCTCGCTCGAAGAAGCGTCGAGAATGAAGCCCAGCCGTACTGGCTGGATCGACAACCAGTACCCACTGGTGGACGAACGTATCAGGCGTGACCAATGCCTTGATATTGTGGCCGAGCATGACTGGCCGACTCCCCAGAAGAGCGCCTGTATCTTCTGCCCCTTCAGGAGCAATGCTGGCTGGCAGTACTATAAAGAACGTCAGCCTGAGATATTTGCTGAAGCTGTTGCTTTTGACAAAGCTATCCGAAAACAAGTACGCTTACGAGCTGATGCTTATTTACACCGATCCTGCAAGCCTCTTGACGAGATTGATTTTACAGGCGGTCAACTGACATTCGATTTCTTTCAAGACGAATGTGAAGGTCATTGCGGAGTATAAACCAATGAAACCCGGATGGAAAACAAGCGAAGCCTGGTTCACCGGAATCGTCGGCTGGCTGATGACCAACGTCTTAGAGTCTTCAGATGACTGGAAGGTAAAGACCGCCGCTGCCCTGGGCGCTGCCGGCGTAGCCGCGGTGTACATCTGGTCACGGACCAAAGTGAAGGCTTCAAATGAATAAACTCTTATTACCATTGAGCGTCCTTTTCCTCACTTCAGGCTGCTCATTGCTATCGGCACCATTGCGACTTGCCGACGGTGTCTCTACCACCGTCGGTGAAGTTGCGGCACAAGAACTGGATGTCTACGGACCCGCTATAGGGGATCTCGTAGGCGTCATAACTGGCAACCCAGTAATAGGAGCCGCTACGGCGGCTGGCCTACTGGGTATATCTTCTCTCCTATTCAGGAAGAAGAGCTGATCGCAGGTCTGCCGGGGTCCGGTTTTACCGGGCAACCCTCTGTGACGGGTGCAGTATCAGATGCCTTGTGTCCCTTACGGGACTTTACTTTCTGACACTACATCTCTACATGGAGATTTATCATGGCTTTAGACGTAACTAATCTATCCCGCGTTGGAGAGATTAACGGAGCCACAGGCTCATGGGCTAACAACAACGCCTTGTTCCTCAAGGTGTTTGCCGGCGAGGTCCTCACTACTTTCCAAGAACAGAACAAGTTCATGGACAAGCAGATCGTGAGAACCATCTCGTCAGGTAAGTCAGCTCAGTTCCCCGTCGTGGGAACAGCATCGGCGAGTTGGCACACCCCCGGCCAGTCCCTGATTGTTGACAACGATGGCGACAATCTTTCCTCTGTCAACCAGAACGAGCGTATCATCTACATCGATGACTGCCTGGTCTCTTCCATTATGGTAGACGACCTTGATTCGATGAAGAACCACTGGGACCACAGGAGTGAGTACTCCAGTCTCATTGGCCGCGCTCTTGCCAAGGAAGCTGACACGCATATTCTTGCGTCGATTCTTGCCGCGGCTCAAACACTGACGGCGAACGTGACGGGTGGCCCAACAACTGCCACCATTACGAAAGCCGACTCTGACACCGTTGTCGCTGATCTTATTAGCGGTATCTTCGATGCGGCCCAGCTTCTTGACGAAGCTGACGTCCCCAAGGAAGACCGCTGGTGTGCTGTTCAGCCCGGCCAATACTACAACCTTTGTGGTGTTGACTCGAAGCTGGTCAACCGTGACTACACGGGTGAAGGCAACGGCGACATCGCTTCTGGTGTCGTTGTTCGAGTGGCTGGTTTCAATGTCATCGCTACCAATAACTTTGGCAGTGGCGACCTTACTGGTGTTGCCGATGCTGGTACTAACAATGATCCGTTCCCCGAGGGTGGCGGTCAGGGTTACAACGGTAACTGGGAGAATGTCGAAGCGATCTGTTTCCACCGCTCTTGCGCGGGTACAGTGAAGCTTGCTGATATGCAGGTCCTCACGGACTATCAGACCGACAGGCTCGCCTGGCTCTTACTTGCTCGTTACGCTATGGGACACTCCTACCTCCGTCCCGAGGCTGCGACCTGCATCAAGAGTACCTAAGAATCGCTGGCGTTCTTCGGAACGCTAAGTGGTGCCTCTGGGGGGAAGCTTCGGCTTCCCCCCTTTTTTTCATTTTTATTCGGACAGCGGGGCAACTCGCACCTCTATACAGATAGGAGAGTGACATGGCAACGACCTTCACTACGGAGCTCGAGGCAGTAAACACCATGCTCTCAGCGGTGGGGACCTCGCCTGTCAGTACTATCACAGGATCTGTTGGGGCCGACGTTTCGATGGCTACCAACATTCTTGAAGAAATCAGACGGGAGGTTCTCTCCCGCGGGTGGGCCTTCAACTACGAGAAGGAAGTCGAGCTGACGCCTGACGGTGATAATATTATTACCCTTGCTGAGAATGTCCTCAGGATCGACAGCTCACCAGGCTTCAATCTAAACCTCGATCTCGTCCAGCGCGGGACGAGTCTCTATGACAAGAAGGCGCACACCACGACCATCACCGAGAGTAAGGTGACGGTGAATATCATGTACCACCTCGAGTGGACCGCGCTGCCTGAGGCCGCCCGGCGATACATGATGGTAAGAGCGGCCCGCATATTTGCTGACCGCCTGGTTGGCTACAACCACCAACACGCCTTCAGTATGGCTGATGAAATCCAAGCTCTTGGAGACCTCAAGGAAACCGAGGGTGACACGGGTGACTTCAACATGGGAGACCACTGGGATGTGGCCCGGATCATCCACCGCGGTAGTCCCCTCAATATGACGAGCTTCTAAATGCCCCTCATTAACACAAGCATTCCCAATTTCCTTGGGGGTGTTAGCCAGCAGCCCGCGGAACTCAGGTTCCCCGAGCAGTGTGAGGAGCAGGAGAACGCCCTGGCTACGGTGGTCGAGGGGTTGCACAAGCGACCCCACACGGAACACCTGGGGGTCATGGGGAGCGCCCCGTCGGGCGTGGCCTACTGGCACCTTATCAACAGGAGTGTCGATGAGAGATACGCTGTTGCCATTTCTAATGCCGGCCTGAAGGTCTACGACTTCGATTCCCCCACGGGCATTGTGAACACCCACGCTGCCGACGAGAGTCTGGTGGACGCAGCTGACCTGACGTACCTTGCGACGACCACCCCCGACACGGACATAGAGTGCCTGACGGTTGGCGACTTCACCTGGGTATTGAACAAGGCGATCCAACCTAAGATGAAGTCCACCACCTCGACCTCGAGGAACAAAGAAGCTCTTGTGTTCATCAAGGCCGGCAACTACTCAACTGACTATAAGATTACAATATCAGACGACGATGGCTCCAATGAGTCTGTCGTTCAGTACACTACTCAAGACGCCTCAAGCTCAGATAACGAGCCTGACATTCAGACGAACAATATTGCAGCCGCTCTTGAGTCAGCCCTCACCAACGGGGTTACATTCGCTGCTGATTTCAATGGATCGCTGTCCCGCTCCGGTTCTTTGCTGGGGACCACGGGTCTCGACACCGACGACTGGACGGTCACCCGGGAGGGGTCGGTCATCCATATTAAGCGTGACGACTCCGCTGACTTCAGGATCAGGATTGAGGACTCCGTAGCTGACACCAAGATGAGCGTAGCTAAGGATTCAATTCAATCCTTCACGGGTCTTCCCACAACTGCCCCCAATGGATTCACAGTCAAGATAGTTGGCGACCCTGACCTGAGTCTTGAAGGTTCTGAGCTGGGGTACTACGTTAAGTTTGAGACCAGCGACGGGGCTGACTTTGCCCAGGGGGTCTGGGAGGAGACCGTCGCTCCGGGGATTGAATACCAGCTCGACCCCGTGACCATGCCTCACCTCCTGATCCGCAAGTCTAATGGTGACTTCCTGTGGACGCCGGCTAACGGGGCCACGGTAGATCATACAGGAACACCCGATGCCACGGCTGTGAGTGTACCCGGGTGGACTGACCAGGCTGCGGGGGACGGGACAACCAACCCCCGCCCTGACTTTGCCGCCACCTCCGCGGGTGCTGACGGCAACCCCATCAGGGGCATCTCCTTCTTTCAGGATCGCCTGGTGATACTGTCCGGGGAGACCACCACCTTCTCTGAGAGCGGCCAGTACTTCAACTTCTTCAGGGGTACTGTGACTGACCTGCTCGACACGGCCCGTATGTCAATCATCGCAGCCCACCCTAAGGTGAGCCTGCTGGATCATGCGGTCCCCCTGAACGACCAGCTCCTTGTGTTCTCTGAGGTCACCCAGTTCGTGATCCGCGGAGGACAGGACGGCACCCTTACACCTAAGAATGTTTATGTCACCCCCGCAGGCGAATGGGAATCCAATCCTACGACACCCCCGGTTTCAGTGCAAAGCTCAGTCTTCTTCCCAGCCCTGCGGGGGAGTTCTTCTCTCATCAGGGAGATGTTCGACCAGTCGCGGAGCAACCGTGCGAACTTTACGGCTCCCGAGCTGACGGCACAGGTTCCATCTTATATCCAGGGGACTGTTACAAAGATGGCGGTAAGCCAGACCGAGGACACGCTGGCCGTGCTGGCCTCAGGTGCCACCAATACCATCTACATATACAGGTGGTTCAACAGCGGCGGTAACAGGACCCAGAGCGCCTGGTGCAAGTTCACGCTGAGTGGTGACGGTACGGTAATCAAGGACATCGAATGGATTGACCAGGCACTGTACGTTGTGGTGGCCCGCACGACGGCTTCCGACTCAGACGTCAGCCTTGAGAAGATGGACTTTGAACCATTCCTCGTGGACAGCCCATCGGACTTCAAGGTTCTCTTGGACCGACGGGTCATCAATACCAGCCTGACCATTGGAGCCTACGACTCTGGTGCTGACACCACGACTGTCACCCTGCCCTATGCGATCCCAGATGGATCTACAATGCAGGCGGTGACCCGGGAAACCGGAGGGGTCAAAGGTGGCGTCACAATCACGAGCTCCATGGGGTCCCGCGGGACACCGTCGGGAGCTGGCGGCACCCTTGTTCTCACAGGTGACCACACGTCCACCCCGTTCTGGGTGGGCGAGGCATACACAATGACCTATACCTTCTCCAAGGTTGTCCTGCAATCGGGGGGAGCTCAAGGCGCACCGACCAAGGTGACTGGGGGCAGCTTTCGCATTCGCCATGGCACTCTCGTCTTCGGTGACTCAGGCTACTTCAAGGTCGTCTGTACCCCTGTGGACGGGATCTCCTACGAGTACCCAATGAGCGGTATCGTAGCCGGCGACCCGGGGGTCTCCCTGGGTAGCGTGGTTCTCGACGGTGGAGAGTTCCGCTTCCCTGTCATGGCTGACCACGGGCAGGTAACCATAGCTATAACTAACGACTCACCGCTCCCCTCACGCTTTATGATGGCTGAGTGGGAGGCTCTTTACCATACCCGGACAAGGCGCATAAGACTTTGATGCCCCAAGTGCGGCTTTCGCAGGCTGAAGATTGTGTGTCCCTGGCGGGGCAGTTGAGGTCTGCCGATCTAAAGGAGCTTCAAGCCCACGGCGTTACTCCTGAGAAGGCGTTGACCGTCGGCTATGAAGCCTCCACCCCTTGCTACACTATCGAGCATGAGGGCGAACCTGTCGCTATGTTCGGTGTGTCGCCCCTGACTGTGGGGGTTCCTAAGCAAACGGGGGCCGTGTGGTTACTGGGGTCGGATCGAATTAAAGATATACGGACCCGCTTCCTGCGGGAGAGTCGTCAGTGGCTTGAGGAAATATCCAAGCCCTACGCTCTCCTGGCTAACGTGGTTCACGAGGAGAACGCCCTGCATATCAGGTGGCTCCAGTTCCTTGGGTTCACCTTCGTCCGTAAAGTTTCACCATTCATAGAATTTGCGAGGATCAGCTAATGTGTCTACCAGCTCTACTTGCCAGTGCAGCAGGCTCCGCGCTGGCAACGGGCGGGGCTACCATGTCGGCCCTCCAGTTCGGCCTCTCATCAGCGGCCATCATAGGGCAGCACCTGGGGCAGAGACAGCAGGCGGGAGCGATCCACGAGGCACGACTCGCCAAGCAAAAGGCTGACAAAGAAATAGCGGCTAAGACCTTCATACAGAACATCAAGTCCTCCCAGCTTGCCATGCAGTCTGGTACGGTTCGAGCTGCACAGGACCTGCAGGCTGCTAACCGCAAGTTCCTTAAGGCTAGATCCTCCGCAAAGGTAGGTGGTGCCGCGGCAGGCGTAGGCGGTGGGACTACGACAGCAGACATTGGTATGGATTATGCCCAGCGGCAAATGGAGTTCGCCACG
>NZER01000040.1 GCA_002690445.1 Candidatus Pacearchaeota archaeon
TGTTCTTGACTAAATCGCCGGTTTTGAAAATGTCGTTGCCTTTCTTTTCTTCCTCTGCTTCGCGTTGTGAAGTTGCGTACCGCTCTTTTTCTTGGAGTTTCTTCCAGTTAGGCCCCCAACCTGGTGGTGCTCCCATTATTTTTCTCCTATTACTTTGAGTCTAAATTTTTGGATAAAATAGCGTTCTCCTTTGTGGAGAATCCAGATGTCACCTGGACTTCCCGACTCGGCCACAATTAAAACCGGGTCGCGTGTCTGATACAACTCGCGTACTCAGCCTGGAGCACCAGTTGAAAGATTGCGAACTATTGCCAAATCACCGACCTGCACTGATAACCTTAATCCACTTTTTGTCCATTGGCAATGGTCCGCTAAAGCAGTTTGGGCCTTCTAATTGCCCAAGCATAACGCAAGTAGGAAGTGCCCGACCTGTGTGATAATCTCGTGCTCTCAAGCTCGTTACTATGTAGGTTCCTCCCACTGAAGGACCGACTGTCACTAAATCACCGACTTGCACTGATAACCTCCAAAAGACTTGGTTGGCAACGTGATTTTCCATGGCCTATCCATCTTACCGACGGATCTCCGTTATCATACATATGTACGATTAATCCAATGTACCCTCGGCCTGATTTTCTTTTCACTAAATCACCGACTTGCACTGATAACCTCTATTTCCTCTTTTCTCTGCCACCCGGTTTGCCCAGCTAGGAAGGACCACAAAATCTCCACGTGTCCAGCAGGCCTGCGGTTGTTATCAATTTTAACAATGATGCCAACAGCCGGGTCAGGCTGTTGACGAAATCTTACCAAATCACCGACTTGCACTGATAACCTCCAAGAAACCACAAGACATATTCCCAATATCGCCCTCGCTCCAAGAAACTTCAACCTCTTGGGTATCGCCTATCTCTTCGGGGTCAACACAAGTAATGACGCCGATACTACCACGAAATTTAACTAAATCACCGACTTGCACTGACAACCTCGCATTTCTCTTCAATGTATACTTTGGTGAACCATTGGATTCTTTGGTTTGGGCATAAAACACCGTAGGGTGTTCGACATCGGCGGTCTTTAATCTCTACTATCAAACCAAAGGAATCTTCGGGGTACTCAATTTCTCTAATTAAATCACCGATTTGCATGACAGCACCTCCAAACATGCTTCTCGTCTAAGTTCTGTTTTTCCATTGTGGTTCACTTTCCAGAATCGGAAATTATCCGGGTCAGCCGAATGGAAAGCAATCACAATGCCGACCCGTCGTTTGTTGCGCTCTACCCAACCTACCAGATCACCGACTTGCACGAATTTCTCCTATTATGAAAAGTGCTACCCAAATGAGAATTAGTAAGATTGTTATTCTATTAATTTGCATCTGGCCGATTGTTGATTACAGTAGCCACGTTTAATTAAACTAGCAGCGGTTCGACCGTAGTGACCTTGAAGTCTCCAGGCTAATCCAGTATCAATAAGTTCCTGAAAAAAAATAATCATTTCTTCTTCGGTCATTTCATCACTTTCATAATCAATAATTTTATTTGTACTGACCACTTTAGTTTACCACGCTAGCTAAAATTTTATCAGAATGCCATTTGATTGTTCCTGGTTTGCACGTGATCGCCTGTAGTTTGCCATTTGTAAACACTGTCAGTTGATTGCGGTCCACAGCAGTAACAATAGCATGTTTTTTATTGACAGTAATTAAACTTCCAACGGGTGGTAGTCCTTTTTCTGTTAATGCGCCGGGGTTTTCAATTTTGAGAAATGGACGTTTTTGCCCAGGTGCTATAAACCATTTGTATGCACCCATTGTTTTTTCATCGAGGGTCAATGCAGTCGCTTTAGGTTTACTATTCAAAGAAGAATACTGCTTGCCTTCAACAAGCCATTGTTTTCCTTTCTTTGTGACTTTTTCTACCTTAAAAATAATAGTACGGTATTTAGGATAAGTGCGATAAGTTTCAAGTTCACCTTTGTTGTTCATGACCGCTTCTTCACGAGCTTTAACTTTGCCACGTCCAGTACCAAAACACCACTTCTTCATTAAAATATCATTTACTTGCATTCTTAATCTCCTACCTTGATTATCTCATAGAATGTTTGATTTGTCAAGAGAAAAATTATTCTTTTTTAGAACTTACAATTTTTAACAGGTCATTTTTGTGTTCACTGAATGTGTGACTTCCTGTCCATAACACTTTTACCCAACGAGGGCTAACCTCTTCAACGACAACTCCTTGATATTGTGAAGGAATGGTATGTTTATAAGCAACTAAATCACCGACTTTTAATTTGCTGTCTTTTGTTCCGTTCTTGTTCATGTCTCCATCTTATCAGTTTAGGAAAATAATGTCAAGGAAAATTATTCTTTTTTTGAAATATTCTTTATTGCCTCGGCATAAGATACACATTTTACAAGTTCTGCAAGTTGAAATGTGTAGCGAGATGTAAGATCTACTCTATTTCGTTTGTTTGCATTCTCAATATCTTTGCAAAGTTGTATAGCGGCTAACTCTGCGTTCATCAAATATTCAATCGCTTTACAAACTGATTTTATTCCTGCCTTTGCTAAAGAATTAGAAGTTGATTTGAAATACATTCTTCTTTTGTTTGAGCTAACGAGAGCAATTTTTATTTCTACTGGCGCGTCAGTTCTCCTTTGTTGGATACTTTCTTGAAATTTTACTTTCACTAAAAAATCATATAATTCAATTTCTTTCAACGAATGGAAATTTTTTGTAAGTTCAGCCATGGCTGCATTGAAAAGCGCGTCGATGACTCCGCTACCAGTCCCTGTGATTTTTTTTGCTTTTCTTCGTGACGGCTTGAGTTTATAACTACATGTGACGATTGAGCAATCGTTTTTGAAATCCTCTTTTAATGTAAATTGCGTGATGACAATTTGGACTCTTTTTTTCAGCACTTCATCAATAATTTTATTGTTTTTTTGAATTGTAGCTTCTTCAGGAAAATCAAGGTCCATACTTTAATTAGCACACAGCTTTTGTTTAGATGCCATGGCGTTGGCTAAATAAAAACATGCTGTTGCTAAAATAATTCCAGAAATTACATCAACTATATAATGCTGTTTCAATACCAAAGTAGAGATTGCAATTAATGTTGCCCAAATTAAATAAGTTGGGCCTAACCATTTCCACCTTTTCGCACAATCAGATTTCATCAAAAAAAGTGCCAGCAGCCAGGAAAAAGTTACATGCCCAGATGGAAATGTATTGTTTGCATTATCAATCAACCTTGTTAATTCTACCATATAACTTGAAACTGAGGAGTCAGTAATTAATTGACGAGGATAAAAGGAAGGAAGAAAAATATAAAATATACTTAAAATGATTGTTGCAATGATGTACCCATTTAATGTTGAAAAAAATAATTTTCGGTTTTTAATTAAAACTATTGCGGATATGCCGATAATTGGAATTAATGTGTGATATACCCAAATAAATTCTGGAATGAAGGGNATGGCGGTATCTAAANTTGTGAGAAAACTATATTCATTGATNGTAATGAAATATTGAATTAAAGAATAGGCGAGAAAGTTTAAGATAATGAACAATATTACATACTTAGCTTTCACCACCACTGACATTCGGGCGCACTCCTCCAGCTTGATTGCTTGAAATCATTAAATTACACGATATTGTGGGAACGGTGCGAAAAAATATTCGCGCCTATTAATATATATGATCGACTTTTATAAAAAGACGATTTTATTGAACTTTTTTATTATTTGAAAATTCTTTCTTTTGCTGTATCAAAAAGTTTACGCATAAAAGACTTTTTAAGACTTAGTAATCGTTCAAATTTTACTTTTTCTCGTATGTTTGTGTATATGATTGAAGGGCTTCTTACCTGCCCGTCGATCATGTGTTCATCAAATTTATAAAATTTTGATTTTACTGGTGGCTTTGCTAGCACAGCAAAAGACATCAACATTGTTAATAATATAATAAGTTTTTTCATTTCTAAATTAATCCTTGCGCCTTGGCAAATAATATACTCTTGTATTCATGAGTAAATCCATGAGATCTGTGGTCACACCCCAATTTGTATCTTGGTTTGTGCCCATGTGATGATCATGGTGCCATGGCATTTTTTTTCTGCCCCATTCGATATTCAAATGAGATTTTCTGTGCATATAAAAATATCTTATTGCACATAAAACTAAAGTTAGGTAAAATATTTTGGAGACATACCATAATGGAATGTGAATAATTGTAAGTAAAAGTAAACTAATAATTTCTTTTTTTACCGGCGGAGCGCCTGGAAATTTATAATTTATATCAGAATTTTTATTCTTTCTACAAGTTTTGTGATGAGAGTGCCAATGAAATGCCCAATAAGACTTTTTATTTTTACCTAATCCGTGTAAAATATATTTGTGAAGTAACCACTCTAAAAGGGTGGCGTATAAAACTCCAAACACTGCGGCAAGCACGTACCACATTACTTTTTAGCCCTCATTATTCGTACTTTAATCTTCTTTGATTCTCGAATCATGGAGAGCACCGTGTCGACATCTTCTGCGTCTTTTTTTTCTGCTTGTGTTTTCAGATCCAATTCCATTTGTTTTGCTTTTTCTTCGTCGGAAGGCCAATAAAATCTTTCTTTTTCTAAGTCTGGGGCTGGGATTTTTCTTAATCCTTTTAACTTCGAAATCACCACATCGTATATTTCTTGCCAGTGCTCATCGTATTCTAAAACCCTATCAGCAAATTTTTCAAATCCGTCTAGGCCTGTTTCATCGTAGTCAGGGGTAAAATCAAGTCTTGCTTCTTCATTATAAACCTCTATGTCATCGACATAAACATAGTTATCATCAGCGGCCTCTCGAACTATGTCACTGAGCATGTCGTCATTATCTTCATGTTCGTCGAGCCATTCTAAGTCGGAGAAGTCAAAAGACATCCCGCCATTGTAATAGTATTTTCCCTCTTCGTATGCTTCGAAATAGAGATAGGTATGTTCTGCGCTCTCCTCGAACTTATTTTGGATTTTCTGATAGTCTTCTTCGGTCGGGCCAGCAGGATTATGATAGGCATGATCGCGCATTTGCTCCATAACATGAATTTGAATGCCGTTTGCTTGTTCGCGTATGTCTGCGTTTGCGTACTCGGCCTCCTCCATAGTAAGCAATCCAGAAGTCTCATCGGTGCCCAGCGCGCCAATCCCGAGTCTTTCGAGAGCCTGGTTATATAACGCTACATCTTCTTTGGTTGCTTCATCTGCAAACCTGCCGCCTTCATACCACAAATACGCCATCCAAGCTCCCTCTGCGGTTGCTTGATGTAGGAGGTTTTGTACAAACGCTTCTTCTATCTCGCCTTCGTTCAATTCGTCATCTTCTGCATCAAAAACACTTTCAAGATCATATTCACTGTCAAGCACAAATGCTAATTTTTTATACCTATTTGTGGGATCGACATGTTTCATGAACATAAAATAGAACATTTTGCCTTCACTTGTGTAGCTATCAAAATAATTGCTTGATCGATCTGCGGAAATGCACCACCTTGTTCCCCGCCCAAAGAAACAAGAAGATTCTGTTGTCGTTGGACGTACGATAAAGTAGTCCTCAGTGTCATCAATGACTTCTGCTTCGCTGAAAGCTGCTCTCTTCTCTTCTGCTCTTTTTGTGGCTTGTGTGTCCTCTGCCTCTACTTTGTTAACGGCGTCTCGAAGTGCTTCATAGTTTTCATAAGAGTTGATGTCCTTTGAAAAACCAAATTTTGGCATGCGCTGGTTCCATTTGTGGAATTTTTCGATCTTATCAGTGAGTTCGGGCACCCATGACGATTCTATTTGTGCGACGTCTAAGCCAGTTCCTGGTGGGGTGTATTGAGCGCGATATTGCCGGGCCGCTTCAGTTTGTTTTGCGGCCCAAGCAAGGTATTTTTGATTACCGGAAGGATCTCGTCTTATAAGATAATCAATAATTTTCGGGATGCGAGGATATTTCTTTTTAACATCCTCGATGCGACCTTCAATTAAAAGTTGTTCTTCTGTGAGGAGGGTGTATTTTCGCCAGCTTTCAAATAATTGTCGCATATCATAATTAGTTTAATGAATAGATAAAGATACGTTTTGTTTCAATAGTTCATCTTTTACTGTCATAAGCGCGGATAATAATACTGAAAGTTTTAAAGCAGCTTCTTTATTGACATAAAATTGTTTTTCTTTAGGGTTGTAAAGGTCTTCGATCTGTAGTAGTAAGTCTTCAATATGAAATAGTAATGAATGGTACTCACTTAGAAGCGAAGTTTTAACTATATTCTCTTTATCTATTACATTAAAAAATAACTCGTTAAACATATGTCTATCTTGTTCAATTTTGAGCAGATATTCATAATATTTACTTTCTTCCATCATGTAGATGACTTTTTGCATTTTTTACGTCGTTTCCAAATGTCGGTTCTTCCTTTGCCCCAAAAGTATCTACGTTTACGATTTTCAACTAAAAGTAATGCTTGAATATACTTTTTATCGCCTTCTTCTTTTAAGTAAAATCTATATGGCTCAGAATTAAAAAATCCATATTTTGGGATTGTCCTTTTGCGGCCTCTCTTATATCTGCGTGGTGGTGGAGTGTTTAAATGCTCAACGCATCTTCTAACAATTTCTTCTAGTGTAAAATCTTCTTTTTCATATTTATCATAATCTAGATCAATGTTAACTCCAACTACCCAATATTTTTTCCCGTATCCTGGGATATTAAATAATGAATTAAGGTATCGACCATATTTCACTCTTTTATCGTCAGATGTAGTAAATGAATATTTTTTCATTTCCATTAATGTGCATTCAATCATTTTTTAATCCGTAAGAAGTTGTTTTTCGTTAGTGCCATGTATTTTATTTTCAATAATATGTGGTGCTCCAATTACTACGACATCTAATCCAGACTGGCCTCGATCTAAAGTAAGTCGTGTGAAGTCTTGTCTGCTGTCAAGATCGTCCGGCAATTGCCCTTCGACTAGTTTTTGTTTGAAACCAACTTCCTCTCGCAATGCAACTACATGCTTTGGATTTACATAAATTTCTCTTAATGTATATTGATTGCGTTGTGGTAGTTTGAAGACTTCTATTAATTTAATCATGATATTTCTCCCGTTATGTCATTTTTTCTGACGTGCCATACACTTCCATCGAATAAGACTTTTAAATATTTTTCATCCATTAAATTATCTTCCATTAATAAAAATCTCATTGGTTTTGTAAGTTGACATACTTTAAATGGCGCCGGTCCAATATATGTTTGATCTGGGTTTATGTGATCAAGATTTACATTGAATTTCATAAGTGTAACGTCGGCAGGGATATATATTAAATCACCCTTCTTCATTTAACACCTCTTCTTTGTTAGTTACTTCATGGTATCCAGTAAGAATATTTGAACAATCTAATAAACGAGCATCTATTTTTGTTAGCTCTTGACGCAGTGCATCAATTATTTTAATTGCATGAGTTTCGTCGTTGTTGGCTAGGGCCTCGAAAGTTTTTGCAAAACTATTTTTAATAGAATTATTTTCTTTTAATTCAAGTAATAGCTTTTTGACTTCTGCTGGGATGTCTTTTACATCAATTGAATAGGATATTTGTGCACGCATAATCTCTCACTTATAATGATATCTAAATTTTATTCGTTTGTCAAGGGTTTTTTAAAATAAATTTAATACTTTTGAAATAGATGCAACAAACAAAGCAGTAATTGCGGTAATTATGATCCAGATTAAACGAGTTGAGGTTGCTTTCCAAGATTCTAATGCACGTAGACGTGCGTATAGACCTTCATCTGGATTATAGACAGCTTCTTTAATCTGTAATATATCTCCCGCCATGTCTTCTTGTTTTTCCTTAACGGTTTCAAGACTTTGCATCATTTGATCAAATTTTCCACTAATTTCAGTAAGAGCAACGGCTGCTTCTGGTTCCATAAAAAGGGCCTCCTGCTTTTATAACTAGTTATTTACAGAAACAATAGCATAATTTGTGGTGATTAATGTAGACGCAACTGAAGCTGCATTTTGTAAAGCGCATCGTGTAACTTTTACTGGGTCTATTATTCCAGCGTCCAACATATTAACTAATTCATTTGTTGCGAAATTCCAGCCGTTATTTTTGCTAGAAGCCTCAACCTCAGATAGAATTAAATCTGGTGACTCTCCAGCGTTGATCGCCATTTGTCGTAATGGCTCTTTTACGGCTTCTAATACTATTGCAACTCCTAATTGTTGGTTTTCATTATCTGTTTTAATTTCCGCATTTTCGCAGGCTCTTAACAATGATATGCCGCCGCCAGCTATAATTCCTTCCTGCTGTGCTGATTTTACGGCTTCCAAAGCGTCTTCAATTCTATGCTTTTTCTCTATCATTTCAATTTCCGTGGCGCCGCCAACTTTAATAATTGCAATCCCACTAGCCAATCTTGTAATCCTTTCTTGAATTTGAGTGCATCCATCTAAATTACCTGATTGCTCAATTTCTGCTTTCAAAGTATCAATTCTTTTTTCAATTTCATCAAGACTCCCTTTCCCGTCAACAATTGTTGTAAAATATTTAGTGCTTTCAATTGTATTGGCGCTGCCAAAATCTTGTAGTTTAATATCTTTAAATTTTATATTATTTTCTCTACTTACAAATGTTGCACCAACTGACAGTGCTAAATCTTTAAGGATGTTTCTTCTTTCCTCGCCATATTTTGGAGCTTTAATCGCTGCAACTCTTAACGTGCCCCGCGTTGCATTCATGATGAGGGCGGCCAATGCTTGACCTTCTACGTTGTCTGCAACAATTATTAGCGGCTTTGCTTCTCGTGCGGCCAACTCTAAAATTGGCATCATCTCATCTACTGTTTCAATTTTCCTATCCGTGACAAGGAATAATGGATT
>NZER01000041.1 GCA_002690445.1 Candidatus Pacearchaeota archaeon
AACGGGTGCAGCGACGTGGTGGCGCCGTCCAACCGAACAACGACTTCGAGGTTGCCGCCGAGCGGTGCCAGTCGGCGGCGTACGTCGTCGACGGTCATGATTGCCACGCTGCCCACAGCTCGTTGTAGTCGGCGATGCAGGGGTCCGGCGCGTCGATATGCGTCTCGGCCATCCACAGGTTGTCGCCGCGTGTCTGGAGTGAGTAGATGCGGGCGCCGGTGTCGTCACGAGCGATGTAGCTGCGGTAGATCTCGCTGTAACCGGCGGGCAGGCCGCCGCCTTTGCCGAGACGGCCAGGCGCTTTCGGGACGCGGATCATCGATCCGTTGATTTCGTCTTTGTCGGTGTCGATGTGCGTGATGACCACGACGTTGATCGGCATCGAGCCGCAGCGTATGCAGATCATCTCTTCGACGCGGTCGGTTGATGCGCCCCACCACTGGCGCGGGTCTTTCGCGTCCTTGTTGAGCACGTACTGTGCCTGCTTACGCGCTGCTATCTCCATGTAGGTGATGCTGTCGACGACGAACGTGTTCCAGTCGGCGTACTCGCTCTGGAACATCGCCATGCGTTCGAGGAAGCAACGGTAGCCGTCGGGGTTCGTCGGGTCGATGTCGATGTACTGTTCGACCTGGACGATGAGGTTGTTCGCCTCGTCGTACACGAGCTTGATCGGGATGCCGCGCTCGTCGACGTCTTCGTCGTAGCCTGTGCCTAGCCGTAGGTACGGTGACTCCTTGCCGATGGTATCGAATGACGCGACGAGCATCGGTTTCGGGCACGTGGCGGCGAACGTCGTCTTGCCCATGCCAGGGTCGCCGTAGATGAGGGCGTGGATCGGTGGGCGCTTCACCGGCGGCGCTGTCGTGCGTACGGCTGTCGTGCGCGCTGTCGTCTTCATCGCTGCCATGATGCACCTCCGGTGCGTTTGTGTCGTTGGACGGCGTTCGGCTCGTGAACCGCGACGACACGGCTGAACGAGTCTTCGATGACGCGGTAGGATCGTAGCTGCATGTAGGACAAGTGCGCCGATGGATGGTGGCGCTTGGCGTGTTCGAATGTGCGCGCTCGTATGATCGTGTCACCGCACAACCGGCACGTCGTTGATAGCAGGTGCTTACCCCAAGGGTGGTTTGGTTTCGCTATAGACATATCATGATACCTCCGTTCGTGTAGTAGGTGACAGCGTCAGGGCGTGATGTCGTGCCGCCTTTGGCGTTGATCGCGGTCCTACAATCGTGAACATACCATGCCCACAATTCTAAGTCTTTTATGACTGCGATGAACGCCTTGTCGAGTAAGCGTTTTTCCTCTTCGATAATGGGCCACGTTGCATGTAGCTCTATCAATCTGAATAACCTCGCTGAACGCCTACGAAATCGGTATATCAAACGTCTTCGTTTGTTGTCAGGCGTTATCATGGCGTTGGCGATGGCGTCGCTGGCGTCGGCGTGTCGACGGTGGCGTCGGCGTCGGCGCGTCCCTTGAAGGCGTACGTAAATGGCTCCCATCGTTCGCGGCGCAGCATGCTGTCGACGAGGTTCATCGGACGGCCCACTGCACAGAAGTCGTTGAAGTGACAGAACGCGCAACTGCCGTGGAACTTGCCCTGTGTGCGCACGCGCCAGAGGTCGTCCAGTGTGGGGAACCGACGCAGCAGGTCGCGGAAGCGGCGTGCCAGGTGGATCGCGGTGCGGCGCCACTCGTCGATCTCGGCGTCGCTGCGTGTAATCGGGCCGATGAGTTCGTAGGTGGCGTGCAGATACCCGCACTCGGCGTATGATGTGCCGTGGGTGCGGCAACGGCGCACGGGGTCGGATGGGAGGCGGCGCAGCTCGATGGCGTTGATGTACACGCCAGGGATGAGGCGCGACGTTGACTGTTGGGCGCCCCAGACGTAGCCGCTCATCTGGCTGTCGTTGCGGAACCGCTTCTTGAAGTAGGGTGTCAGGTTGCCGGTGAACTTATGGTCGAGCGGGTAGATCGACGACGATGTGATATCGCCGACGATGGCGTCCATGCGTCCGCAGAATGTGAACTCGCCGTCGGGGTCGAGCGGGTAGGCGAACCCAACCTCGATGAGGTCAGGCGCGACGCGGTAGGGCAAGTCAGCGACGGGGTTCTTATCGAACCAGTAGTCGAGGATGGTGTAGATGTTGTTGAAGGCCAGGCGGTCGTCGCGCGGGATGTTGTTGGCAGCGCTCCAGTCGTAGTAAGCGGCGGTGAAGGCGTCGAGGGCGGCGTCCTTGGTGCCACCGCGCAGCCAGACGGCCATCGCGTCGTGTCCGGCGCTGCCACTGCGTAATGTTGCTGCCTCGTCGAGCGTTGTGTAATGATACACGTAGCGAAGGACGGCCTCTGTGCTGCACGACGCGACGGCATTGAGGATGCTGTTGTCGACGGCGATCGGTTCGTTGGTCGTCATGATACGTTGCGCTAGGCTGCGTCTCGATCGATGGCATCGAGGCCGCGTTTAATGACGTCGTTGACGATCGTCTCTAGCTGTACACGTCGGCTGAACGCGAGTGTGCGTAGGCGGTCGTAGAGGTCGACGCGCAGGTGGCGCGTTTGGTACTTGCGTACGCGCGGCGTACGCTGTCGTTGGGTCGTTGTCATGAGAGTCACCTCCATATCATGTGCTGTTCGTTGGTGTCAAGAGAAAAACGACGTGTGTAACATAACGTAATCGTTGGCGTTTCCCTCACACTGCTGAAAAACAAACGTCTGGCCGTCGGGCCGTCGACGCGATGACGGCGACGTGTCGTCGCCGCACGACGGTTGCGGGAAAGACCACCGAGGGCGTCGCGCTGTCGTCGGCGCGCCGTCGCTCGTCGTGGTGATCGGGCGAATGGAATAAACCCGATCGTTTGCTACACAACCGTCGTGCGGCCATGATACGTCACTCGTCGGCGCGGTGGCCGCTCGATGGCGGCAAGTAGTGACCGCTTTCGTTGCGTCCGGTGGTTGGGCGCGCCGTCGCACGCTGTCGTGTTGTTGTCAGCTTGCGGTAGTCGATGCCGTTCGCTTTGTCGCGACGGCGGCGTTCGCGATAACGGCGTGTTGCTTCGCGTGCGTCCATCGTTACTCCTTCGTGGCTAGGGCTTGCTTCAACACTTCAACCATCGTTACGTCAGGCCCCCATCCGCCTTTTTGTGATTCGGCATCGTCTAGCACGGTCTGGATAGCTCCCCGCAACGCCTTTATCTGTTTCTCATAATCCTTCATCTGTTTGAACTGATCTTGTACTACGTCGCTGGTCATTTTGTAATCGTCTTTCAGCCGTTCCACCATTTCGTGCTCGTTCGCCGCTTCCACACCAAGGCGGATGTTGTCGGCTTCTAGTTTGCGAATCCTCTCGTCACCCAGGGCAGCAGCGTCTTCCATCGTTCTATAGTTGTATCGCGCCGCTTCGAGAGCGGATTTCAGTCGTGGGATTTCGGCCTGATCCAATTCCGCTGCTTCCTCGAACGTGCTCCGCGTTGTTTTGAGTCCTGCCTCAGCCACTTCCAGGGCGGTGATGAGTTCACATCCATAACAGTTATGCGGCTCCCTGTGGTTGTGCTCATGGAAAATTTTGAGTTGTTCTAGTCGTTCAGTGTCCATCATATCCTCCATGCACGTACACCCATGCCGTGCGTTGACGGTGAGGGCGCAGTCAGTGTTATGCGTGGTCATCATCAGCTTCCTTAATTGCTACGATAGCGGCTACCCAAAACACCACCACAAAGAATAGAAGCAGGATCAAGTCAGCGTTCATCGTCGGCCTCCTTCACTAATACGGCTTTGTACTTCCAATACCACCCACGCAGGATCGGCGCACAGTCCACGATATGTCCATCCCGCACCACGAATCCAGCGCACAGGTATGGCGTGGTGATCTGGTAGAGGCCGTCAACCATTGGATTCCTCCAATCACTTGTCTCCGTAGTAGGTGTCACCACGGAACACTATCGTTGTGTCGTGCCAAGCCCCAAACCGCCGCACAACCCACGCCCACCAACGAGGCATCACTTGGTAGCCGTAGGGGTAGTCGTGGCGGTAGAGGCGGGTCATGGAGCCTCCTTCTCGCAGGGTGGCGTAAACTGCACCGCACCAGCGAACAGCGAGACGGGCACAGTGGCCCATACGGACGTGAACACCATCACCGTCTCATCGGCGGCGCGGACTGGCGACGTGATGTACTCGTGGCCGCGTGTCAGCGTTAGGTGGGTGCCGTTCGCGTCGGTCAGCGAGTAGTCGATGACGCAGATACGCTTGAATGTGTGCATCGTGTGTTCGTCGGCGCGTACGCTCGTTGGCCGGTGCGTACGCTGTCGCGTCACTGGCCGATCGAGAGCACCTTGACGTGGCGGTACTCGGTCGGNNNCGTNTNGGCGATGATNNTGTCGACGGCAGCGGGTCCGTTGGCAGCGGCNAACTCGTCCTTCCACGNNATNANCTTGCGCGNCGTGATGTCGATCTCGGCGTANANNTGGCCGCGTTCGGCGGGTAGCTGGCGCGTTAGCTTGTCGATGANGACGAGTTCGGCCTTGTCGTAGTCGCGCTCGCACTCCTTCAGTTCGCGCTTCAGGGACGCGATGCGTAGCTTGGCGTCGAGCATGGATTGCAGCTCGGCTTGTGCTATCTGTCGGAGCGCCCTGACGTTTGCGTTCGGTTTTGCCATGATCGTGATCTCCTTTTGACAGCGGTGGCTCGGTGGCAGTGCGCTGTCGGTTATGGACGGCGATGGGCCGTCGGCGTGCGGCTCGCTAGGCGACACGACGGCGCGACGTCATGTGGACGGCGGCGACCATGAGCACGCGCTGTGCCTTTGCTGTCGGCAGGCACGTGTTGCAGATGCGCGCGACGACCTTCGTCCAACCGGCGCGATGGCCCTCGTTACGGGTGGTCCAGAGTTCGGTTAGGTTGCGCCGGTAGTACGGTTCGCCGCACGCGTTGCATGTGGGGCGCGGTCGGCGGCGACGTGACGTCGGCGCGGTGTGTCGTTGCTGTGCCATCAGTCACCTCCGTTCTGGCGGTGTGTTCGACGGCGGCGCTTGCGGCGGCGCTGGCGCGTCCGTGACGATGGTTTGACGCCGTGGATGCGGCTCATGTGGACGCCGCGTGCTTGCCGTGACTGGAACGGGCGCGGCGGTAGGCACTTGTCGCAGGTCAGGCTGTCAGGCTGTGTACCGTTGGCGTGTGGCGCATGGTGGACGTCGGCTTGCAGCGTCACCTCCTGGCCGTTGGCGAAGCGGATCGAGAGCGGGATGCCGCGTCGCAGGTCAGCGATCTCGTGTCGTTCGATGATAAACACTTGTCGCATATAGCACCTCCTTTGTGCGGTTAGTGGTTGTACGTCGGTAGCATGACGTCGAGGCGCCGTCACCAGTCGTCACCGTCGATGTTGATTCGGCGCGGTTTGCGTGCGGGGTTGTCGTGCTTCGGTGTAGCGCGTTCGGTGCGTCGGCGTGTGTCGTCGGTGTACGGTGCCACGATGTCGGCAGCATCGAACGTGATGCTGCCCATCGATGATGATACCGCGAACATGCGATCGCTGTCGTCGGGACGCTGGCGGTCAGGCGTCATAGCGGCGTCCGCCCATCGCGCGGTCGGCCATCTCCATCATTTCGCGGACTGCGGCCTCGCCGTATTGTTCGTTGAGGCGGCGGATCAGCTCGTCGGCTAGAGGCAACAGGACGCGCTCGCCCCACGTGACGACCTCGTCGGATAGCGAACGGAGCAGCAGGGGCGTCGGGTTCGCCATCGTGGCGCACAGCGTGGACAGCATGATACCCATGTCGGCTTCAACGCGGGTGATCTTGCCGTCGACGGCGCGTCGTCGCAGCATGATGAGGTCGGGTAGGAACTTGTCCATGAAGTATTCGTTGAGACGCTTCTTGCCGGTCGCGTAGTCGTTGGTGCTGGCGTCGGTGGTCGCCGTCTCGAACTGGTGGGCGCTGGTGTGTGTCAGGTAGTCGGCGCGCGGCACAGTCTCGCCGCAGTGGCCGCAGGTCATCGGGGTCGTGTCGTCGGGTCGCTGGTCGTCGGTCATGGCGTTACCTCCATTCGTCGGCGTCGTGTCGTCACGTGGCACACATAGCGTACGCTGTTGTCAGTCGTCGAGGATGATCTCGCGACGTGCGCGTACGTAACCGGCATACGGCGTTGATGGCGTACGCTCCAACGGTAACGGTGCGTATGATGCTGTGTTAGCGCTCATGGACGCCGCCTGCATCGAGCGCTTCAACTGGCCGATGTGTTTGCACTCGCCGTTGGGTAGGCGTGCGCGCTGATACCGCCAGGCAGGGCAGTTGCAGCCCCAGACGTTGTCGTCGGTGCGGCTCACCGTGTAGGTGCGTGACTTGTCGGTGCTGAACACGCTGAACTTGTCGATCCATTTCGATCCCATGTGGTTACTCCTTGCTGTCATCGTGGAAGTCCTGTGGGAAGTTGCATGCGCAGTATCGTTTGCCGTCACGGATGACGTTCCAGATTATACCGCACTTGGAGCACTGGTGCGTTTGCGTGTACGTGTCGGTCGTGTCGGTCATGGTTCCGTTCCTCCTGTCGCTGTCGTGCGCTCGTGGCATCGTTGCTGTCATGACGATGATTATGCATCTGACATGCTAGGCTGTCAAGTGGTGCTGGCGATTATTTTCAAAATAATTTGCAGCGGCTGTTCGTTCGAGGCGGCTGTTCGGGCGTACGGCTGTGCTCCACGGCGCGCCTATATAAAGGAGGCGATCGGTGGAGGCGATCGATGATGGCGTTGACATCGGCGTATGCTGTGTTATACGTTATACATCATGTGTCATGGAGGGAGACGATCATGGGACGGAAGGTGCCACGAAACATAACAGATAACGTGTACTGCCTGGTGCCAGAATGTACGGCACGCGCACGTACGAGGGGGCTGTGTATAACGCATAACGCGGTTGCACATCGGCTGGTGACGCAGGGACACACGTCGTGGAGCGCACTGGAACTGGCTGGCAAGGCGTTACAGGTGCGTCGACAGCGACATAACACCATAAGTTATAATGTTACACAGTGGTTTTTGGGCAACAGTTAGGTGTTATGTTGACGGTTGTTAGCTGTTATATAGCTGTTACATAGCTGACGCTGCAATCGTAAGTAGCTGATATTTCGTTGGCCGGTGGGGTCTTCGCACGGCGTTTGATAACACGCGAATGGCGATTCGTCAACGATATCGCGGACGTACAAACTCTTCGCGGCTTCGCGTGTTCGCGGTGCTCGCCAGGTCTGTCTGGCTGTCGATCAGACGCGTTGACGCACGCGCTGCCGAGCTGCCGCGCCTATAATATATAATAATATAATAGTAATATATATAGGGGGAGTCTACACTTGAGGGGGGGAGCGTCGCGCGAACCGTGATAACACCAAAGTGGACGTAACTTCGCGATACCGTTGAGGGTCGTGTTATCGGGATTTTGCGAAGCCGTGTTATATTTCATGATAACATGAACGATATCACACGGTTACACGGCGTCGATGTTATCGGGGGGGTATCCGGCACGTTTGCGGCGTGATGGCGATTTCCAAATTTGAAAAACGTAATGGCTCCCCAAAATTTTCGTTTCACTCAATTTCGTGTTCCTGGTCGCTGGCGCGGTTCTCCCCGCTGGCGGCGCGGCGAGCGGCGGTATTGGCAAAACGTTATGACAGGCGCGACACGTGCGGCACGCGCGTTGCGCGATCGGCGACGGCGGCTGCGTGCGTGACGGCGCGATGGCGTGACGTCGGCGTGACGTCGGCGCGGCGTCGACGGTTCGAACGTCCGTTAGGCGTGCTGGCACGCTTATTGCTCTTCGCGCGCGCTCCTTCTTAGAGGCGGCGGCGGTGTCAGCGGCGGCGACGGCGCGGACGATTATGGTTGACGTGTCCGGCGTGCGTGGTATGCTAGGCGCTCCCATTATGACAAAGTCAGAAAACATAAAAACACACACTGACAATGTGAGAGCGCGGGCGCCGCCTGTCAACGTCGGCGCGTCGCTGACGTGTGTCATGTACTCTCATAACGTGGATTACAGGAGAACGATAATGGATAACGAACGAAACACCGTAACAGATGCCGACGCCGAACGTTGGGAGCGATGGATAACGACGGCGCGTGAGCTGGCAGCGACGCGCCAGATACTAGCGCGCGCGCTGACGGAGTTACCGGCGACGCCGACCGTGCCAGCGGTACGCGACGGCGCGGTTGTCATACTGACGTGTCTACTGGCGACGCTGTGTCACGTACAGCCGGACTATTTCATCGCGTACGTGGAAACGACCGGCGAGTTTAGCGCGGGCGCGTTGCGACATATCGCCGAGAAGGAGAACGACCGATGAGCGGCGGCGTTAAAATCGACGACCTTCCGCGCGACGTACAGGCGACGGCGCGACGGCTGGCAGGTGTGCGGCGTGGTATGAACGCGGCGACGGTGTCACGGCACGCGATCGCGATTGCGGCGATGTTACGCGATGAGCGCGAACTAACCACGAACGACGCGCGGCGCGTATTGCGTAAAGCGCTGACGTTAGTTTAACCGACGGATGAAAGGAGCAGAACGGATGAAAATATCATTCTTAGACGTAGAAGAGGTTGAGCGTGTTGACGCGACCTATTACAGGCCGATCGTTATCGGTCAACCTAGCGATCACATTAGCGATTGGCG
>NZER01000042.1 GCA_002690445.1 Candidatus Pacearchaeota archaeon
AGGGAGAAAAACACAGCGGGAAAGTGGATTACTAAATCTTGGACAGATTGCCCTAACACGATTGCCAGCATAAACATAGAAGAAGGTTACATTCATTTTAATCGGTCAAAAATTAAGCAGTCCGAATTGAGAGCCTTAATGGATGTGGTTGAGTGTTTGGATTTGCCGTATCCATCTCCCCTTTCAATGGGTAAAACCACAACAGAGTGGGAAGCTGAAACTATTTAAAAAAATTTGTAGGAACGAATCCTCTGGATTCGTTTTCCCCAAAATGAAAAAGTTAAAAAAGTACCTTGACAAAACTAAAAAAGATGTTATATTAAGAGCATAGACAAAAACAAGAATAAAAACCTACTAAAATGATAGCACAACCTACACCAAGAAATCTCGCGTCAAGCGGAATTAAAAACACAGTCTCCTTTGGAATCAAAGAAGATGGATTTGCACACATTTTCAATGTGTTGCGTAACCAACTCTATTCAGATAAGTATAAAGCAGTTCTGCGTGAGTACGCAGTAAACGCTGTTGACGCTCATGTTGAAGCGGGTTGCCCTGACCGTCCTGTTGAGGTTACACTTCCTACGGCATTAAGCCCAAACCTAAAGATTCGGGACTTTGGCCCTGCTCTTACTCAAAACGAGGTAAATGAAATTTACGCCTTCTATGGTGAAAGCACCAAACGTAACACAAATAGCCAAACTGGTATGCTTGGTATCGGTTCAAAGAGCGCATTTGCATACGGTGATAACTTTGTAATCAACTCGTTTGTTGATGGCAAGAAACACACTTACAACGCCTTTATCGACCCTTCCCAAGTTGGACAAATTGCCAAAATGGGAGAAGAAGATAGTGATGAGGAAAACGGTGTAGAGATTGTTATTCCTACTAAAGAAAATGACGCGCAAACTTTTGTTGATACTGCGTCCGAAATCTTTCAATTTTTCAAAGTTCGACCAATTATCAAGGGGCAAACCGTCAAATTCGATGATAGAAATTCGATTTACGATGAAGAAAAGTGGACATGGAGAGGAAATGACCCCGATGGAGGTTCTTACCACTACCATCGCAGGAGTGGAAGCGGTGATGCTGTTGCGGTAATGGGCAACATCGGGTATCCGATTGATTGGAGTTCACTTAATTGTAATGATGAAGATTACTCCGCACTACAATCGTTGTGCCATGATAACCTTATCCTCAAGATGGAAATTGGTGATGTGGAGATTTCAGCATCACGCGAACAACTCCAATACACCGATTACACAATTAAGAATATTATAGCGCGATTACGCGAAACGAAGGATGCGATAGTCAAACTTCTGCAAGCAGAATTTGACGGAGCAAAGACCGTCTTTGAAGCGAAATGCCTCCACGGGTCAATTAATGATTACGGAAGCGGTCTTTACCAGTTTCGTGACTTGGTTAAAGGCAACATTGAAGTCAACGGTGTAAAGATTGACTCTGACCAATTTTGGGCGGGTAAGGTTGACGGAGTGACCATTAAAACCTTTACAAAAACTCAAAGGTCAGGCAAGCTCAAGCTGGATTGGTGCAACGGAATCACTTGCACAAGGGAAGCAGTTGTCATTGAGAATGACTTGCATACTCATCGTGGATTGATGAATAGATTGCTTGCACTTCCGGTTGAAGAAGGCAAGAAAGTATTTCTGATTGATTACGAAAAGCCTTCTGCCAAGAAAGCGTTCATCAAAGAAACTCATTTTGATGGAGAGACGACAAAACTCTCTGACAGACCAGTACGCAAGCTCAATGAGTTTGAAGGATATGGTCGAGTCAGCAATGGCCCATCTGGTACATGGGAAAAGAACGAGAAGCACTCAAGCAAGGTATTTGAGGTGGATTGGGAAGCGGTTGGTGGATACAAGGACAAGCACTCAAGCTACTGGACTAAAGATTCCGTAGATTTTGATAGCGAGGAAGGTCTGTACCTAATCATTGACAGGTTTCAACCAGAAGTAGAGAATAACGCTACCTATCAGCTTGGTGATTTGCGGCGTTGGAGCGACATTAAGAAATTCATCAAGGGACTTGGCCTTGACTTACCCAAGGTTATCGGAGTCAAAATTGGTTCCCGTAAAAAAGTTGAGGGTAAAGAGGGCTGGACACACTTCTTTGAGTGGCTTAAAGAGAAGGCTAAAGGTAACGTCAAGGTCTTTGAACAGATAGTTGTAGACAGACGAATCTTAAATGAAACCAACGGAAAAGATTGGGTTTGGCAAGAGGATGATAAAAACTTGAGCAAACTAATGTCCAAGGTTATCAACAAGGATGGCACGTTCGCATCCTTCTACAAGGCAAAAGCCAAGGTCAAGAAAACCATGACCAAAGATGCCCTTGAATTGATTGAAGCATCCGAAACCATTATGAACAAAATGGGGTTGGAGTTAGAGTTTAAGGTCAAGCCCACAGAGGATTTGCGTAAACTCCGCAAACTCGTTGAGGAAAAATACGCCATGATTAACCACATGGAGTTCGGTAGGTGGAACTGGCAAGCAGATGCCAAGTTCATTGAGGACTTCTCAAACTACATCAACGTGATTGATGTTTGTGGAATCAATTCTCAAGACGGTTCGTAGGTTGTCCGTCTTGGGATAGGGTAGTACGGGTTCGTAGGTTGTCCCGTACTACCCGTTTTAAAATTTAAAATATAAAATATTATGAACGAAGAAATTAAAAATCAAATGCTATTAAATTCAGACAGTTATGAATTTTTTCTCAAGCAAACCAGAGAAGCGGAAAGAAATTTCTTCAGCCACTCTGAAAAGTGCATAAAGCACATCCATCAAGTGTCAGAAGTTGCGGAAGATATGGGGGAGGTCTTTGATTCTGGTCGAATAAATATTAAAAAATTTAAAAAAGCGCGGGAAGCAGGGGAGCAATTTCTAGTAATGTCAAAAAAGTTCGTGACAGAAATGGAAATGATGAAAAAATTATCTCAAAATATATTTGATGGTGATTTAGATATACCAGAAGCAGAAAGGTTTGAGTTGTTTGAAAATTACAACGAATCAATCGACAAAAGCATAAGACTACAAAAGAAAGTAACAGAATTAATTAGAATGGAAATGAAAACTCTACAGGGATTTGAAACAGGAGAATACAATGAAGAATAACGAATTAAACACACAGTCTAACTCCAGAGCAGAAGTAGAAGCGTTTTTTGCCGACACCAACGGTCTTGGTGGAGAGCTATACCGGATTTATCACATTGCCCGTGGGCTTGATGAACTACTCAAAAAATACGAAACGGCTCAAAGNACCGTNCTNGTNATGGANGATTATGANGGAGGCTACATAGATGCCATAAAAATGATTGTAAGAGACTTAAAAAANCTTAAAAAACCCCTTGACAAATCTGAAAAATCTGGTATATTAGAAGTATAGAAGTTATTAAAGAAAGAAAGACACACAGAATATGAATCCATATATCCTGACAGACGAATCCTTAACAGTCGTAATCGACGGTAAGGCACATACAATGAACCATGACCATCCTGCATGGCTTCAAGCAAAAGAAGCATTGCAGCATGACGATTGGGATAGACTGTCCAATCTCTTTGAGGTTGACAAAGCAGTTGACGATTACTTTGATGCGGAAGCGCAAATCGAAGTAAAAGATGGCGGCGTATTTTTCGCTGGCGAATCCGTACACAACTTGGTTGTAGAACGTATCCTCTCCTTTATGCGCGGAGGATTGCCGTACAAGCCTCTTGTGAAGTTCCTTGGCAAGTTGATGGACAACCCATCCAGACGCGCCGTAGATGAGCTTTACACGTTCTTGGAGCATAAGAATATGCCCATTACAGCAGAGGGCAACTTCCTTGCGTACAAAGGCGTGAATAATGATTTCACGGACAATTACAGTGGGAAGCATGACAACTCCGTTGGGCAAACGCTCTCAATGCGCCGTAGCGGCGTGTGTGATGATGCCCGTCACGGTTGTTCTTCCGGTTTCCATGCTGGTAGCTATGATTACGCCAAGGGTTATGCCTCTGGTGGAGGCAACCTAATGGTTGTAGAAATCAACCCTGCTGACGTTGTGAGCGTTCCTTACGATTGCGAGTGTCAGAAGTTGCGTACAGCCGAATATAAGGTTGTAGGGCATTATGAGACGATTGAAGCACCCCCCTTGGAGGAAGGTCGCGAATCCTACGTCGATTGGGACGATGGATATGAGAACGACTTTGACAAGGGCTTTAACGAAGGCTACGAAGCCGCCAAGGATGAGCTTGGTTACTAATTAGTCAGGACAAAGGTTGGGGTTTGGGTTTCGTTGTTTCCCCAAGCCCCGACCTTCTTTTTAAGATTGAATATTTATTTAAATTTTATCGTAACATGAGTGTAATCCAAAATATGCAGTCGTTAGTATTAACCTCTCACATGGAAAAATGGTTGGAAGATATGCGACATGAAAAAGGTCTTTACCACATGATGTACGATAAAGATTCTATTGCTAAATTTGCACAAGAGTTTGAACTTGATAACAAGCAATCCAAAAGAGCGATAGATGATTGGTACACAGAGCGTGGAGACTAAATATGCCGTTTAAAAGAAAACCAGTAGTGACGGTAGGGGTTGGAGATTGGAAAGTGTCCGTACCAAATCCACCCAAACACGCCACACACGCTCGCCTTGTTTGCGACAAAGACCCTCTTGAAAAAGGCAGGGCTAAAATCGCGGTACTTCCCATAGCAGACATTAAATGTTTTGAAGGTGTTTCTGGATGGTTTCAATATATCAGAATGAACAAACAAAGAAAGGTTCTTGAAGAATATACTGGTGAATGGTATTGGAACGGGAGAGAAGTAGAAGGGATTGAATAAGATTTAACAACCTACAAATAAGGGCAACCTACACCCGCAAAGGGGTTTTTTAATATATGAAAGCGTCCTTTGTAATATACAGAAAGGAATATTATGGTTGTTTTTGCTATATTTATATGTTGGTTTATCTTTGGAACTGCTTACCATGTTTGGAAGCAGGGACGGAACAGCTAAACATACTTAATTAACTAAAAAAGGTTAGATTATTATTAATTATTATTCAGAAGTAGGGGGGCGTTGTGAGTGGGAATGTGGGAAAGTGGGTAGTATTTAACATTTATTTAATCAAATATCAAGCATTATTTTTCTTATTTATATGTTTATTTTCACTTATACCAATTCAAATACTAATTAATTATCTCCTAATATAGACTAAATATCAATACAATAAAATCAATTTCAAATTTTTTTACTAAAATGTTAAATATATTAAAACTAGAGCGGCCCAATAAATATTACTAATTATTTAGATTTACCGCCGAATAAATATTACTAATTATTTAGAAAGTTTTTGGCTTTTTAATAGTGATAATGATGATTTTAAATGTAATTAATAGTATAGGAAAATATACAAGTTTTTTAAGTAATTTTAATATTGCATTTTCTAAAAAACCCTGTATACTAGAGTTACAATGAGTAAACGAATGGCAAAACTGTACGAGAAGGCGTGGAACCAAACCGTGGAAGGTCTTAGTGACTGGAAGAAAGGCATTATTATTAACAATTTTCCATATGAAGAGCGATGTGATAAAGATGTCTCAGACGAGGTTGCGCGTACAGCAGCGCGTCTAGCAGAGAAATGGGACGCAGAACTTAAAGGCAAAGTTACCACTCCCGCCCCCTAATATAGTAACAATTAATATAATGAAAATTAAAGATTACCGCAAAGACGATAAATATTGGAAATTACATAAAGAAATTTATTTTGATGAGCTTGACACTCTCGATTTTGAAATTAAGAATATTATAATTAACAATCCCCATAGCGGAACAGCTAAAAGATTCAACAAAAATGTAGAGGTGTTGATTGCAGAGCGGCTTAAAGAAAGTGATAATCATATCCAATAAAAATTAATTATTATTTGTGCTTGCAATTTCTGAAAAAACCTGTATGATATAAGTATGGCAAGAGGAAAGACAAAAGGTGCTGGGAGTTTCGTTCAAGTAAACCTACGCGAACTGAACAGAGTCCTTAAAGAAGATGCGACGATTATTATATCTCGTAGATTCGCAGAGACACTCTCATTAGAGACTGATAATTTTTCCGCTACCACTAACAACATTGAAGCTCAAACCCCTGTCAAGATTAAGACAGAACAGCTTCAACCCGTAGAGGTAGACAAAGAGAATTGGTAAGAAACTAACATACATATAAACCTACAATGAAACGACCTAACAGATTCCCCGCTATTGTCGGGCAAGAGATTGCAAAGCGCAAACTAAATTTCCATTTGGATAATTTTGAAGCATCCAACATCATACCTCACCTTCTATTTATTGCACCAAAGGGTTGTGGCAAGACTACGTTAGCCAAAGCAGCAGGACAAAATCTTATAGACAGAGAGAGTGGCAAGCCAAAGACCTTCCTTGAGATTAACTGTTCAACCCTCAAGTCTGTACCGCAATTTATCAATCAAGTTGTTGTGCCGCATATTAGCAACAGGGAAGTAACCGTTCTATTTGACGAAGCAAGCGAACTTCCCAAACCTATTTCAATGATGCTGCTCACCGTGTTGAACCCCAATCCAGAGAACCGCACGACATTCTCCTTTGAGGATTATGTAATGGATTTTGATTATAGGAGGCAGTCGTTCATGTTCGCTACAACAGAAGCGCACAAATTATTTCATGCTTTGATTGACCGTTGTGACCGCATTGACTTGGAAGAATATACTATGGATGAACTGGCGCAGATTATCCGGTACAATGTAAAAATGATTGAATTAGATTGTGATGATGATGTGCTTGCGGATATTGCTCCCGTTCTGCGTGGTAATGCTCGCGCAGCACAAAAGATGGCAAACAACATGAAAAATTATCTGCTACGCACCAAGGGCAAGAAGTTTAACAGTGATGATTGGAAGGCGTTAAAACACGCACTAGGTATTCTCCCTTTGGGGTTGTCTCGTATTGAATTACAAATCCTCCGCGCACTAGCAGAGAAGAAGGAGTCAAGTCTGACCAACCTATCTGCCAAGACAGGACTCACCGTACAATGTATCCGTCAAGACTTTGAATTATATATTCAGAAACATAACCTAATGGAAATTACAACTGGTGGTCGGTCACTTACCAGCACCGGACATAAGTATTTAGAAGATTTAGGTAGTAAGGTAAAGCCCTGATGTCGTTGGCAGTCTGTTGAAGGACAAGCCCGTACACGCAATCAACGGTACTTACTATCGACCTTTAATAAAAATAAAATATGAAAAATAAAATACAAAAAATAAATGATGAGGCTAATAAACTATTTAGAGATAAAGTATTTATACCAATGACAACATTTGTAGTTACGTTGTTAGTATTTACTATATTACTTGATTGTACATTTCAATTAATAGATGCAATAGATTGGATAACATTATGAAACAAATAGACCTAATAGAAGCGAGAGAACAAATGCAAGAAGAAATAATATGTTTTATAGATTCATATGGATTTATTAGTCATCCAGAATTTATTAAAGATAATGCTTGCCAAATAGTAGTAGAAAGCTTTAATGATTTAATAGATAAATATCTTGAAGCTAAATGTGCTGGAGATAAATAACAATTCAATAACAATTCAATAATAACCTAATAAGAACCTAATAACGACCCCGTCAACAAGATGGGGATTTTTTGTGAGTAAGTTTTGAATTTTTTGCTTGTAAGTTGGTAAAAAACGCGCAGCACGCCGGATGCCAACTTACTTAAGAAAGTTATTCACAATGCCTTGACAAAGTGACGTTTATGTGGTATATTGTATCAATGACAACGCAAACCACATTCGAGCCTTGCAGCCAGTGCGGCAATGACGCTCTGCTCCTTGAGGGCAACAACGGCATTTGTCTGGGCTGTCTAATCCCCAAGCCTGAACCGAAGCCTTTTGAAGGGCAGTTCATTGAGGGGTGCGATTGCCAAGAGTGTGAAAAACATTTCAAGAAAGTGACATTTACCGCTTGACTTAAATGAAATGCGTGTTATAATTATAGAAGAGTAAGAGAAACAACCTAAACCAAGAAAGCAAAAAACCATTATGCCGATACTAGCAAAGCAAGACCAGAACTACGACTACACTGTGAAGCAAGTCGCCGTCCCTCACCCCGAAACCGGAAACAAGTCTGGTTATTTTATGAACATCCGTACCGACAATGACGAAATTCTCGGCTGGACAAGTGACCGCTACGGCTTGGTCAACAACGCCGATTTGCTCGACAAAGCTGACGGTGCTTTCGAGGCGCGTGGCATCGATGTCACACGCAAGGTCATTGTGACCGAGGGTGGCGCGAAAATGCGCGCACAGTACGACCTGTCCGGTGATATGTTCCGCGCCGAAGTCCCGCAAGTGGGCGACACGATGGCGTACCGTCTCACGGCACAAAACTCGTTTGACCGTTCCCTCCGCATCTCGTTTGCCTTGGGCTTGGTTCGCCTCATCTGCACCAATGGCATGGTGACTATGGAAAAAGAGGTCGAGATGGTCAAGAAGCACTCTCGCCAAGTAAACATTGGCGACATCATTTCTGATGATGCGCTTGACAATGCACTCTCCAAGCTGGGTGACAGCGTGAACGTGTACGGTCGTTTGGCTCAAGTCGAGCTAGAGCAGGAGCAGGGTTTGAACATCCTTGCCAACCTCGCCAAGGGCAAGGTGATTTCCGAGAAGGTACGCGAGAGCATCGCGCACATCTGGAACAGC
>NZER01000043.1 GCA_002690445.1 Candidatus Pacearchaeota archaeon
ATGTCGCAGGTCTGTCCTATCAGGGTGGTAGTATTTCTACATGGTCTGATAGTGAAGATTGGTTTGAAGGTGTTCTCACAGTATCGATTGTGACAGTGCAAGGTGCCTAAGAATGTGATTCCTCTGACTAGCAAGTGGGTTGATCTTTCCCTGCTGCATCCGCGATTTATGAAGCGGTTAGAAAACTTCTTTGAAGATGGCAGGATCAAAGGATATGTAGCGGTTAGTTCGGGATGTCGATCCTACGCAGAGCAGAAGAGATTATATAATAAGTACCGTAAGGGGATAGGCAACCTTGCAGCCAACCCTGATTGGGAACGACCAGATGGTTTCTTTAAGGGGTCTTTCCACCAAGAGCAGCCCGACGGGTATTCATACGCTGTGGATCTGTCAATAGTGAAGTGGGGTGGTCCGTCACGCGCGGACGTTGCCAATGTCGCAGCCGAGTACGGTCTACGTCCAACGGTACAGCGTGAGTGGTGGCATTTTCAGCCCCGTGATGGCAACGATTGGTTTCCTCAGGATGCTTTCAAGGAAGACTATTGGTCGGAGCATTCCAATCCTAAGACCGTTCCAATGGACTGGGCTGGCCTCGTAGCCCTTCTTCTGGCATGTACCAAGGCAGTAGGTATGTCGCCGTTACGACGGGGGTCACGGGGCATTGAAGTAAAGGTCGCACAGAAAAGGCTCAACGCTATAGACTTCTGGTGTGGTCCTGCTGATGGGATATTTGGTCGTAAGACTAAGAAGGCTGTGGTTGGCCTACAACGAGCCACGCTTCTCAACACGACAGGAGTTGTTGACGCTATGACATGGAACGCTTTATGGAACCCGAAGGTACCGAATGGCCTCTGATGAAGAGGTAATCCAAGAGATCACTACGCTCTCTCGTCAGTTAAGCAAGACAAAAACAGAGCGGGATGTATTAAGGGCACAGGTCAAGGAACTAGAAAGTGACCTTGATGTTGCCGAGGCCAGAAGCCAACTCTCTACACGACTAGCCGGTCATACATACAAACCTCCTACTTGGTTAACTAGGAAGCCTAAGAAATCAAGCGGCGTTGTGTGTACGATCTTGTCTGACACTCACTTCGATGAGATAGTCCGTCCAGAAGAGATCGGTTTTCGTAATGAGTATGACCGGAAGATCGCAGTCAAGAGACTGAAGAGTTATTTCCAGAAGGTTATTCTTCTTACTAAAGATTATATTACGGGTATCAATTATGAAGGGTGCGTGTTGTTCCTTGGTGGCGACATCTTTAGTGGTGACATCCATGAGGAACTGACAGAGACAAACGAAGACACCATGCTGGGTTCAGTTATTTTCTGGACTGAACAGATCCAAGCAGGGATCAACCTTCTAGCCGAACACTTTGATTACGTTCACATTCCGTGCGTGGTAGGTAATCATGGGCGTCGAACACGACGGCCTCGTATGAAGTTGCGTGCTAGAGATAACTTTGACTGGTTCCTCTATCAAACATTAGAAGAGCGGTTCAAAGACAATAAGAAGGTGACGTTTGACGTTGCTTCTGGTGCTGATCTCATGGTGGATGTGCAGGACACTACCTATCTACTCACTCATGGTGATCAGGCCCGTGGTGGTGGCGGTATCGGTGGTATCTGGCCTCCGCTCATGCGGTTGGTAGCACGGAAGCGCAACAATACAGACTTTGATTACATGGTCTTAGGTCATTTTCATCAACTGATCATGGCCCCGTCGTCAGGGTTCCTACTTAATGGAAGCCTCAAAGGGTATGACGAGTTCGCTGCAATAGAGAACTTTGCTTATGAGATACCGCAACAAGCATTGTGGATTAACGTACCCGACAAGGGAATCTTGTGGCAGACGGCTCTACTTGTCGAGGATTAGACCCGTGGCCTCACACAATGGACAGTCACCATCGTAGTGTTCATCATCTAGCAACTTCTTAGCAATATATCCATTACAATTCCAGCATTGGATGTAGTTTCTTGAACGACCGGTAGGCTCACCCATCTAACTCACCAAGATCATACTTAACCAGCCGATCAAACTTTGCTTCATCCCATAGTTTCTGAATCACTCCGTTCGGACTAGCGTCCAGTAAGAAGAACAGCAACGTCGCAGCCTGTCCAGTGGCTTCTATTCGCCAGACTCTACTGTCTGGATCAACCATCAGATTTACTTCAAACATCTGTGCCGCGTCTTCTGATTCAGATGAGTCCCCGTTCCCTTGCAATCCCATTGAGTCTCTTTGCCTCCTCTTTCCAGTCAACCTTGCTGGTCAACTGCCGTTGCTCCAATAGTACCCTATATGCTTCGTCGCCTATTTTCTCAATTGTGAAGGTACCGAAATCGACTGGGTTGTCTGTGAAATACATATGACACGATGCACAGAGACAGAAAGCGTTGTTGAGACTGGTTCTGGTGTTACTGTATTTTCTACTGATTATGTGAGCGCACTGTAGAGCATGAGTCGAATCACATCTTTCGCATGATCCATGATCTCTTATAATCAGGGCATGTAATCTTGTGGCCTTACCTTTATCACCCTTGCCGTAGATATTGCTCATACCCCATCCCGGTGTTCCTTCTGTTCTTGCACATCATGTGCCCGTCGATGAGCAGCATTATAGTCCCAGTACCAGCCAACCATCTCGTTGCCATCGAAGACAATCCATGCGACCTTCTTGAGTCCGCCGCCTAGATACACCGTCTGACGCTCTAGTTTGAGTGACATCACGCTGGAATAAACTTTGGGGGTGGGTCAGGATTCTTCTTAACTTTAACACCTGCGGGTGGTTTATCCCAGCCTTCTACTTCCTCAACGATACTGGCATCAATGATCTCTGCCTCTGTAAGCGGTGTAGTAACCCCTATAGCGTCTTCTATGTCTTCAGCAGGAGGTAGTGACCGTGGAGGCGTTACTGCATCTTCTAAGGCCATTGCCCTGCCTTCCCCTTCCAACAGTTGCTCTGGTGAAGCATCCATACTCAGTCGTGGGACCACAAAGTGTTTGGTCTGACCCCCCGAAACTTTCGTGCGCTGTTCTAATATTAGTTGGCACTGAGCCAACCCTGTAGATTGCAGTTGTTCTAAGACAGAAGCCATACCGGGCATTTCATTGGCTGCGTTCCAACCTTTAGACTCCATTCGCCAAACACCACCGAACTTTACGTCTGGTAGTATCACCCGCAGTCGGGTATAAGGAGCGCATTGCATTGGAGTCTTCTCTAGATCACAGGGGCATGGAACTGTGTCGATGTCCATGCCATCTGGACTTCTCGTCGGAACTTCCGCTGTCACACCGTCGCAACGTCGTTGACAACCTCCAGCAGACCACATCTCGTACCAAACATCGATGCTGTGAGGAGGCAGATACACCCTTATCTCGCTAGCCTCAGTGATTACTTCCCATTGAGGCTGCTTGCTGCGTGGTGCAGTCCAACGACCTACATTACCGCCATATATCTTCGCTAGTTGCTCAATCGCTGACTGGTCTGGTGATGTGAATCTGAACGTATCCAGTGACTTCATGGCACGTTCGGTTTTAACTCCTAGTCGGATACGACCCTGCTCAGGTGTCCGTCCTAGATTCGCTAGTGGAGTTATCTCCCTCATATTCTGCTTTCTTGTAGGCAGTACGCATACGATTCAGTGCTATACTAAATAAGTCTAGACTAAAGGCAGCGGAATCTCGCGCGTCCTCTAACACTTCAGTCCCTCTGTTCTTCTCTCCTTTCGCCTTGTAATAAGCAACCTTGTTGGCACTTTCAGCCACATAAGGCTTCAGTGCTTCAACTACAGCGTGGGTTTGCCAATAATCTAGAGCGCCGATTGGTTCAAATTCATCATCGTTAGTGCCGAATACCCAATCAACGCAAAGAGATCCGCTTGCGTCGGCATCCATGTTCACTCCATATCTGTTATGCAACGGTCTTGGTAGTCACAATACCCGCATTGCCAGACTTTTCCAAACTTTGTGTCCATAGTCCACAAACCTTTTGATGGATCAGTAATCTCCGCAGGAAACGGAACGTCTGGATCGTAATGAGAGAACCGTCGTGGTATTGACAACGGTCCTTCTTCATGTGCTTGCAAGGCTACTGCTTCTAGTCGCTGCTCTTCTGCTACGGCTAGTGGCATGTATTCTTCTTTATTGTAGTGCCACTCGCTTGAGAACCGACCAATATCGTCCAACCCCTGTGACTCAGCACGTTTAGGGCTAATGTTCTCCATCGCTAGGTAACCAATGACCAGCATGTCTGCTTCAACAGCCCGTGCATACAATGAACCTTGTAGAATATGTGAGAACCGTGGTCCTTCACCCTTCTCCACAGCCATCTTGTAACCGAAACCGTTGATGGTCTTCAGTTCAAGCACGATCTTTAAGCCAGATGCCTTCTCATAAAGAACAAGATCAACGTGGCCGTGACCATGTAAGCCCATCTCCACGTTAACTTCTTCTTCAACAGCAACACTGTCATCAGTAGCAAGCCAGTCTTTCACCGCAGGCTCAAGTAATTCGTGAACGACAGAACCCAACCCCATACGCCATGTATCTGCCAACGTAGGAGGATTCGTCTGTTCTTGCCCCGTCGTCATGTACGCCACCTTACGAGCGCACATCCCTGCCCACGACCCACGCCACAGCGTGCCCTCAGGCTGGCTAGGAGCGCCCCTGTCGCCTTTGGCCCATGCTTGGGCTATCCGATGTACGAAAAGTCTGTGTTCAGGCGTAGCGAGGTTCTCAGACACCTTGTCGCTCACTCAATCGCTGGGTGGTATCTGATGCAATCACCGTGAACAATACTTTTAGTTCCTCACGGATAAGGTTACGCAATCCTTCAGGAGTGATGTGACTAGGACCACCGTCAACAACAACGTAATTGGCGTCGTTGTCAGTCCGACGGCCCATCGCCCACCATACCGCCTTCTCAAACGACCTGCCGACGCCACAGGGAGCAGAGTTTGCATCGTATTGATCCAACAGGCTCTCAATGCTGCCTTCTGTCTCGCCTGACCAGTCCCGATTATCAATGTAATCAGAAACAATATTCTCAACGTCGTCACGATCCATGATTTCAAGGTGTTCCCTGATATCATCTACGTCAACGTCAATCTCAATGGTACCTTCATTAATGCTACCGTTGATTTCCATGTCTAAGCATTTCCTCTCTTGTTAATGTAGTTTCATGTAAACACACCCTACGTTCACGCAAGGTGTGATCTATCGTGACTTTTCCACAATCACATATAATCGCAGCATCTTTATCGTACTTCCGATCTTTAAGATGCGCCGAACCAAAGGCTATGTCCTGACCAATACTCATGCAGCCAGAAGAGTCAACGCCTTAGCCGATAGTGGAGTAGCACCATCGATGGCTTTCATCAACGACTTCTCCTGCGCTGCCTCAGTCTCTTTGAAACCACTATTGATATGGTGCTGCTCTGCACCCTGAACAGCGTTATAAGCCAACCAGCGAGTACCCTCACCCCACTCTTCACGCTCTTCATTCCACTTGTTTGTCATGTGGTCCCACTTCTTACGAACTATTGTCCAACGACGCTCCGCTACTTCTGTTTCACCCGGAAAGGGCATCGGCTTCGGCACCAACCGACGAGTCAATGTCGTAAACTCTTCGTCAGTGAACGTCTGATCCTTCAATACCCGTGCCATTGAAGCAAAGGTACGGGCACGTTTAACTGCTTCCTCCAACACACCTGCCCGTGTCTCAAACGTATAGTTGTGATTCTCAGTATGCCTACACTTAAAGAGAGCATTACCTGTCACAATTTGGTTAGAACAGAACCAACGAAACATCGAATCCATTACAGATGTAGACCATGTTCCGTTAAAGGACGAGATCCACAACACCTGAGGCTGAATGACATCACCATCCAGATCAATCTCATCTGAGATGTCCTGCTTTAACATGATTCGTTCACCATTACCGATTACAGTGCAACCAGTAGTAGAATTAGGAAACATATATTCAGCCATCTCTCCAAGGAATCTATAACTTTGAATCTCAGGATAGATACCTGAATGCAATCCTAAAACATCGTTAGTATCTGCACGAACTACCCACTTAAAGAGATTCTGGCCTTCATGTTTTCCTTCTAGATATTCAGGCACAGTTATGTCATTAAAGGTGTCTACATAAGTAGCAGGTGGATAGTCTACTTTGAATAATGCACCAGCATCTTCCATAACAGCCAATGCATTACCTTTTCCTTCGGTCTTAATCATCTGGTGACGATCATGCTGATATGCGCTATCAAATTCATTCATCTTTAGAACTCCTTCTCAGTTTCTCTCTGATTAATGCTATCTGTCTAGCATTCTCTGCCAATGTTGCCTCATCTACTTGAATACCGTTCCATGGAGCATCCACTAAATGATGTTTGGGTGGTCCAATAGCCAGCACTTCACGGATTGCTTTAATAAAAGCCAATGCTCTAGCCTTATCTATGTCATTATTAAATGGCTTGTGCTGCATAGAACTAGTGAACTGATTAACCAGTTTATTTATTTCTATTACCTTTCTGTTTGCTTTGTTTGGCTTGTTCACTACATTTAGCCCTCTCCATTTCCACAACACTGGTAGAAAACGCTTTCTCAGGATTGTGTCCATTCTTTGCCCAAATCTCCTGTCTTTTATTGGCAGATAAACCACCACGAATGAAGAATGTAGACTCGCCTAATCGATCATCTTCTATTAATGCTATCCATATACATTGATATCTAACAGGACATTCATGGCAAAGTTTAGCAGGAATAGTTTCGGTTACTAATCCAAGACACAACCCTTTAGTCCACCATCTTCTTAGATCCAGTTTAGAAATCAGGCTCGGGACCAAGATTAGAGCCACTTTCTTTAGTATTTTTAGTTTGTGTAGTAGTTGCCCAACGCATCGTTGGACCTATTTCTTCGACATTAATCTCAGCGAACTGCCTCTTTGTACCGTCATCACCTTCAACACGACGAATCTTGAGGCTGCCAACAACAAGCACCCTATCACCCCTAGTAAGAGACTCGGCGGCATTTTCCCCCATCTTTCCCCAAATCGACAGATCAAAGAACTCTGTGCTTTCTTGCTTCTGCCCCTTTGGGTCCGTCCATGTCTTGTTGATCGCAACCCCGGTGTTACACACGGCGCTTCCATTTTCGAAGTACCTCAATTCAGGATCCCTAGTTAGGTTGCCCCAACACACCATCTGATTCGCTTGACTCATACTATCCTGCTTCCCGGTCTTTCAACCATTGATTATAGATTGCTTGTTGTATCCACTCACACCACATGGCTACTTCTGCATTAGGACTTCTTTCATATATGACACAGAGCGGCATGTCCCATATACGATTCGCTGCTTCTTGAGCCAACTGACTAGGCTTGCAATCCCAGTCTGTTTCAGTCCAGTCCACATCACCGAANCGAAACTCTGCTGGATCTGCNTTACTAGAAGAATCGGGTNGGTTATCCTTTTCCGAAGCAGTAGCCATCCGGTACCTCCAACCCTAGACAAGCACCACATAGTGCATTAGTTAGTTCATCCAACTCAGGATAGTCTTCATTAAGTGTCGGGTGTCTGCTTAGAAGGTCAGCCAATGCATGAACTTCAGCCTCAGCCTCCAAAATAATAACTGTTATCGTCTGGTCGCTTGTTACCAGAGCCATTAGATCGCCTCTTTTCTTAGTCGGGCCATTTCTATCTGGAACTCTTCCAACGTCCCAGTATGTTCAACTACATAGATCACACAACAGGGTTCATCTGCCTCTGCACTCATCGGTGAACACTCACAATGAATACAGATCACACGGTCATTATCATGTGCAGATCCCCACACATGCGCTTTGCACTCATTAGTCATGCGTTGGTAACAATCGCAAGCAACGGGTTACACACCCACTCAACGATTTCTTCCTCTACTTGCTGCTCAGTCCACTCACCCTCAGGTGGCATGCTCTTGGTCACCATCTTGGTACCAATCACGTTCTTCTCGCATACTTCTTTACGATTACATACTACTTTGTATTCCAACTTGCCGAACTTCAGGTACATACGGAAGTAATCATCAGAGTATTCCTTAGTTACCTCATCTGCTGACTTAAGACCAGCACGCAAAGCCAACGCTATACCCTCAGGTACACCCTGATCCTCAACTTCATAGCCCCAGATCCAACTGCGTAGTTCAACACTGATACTAGGCAACTGAGGCCCATGCTCTTCAACAAAGTCAGCGAAGTCACGAAGATCCTCAACCAACTGAAATGTCTTGCTATCTTCCATGTCATCCTCCTTCGGATGCTATTTGTATAAAGCCCATGTGTCGTAGATCCAACCTGCGCCAAATCCCAACACAACACCTACAATAAGACTAAATGTCAAAGTTACTAACCAGAACAATATAGTTTTCATAGTGGGGTTAAGAGGAATCGAACCTCTCGCTCATACCGGAGGGGATTGATATAAGCGCGTACCACGCACCCCTGATCTTCAGGCCGCCAACCGTTCAGTCCAGCGTGCCCAGATTTCAATAGAGCCATCAGGCTGGGCATCCAACTCAGCCTCAACCATGTAGATATCAAAGATGTTGTCCCCGTACATCTTTGTGATGAAGTTCTTGATAAGGGTCATCCCACCCTTGCTGCCAGTACGACACAGCCTACGAACAGCAGACTCAGCAACCTTCACCATGTCATGGTTGTGCTTAAAAGGATAGATAGTGATCTTGCACCACTGATCAGGATGATCTACGAGAGCCTTTGCGATTCTCGTATAGCGGTCGCGCTCCGTCACCGGACGGACTTTGGTTACCCGAACTCCGGTACGCATACCGGGCACGATCTCGGGTGGATCGATGAAGTGATTCGGCCCTCGGGCCTGTCCCTTCGCTGTCATGTGACTCCCTCCTTCGGGAGATTATTTTTTTCAGAGCCATCTTGGCCCTGCCGATAGCCGAAATCCGGCCACGATCTCTAAGATCCTGCTGCTTATGCAAACGCTTCATCATGTTCTCATTATGAATAAACATCTGATACATACGAAGATTTGCATCATGCTGACGATCAATAGCAGCCTGTCTTGCTTTGTATTCTCTATAACTGAGTATCTTCATCGCTTATCCCTCCGATATCTTGAATACCGTTTCATGGAGTGTTCACCCAACCAACACCCAACTCTATAGGACTACGAGGACGCTTTGGTTCGCTGGGGCACGCTGTCGCTACAAACGCGCTGGACTTGCGGGTCCGCAAGACGAACGCCTGCTGACATTTGCTGGGAAAGAGTGCGGTCTTTCGACATCGGGTCGCTGCATTTCCGATGTTGGAAGACCGCCGCCTTGATCTCTTTGCCCGTGTGTGAAAAAGGGGGCGGGGGCCGACCCGAAGGCCGACCCCCACTCCCTGCCGCACAGCGGACGGTCAGAAGTTACGAGCGGCTTGCTGGTACCGCTCCCGCCTGTGACCGGCGTCAGCGATTCGGATGGCTGCTTCCGCCTCCTGCTGATCCGCCGCCTGCGCCCCGTAGATGAGCCGACGCCCATCGTAGAGCCACTGGTCCACGTTGCTGTTGTCCCCGTCGCAGGGGATGTCAGCAATCTTGAGTGCCGCTACCCACCGGTACTGCTTCGCCAGTTTCATGCGAAGAGCAGCGTTGGCGAAGTTCAGGTCGTACGTTGACGACTGATTCTCGCCGATGTCGCCGTTCCACATGTCAACCGGAACGTCGATGATCTTTCGGGTACCGCCTTCGCCCTCAATGGCCTGATGATCCACCAGACTGTAGAGGTTACGAACGGAGGGACCGTTGGTGACTGTCACGCAGACTCGTTCCAAGCCGACACCAGTGCTGGGGTCGAACGCTGGGAACTGCGGTGCGTGGATGGTCCTGACGATGACCCGATCAAGGTCGATGCCATGGGGGTCATCCTCGGCGGGGGTGGACTTGATGAGGTGGAGCAACTGGACCTGAATCGGTTCGGTCAACCCCTTCTCGAAGTACGGCTCAAGTTCGATGGGCCGCTCCTTCCCGCCTTGGTCGGGATCCTCGTAGGTCAGGGTCACGGTGTTCGTTGACACTGGACCGTCGGGGATCAACTCAAGGATGCCACCGGGGATGGTCTGGAAGTGGTAGCGCCCTGAAACGCTGGGCTTGACTGTGAGGTCACACCACTTGTCCTTCCAAGTGTCCCGCCAGCCGCCAAGGACGAGGTGTTCAGACACGCCGTCCACCTTGCCCTCGCGCAGAGCCTTGGTCATGTCCTGAACGCCGACGACCTGTCGGACCCACGACTTGATGGCTTTGGCGTCACGCTCATGGGAACCGATTTCCTCGGCCTCCTCAGCGTCGGTGTCGAACTCCAGACCGGCCATGGGGCCTTCGTCTGGGTCGTACACGATGGTGTCGGTGCCGATCTCCGCTTCAGGCTCTTCGGGGTTCATACGGTTTCGCTTTCGATATGCAGCGACCATACGGTCACTGGCTGGTATTTCATGTTGTGCCGACAGGACTTGGTGTAGTACCTGACGGTCATGCCCGGTGAGAGCATGATCTGGACAAGGCGAGCGGCATCCTCGAAACGCTGCCACCTGCCTTGCGAACCGGAAACCTTGTAGACAATGCGATCAGGCGGGACAACAACCGGTTTCCCGTTGCTGTCAAGGCGGCTGACCCCCTCCGCCCCGCACTCCGAAATCGTGATCACAAACATGTGTACCTTTCCATGTAGGATTCGACGGAACTCTGGATGTCCCTCATGGCCATATGCGCCGGAGGGAACGAGCGAGACATCTTCTGGCCCAAGATGCAGACCGACGACGGTGGCTCTCCGTCGTGCCCACCAACCTTGTCATCGTGCAAGCGTAGGATCACACGCTTTGACACGACGAGTTGGCCCTTCGGACCGACTGTCCATCCCAGACCGGGGAATGAGTCGGTGTTGGGGTAATGGCGGGA
>NZER01000044.1 GCA_002690445.1 Candidatus Pacearchaeota archaeon
CCGTGTTATCAAATTTCTCAACACCTGAAGTAACTCGTAACTCTTCTCCATCAGTTGAGTTGTTTGTCTTAGCATAGCGCTCGATATTACTCTTAGTGCTTTCAAATTTCTGCATATCGTTGCGAGTAGTACCTATCAATGCGTCTGCTGTAGCAAAAAAGTTTTCTAGATCTTCTCTTTGCGACAATGCTATCTTTCGATAATCATCAATACCGGGAGACTCAACAGAGAAAATTTTCATATTGTAGATAATTAAATGAATTCGGTTGGCATATTCCTTAGAAAAACCTAGATTAAGAAGTTCTTTGTGTGCCATTTTTGCACTTTCTTCTTCCCAACCAGTGAAATCATTGGTCTTTCCACCATTAGAAACAGCGTATTTACCAACAAAAGCGAACATTATTGCAGCATTAACTGTTAATTCTTGACTCTTAGCACGTCGTAACGCAGCAATAACTTGAGGCCAAGCATGATATTTGTAGATCGAACCCTTCTGTTTTAGATCTAAGAGGTTATTTAAATCATCAGAAATGTATTTTAATATACCCCACTCTGCAAAAAGCTTTGCAGCAACCCACGATCTGCGCGTTTGTAGAATCTTTTTAAACTCAAAACCAATCCTACGAGGTTTCTTTGCAGATAAACCATCCACAGTCTTTTTTACAGCGAGTGGAATAGAAGAATGAATCTTTAAAGAATAGTTAGATGCAAATCTAATTCCACGTAAGATACGAATAGGATCATTTTTAAAAGTGGTTTCTGGATCATTACCGGGGGTTTTTAAAATCTTAGCCTTAATATCATCTAAACCGTGTGCAGGATCATAGAATTGTCCTGTAACAGACTGTGCTACAGAATTAATAGTGAAGTCTCGTGAAATTAAATTGTTGCTAAGGTCTTCCCCTTTAACACTAACCACATCAACTGAGATACCACCTACCTCAAATTTGATACGAGCATGTGAGTTAGATGTATCGGTATATCGAATGTTCAGCTTATTAAGAATAGGGCGTACCTGAGAAAGTGGTATTAGTGAAATAATATCTATATCAGCAGGAGCTTTCTTTAAAAACTTATCTCTAACGTAGCCGCCCACAAAGTACAGAGGCATGTAGTTACCAAGAGTACGAATCCAATCTGTAGCTAGTTTGCCTCTATCTAAGCGTTCAGCGACTTCTGGATTTACCCAAGCAGTACGGACACGTTCAAAAACTCTGCCCCCACGTCTAACCATCTCATAAATCTTTGTGGGAACTTTGCCTGAAGGTGCAGTGGAGCCTCGTGGCTTGGGAGCCGCTTCTTCAACTTTAAACTCTTCCGGTTTAATATCCGGCACAAAATCTTCTGTACCAAGCGCGGACTCAGCCTTGCTCAGATATTTCTCAATTTGTGATACGAGTCTAGTCACACTAATTAGCTACGGGAGTATCTCTTACTCTCTCCGCCCTTAATAGTTTGCAGCTTATCCATCTCACGAAGAAGTTCATCGAAATCTTGTTTAGTGGCCCGCGTAGCCATAAAGCCCATCTCATTCAAGACCATGAAAGCCTCTTCACTATCAACTGGAGCTATAACATAACTTCCCGGTTCGCCGTCCAGATGCTCAGGGAGTTCATAGATGTTCTCTCCTAGCCCCTGAAGCGACCACACTAGCTCATCTAGGTAGGGATTCTCTCTACCAGTTATCAAGATATGGTGTTGGTCGGGGTCTTTCTCCGGTGGATTCTCTGACACATATCCTAGATACGTACCGACACCATCAAAAATGAACCAGACCTCAGGTATCTTATCTTCATCGTCCTCATCATCGTCATTATCGGCAGCTTCGTCTGCTGCTGCTTTCGCAAGTATCTCGTCTAGCTCTGCGCTAAGCAGATCTTTAAGTTCATCAGACATATTTCATTCCTGCTTTTTTTATAATGTCGCGTACCTCATCATAGTCTTCACTTTGCCAAAGAGATGCGACTCCCATCTGACCCTGCATATGACCAGCCACTTCTTTAAATAACTCCTCTGTGGATATATCCTCACCGTAGGAACTTTTCCATGATTCTTCAATAACTTCCATAGTACCTTCTAGCATACCTTTAAATGCCGCAGCGTCTTCGGGAATGGAAACAATACGTCTATTCGGTAATATTGCACATAAGGCATTGCCGTTTGTCGCTTCTACTAATACAACAGCCATTCTTCTTTACTCCTGAAACAGTATATTTTTGTACCTATATACATTATAGCAATTTACAGATATGATTTGTCAAGAATCTAAGTTCTGGATATAGCACTGCCAAAGTCCTGCATGAACTTGCTTACAAAAATAGTGCGTAACTCATCATGCTTATCCGCTTCTAAATAAGATCTATTTCTAACGTCGTATCCGGAAGCATCAGTAACTGCCTTTACTGCCGCACCGTTCCAGTTAGCATCAAACCAGTCGGAGATTTCTTTTTCAAAATCCGCTCTAGTCACTCCATCAGCAGCACAGCCCGCTTTCCAACCAACTCGCATATTCTCATACAGACCGATCCTATATCTTGATCCACCGGGCTTGTTCCCCGGACTAGGAAACATGGCATCTACACTACCAACGGCTGTCGCATTGCTTTTCAGGTGGTATATAGGACCATTGCCTGCGTATCCATTATCTATAGGTACGATGCCTTTCTCAGGATGTGGCGCCCAGTTCATTACGTGCCTATCGCCATTTAGTGTTAGAAGATCTAACAGACCAACGGCGTACGCATTATGCCGCTTTTGCTGTGTATCGAAAAGTCCCCCATTTTTGGGATCACCTCGATCGCCGTTAGCACCCTTCATCGAATCAGGAGAATCTACCCATTCTGCTATGTGGCCTCCCCCCGCTGCGGATGCGTCAAGTAGGTCCTTAATTATATCTGTATCCGGGCGATATCTATTGGTGAGCATATTTTTGGGATCACCATCTCCATCTATATAAATCTGACGAAATAATCCCATTCCCAGATTTTTCAATGTGACAGTAGGAGCTACGTTCAATCCAAGTGCGCGATCAAGAGCATAGTATTGGAATTCGTTCTTCCACTCCTGTTCTTGGATCTTGTATACATACTTCTTACCATCTTTCATCGTAAGCTGGAATGTCACAGAGGAACGAATACCCGGCGCTGCCCCTTCCACATTGCCTATAGGTTTAATTTTGGCAACATTTTCTGCTGTAAAGTAATTATCGTCGTCTTTTACATCGACAGGGTGCTTAGGATCAAAAAGATCCCCTATTGCTGCTCCCGGCTGTACCCTCTCAACAGCCGCAGCTATGTCATTAACAAACTTTTGATGTTGTCCCTTGTAATCTCTTTGAGGATTATTCGAATCCGAGGGCAGATTATCTCTATGCCCTATCATAGGATCGGAGCCGACTAACGCATCAAATTCTGCTGCACGATCTTCAGGCTTTGGGGGTGTTTTAGCTTTCTTCGGCGGAGCGGTTACAGGCGGTCTGCCGAACATCTGCGCCTGTCTTGCTGGAGGATCAGGTATCTGACCTTCTGTGTGCTGAGCAGGTTCCTCTGCAAAATCCCTAGCACTAGGACCACCGATATGTTTAACTCCCCCACCCGGACCACTGCGCTGCGTGACTCGATTAAACCGCCGCTCTGCTACCCTTCCCTGTGCTCCGGGAGCAGCTTCCCCTACCCGTCGGAAATTAACTTGGATCTTCGACTTTTTGGGGCCTACCTGTCCATTCCACCCGTGGCGAGTCTTTGCAGTCTCCGCAGCTTGATTAGCGTTTGTCCACTGCTTGTCTCCCATAAAGGAAGCACCTTTACTAGGCGGCATCCTGAGAAGAAACACATCGGCTCCGCTCTTAACATGACGCAATGGAGGCATTCTATTCACTTCTGGATCGAAACCCTTTCCTCCAATGCGAACTTCCTGCTGATCAACCGCTACAAACTCCTGTACATTAATTTGCGGCAGTCTGGGAAGCTTGACGTTACCCAGATCTTTAACGTCAGCACCTTTGAATCCGTTCGCTACTGCGTTCCGCATCATCTTGCCACGGTCACTCGCCGCCTCATGGGGGAAATCCCCTCTATTCAGAACCTCGTCCATGAATTCCGTGAACTTCTTTCTAGCGTCGTCTTCACTCTTTGCGACAGTAGTCATACCGTATTCATCTTCAGGGCCAAGACCACCTTTAAATTTAACCTGAAAACGTCTATGTCCCCGGCGCTGCATACGCATAACCCGTTTATTCTTGCGTCCATCACGAATACGCATAAACGGAGGAGGTCCGCCCTCCCATAGACCATCGATGTCATCTATTGCGGGAGCTTGTTTATCTCCTTCAAATATCTTGTTTTCCCATACTTCACGGAACTCTTCAGCCTTGTGATCTAATTCCCATCCCCAGTCACTAGCACCCTTACCTAATCGTTCGGCACGCTCACGATACTCAGCAAGGTTCTCTAACTTCTGTTTTGGGATGTTGGCATGCGGAATATAGTAAGGAAGTTGGCCTGCATCAATCATGTCGATCATCTGACCGTAGCGTTGATTGATTACATGCGCTTCACGACGATACCGGGCAAGCTCTGTGAAGGCTTCCTGAAATTCTTCTTTAGATAGACTCTGTAACTTTTTCTTATCATATTGGGAAATAGGAAACATACGGGCAGGATTTACCCATCGAATGGCACGAAAGACTATCGCCCTTGGTACTGTTCTATGTACTGTTCTGTACATAGGCCGTAGGTGTGGATACACCGCGTGACCGGATGCCTGACCTTTCTCCTCTCGTTGCCCCCGTATTTTCTTACCACGCTCTGTCTCAGTAGTAGCAACAGGAGGCGCTTTTTTCAAATTCAGAAATCTTTGCGCCATATCATGGATAGCAATAAGACGACCCTTCTGGATCTGTCTATGCAAATATGATTCAATTAATCGAATAGATTCTTTATCTCTAAGCATTACTTCTCAACGCCTACCTTATTAAGAGCGTCCAATAAAATTACTGCATCTACCATCTCAGAAACACCAGCTACGTGATCCGTCCTGTATGTATCTAAATTGGCCTTTAAGAAAACATCGCCACTTACATTCAATCGATCTAAATAGTCATGTAACGAGGCATTGGACTTAGATACCATCTCACTGGCAAATGTAGCAGCGTCTTCTGTTGATAGCTCGTACTCAGTCGCCAGTGTCAGAGCATCCAAGAACAGAACGGTCTTATCGTGATCGGTTGCCGACTTATCTCTAACTTTAGAGAGATAGTTCTCTAGTTTCATTACCACTGAGTCCGTAGTAGGAAGTAAAGTATCGTTTAGCTCTTTTAAAAGAAGTTGAAGACGATCATCTGTCTTGTAGAAGTACCCGCCCATCTCAAAGAATCCATCTTCAGATAATCTAAATCCTAATTGACGACTCAATCCTTTCTTTTTGTTGCCGCTCTCAACACCATAAATACTTGCCTGAGAACGAGCTTTGGGATCTTTACCTAAGATAGATGTCTTCCCGTATCGTATACGAGGGATACCAAGACGCTTTCTACCTGCTTCTAGACTCTCACCAGCATTACTGCCCATCTCTACTGCTTTGTCTGCAACTGCGTCAATCACATCATAGACCGCCGCATCAGTAGGAAGTTTGTCTATCATGCCCATAACTTGTCCCTGTAGCGTCTGTGCTACAGCTACTGCATCCTCAGCATTCGTAGGAAGCTTGTCAATGATTCTTGCTGATGCATCTCCAACGGTCTGCTTTCCAGTACCAAGTGCGCCACTAAGAGCACCCATAGCATCGGCGGCTGCTCTACGTCCTTTACGTCCTAACTTACGTGCAGCACGCTGACCAACGATCTTAGTCTTTCTAGCTTCTTTTTTCGCAGCTTTGGTGTTCTCACCAACAACAGATTTAACTCCGTCAATCTCTGTATTAAATCTCTTTAATGCAGTTTGCATCGCAGGATCGGCTCTCTCTGAAATCGCAGAGAGCAACTTCTTTGCCTTTTGTTGACCATATAACTTGGTGTAATCAACCAGTTCGTTTATAGCTTCATCTCTAGCGTTCTTTCTTCTAGTCTGCCAACCCTTTTTAGCGGACTTACTGCGTCCTTTAGCTCTACCTTCTTCCTCCGCCGTTGCAAATTTATCGACAAAGTTAGTAACTTCTTCCGCTCGTTTGACCTCTCTCGCAGCAGCAGCTTTTTGCGCTTCCCCTACTCCTACCTGCCAACCTTGTTTAACAGCATCCCAAAAGCCGTTCCTCTCCGCACCTGAGTCTCCTGATGCAGCAGTCTCTATAGCACTAGTTAGAGCAGCTTCTTTCTCTTCAGGACTCATGCCCTCCCGTCTCTCTCGATAGGCTTCGCCCTTTTCCTGCTTGCCTGTCGGGAGTTTTATTTTTTTCGGCTTGTCCGGCACAGTTGGCATAGGTTTGTCATAAATATCAAAATCAACAGCATTCAATCCTTCGGTTCCCTTAAATCCACCCTTAACCCAATTATTAACATCCTCTACACTCTGTTCACCTCTATCCACCGTAGCTCTCATATTCCCATGAAGCAGTCTCAGCGCTTCCTGTTCTTGTGGCGTTCCTATAGCATCCTGATATTCTTGAACAGATTGTTTCAATTGCCCTTCATGTGACTCATCTTTAGACTCTTCTGTTTCAATATCTGCCTCGCGCTGCTCATCTTCTGAATCAGTATCTTCTGTTTCAGTCTCCTCAGCTTCATCCTTAGGAGTCGGCTTATCTTCTGACTCATCGCCTTCTGTCTTAGGAGCGTCTTCTTCTGTAGAAGAAGTTTCTTCTTTAGGCTCTTCTTTTGGTTCTTCCGCTTCTTCTGTCTTAGCCGCTTTAACTTGCTCAGCTTCCTTCTTGGAATAGTATCGAGCGCCCCGATCTGACTTCTGCTCCTGCACATCTTTAGGAGGTTTCTGTCCGGGTTTTAAGTACTCTCTATCCTCAGTATCGCCGCCTTTTCCACCAGCAGCCTGTTCTTTCTGTTCTGTTACTGCTTGTTTATATGTGTCCCACTCAGCCTTTTTTTCCTGTGCGCGTTGCTCATCAATCTTTGCTTGCCCCGCTTGAGAAGCAATCATTTGAGAGTCTCTTGCTTTACTGGGAGTAACATCGGAAGCAGGCACACCTCTAAGAACATTCTTCTTGAAGCGCCCAGAGATAGCCTTCATTGCACTTGCATCGCCAAAGCGTTCCGGCATCTTCCCTTGTGGGGGTATGACTTGGCTAAGTCGAGGATCTAATGCCCGCAACATAGGATTACTGGCGCGTTCAATCTGGTTGACATGATACTCAACCATATCGAGATCGGTTCCTATCTCATTTGCACGCTCAGCAATCGACATCTTAGAAGTTAGTTCATTAAGCCTATGTCGCTCATTTTTACCAAGCTTTTCATCATTGGCTAACTTTCCAATAAGTTCTTTGCGTTCAGCACGTTCTCCCTTATCTTGGTTTCCGTGCCTAAATTGACCTTTGTTAATTGTCCCATCGTTGTTTCTTTTAGATGGAGTCACTCCTAATTTTTTATTTAATTGGGTTTTAGTTATCTTGCCCTTCTCAAAATCATCATGCGTTTGAGCAAATTCTGCTGCAAGCTTCCCACGCTCCTTATAGTAAGCACGGGGATTCTCATCATGCATGGTGCTTTGAACGGGCTTATTAGCTTTCTGTTCTACTGCCCACTGACTTTTAAATCCCCCTTTGAATCCTTGCCGCCAACTGGCAGACCACGGAGCAAACTTTGCTGTAGATGTAGCAAACTTACGTTTAGCTACCTTAGCTGCTCCTACAGCGGCTCCAGCAATCTTAGCCGTGCCTTCACCTACCCCAGCACCACCAGCCTCTTGTAGCTCCTCATCAGCCTTAATAAGAAGATCATAACTTCTTAAGAAATAGTTTGACGTAGGACTAATAGAATTGAAGACATCTTCTAAGAGAAGTGGGCATCCCCCTTCTCCAAACTCTGTAATATCTTCCATCTGAATCGTTTTCTCAGAAGTGCGATAGATATAGTCATCAATAAGATGAACAGGATGTTCATTTACATATCTGTCTATAGACTTTATTAAATTCTGAGAGGTGCTCATACGTTCGGTTCCTCTTCGGTAGGTAGTGACATACCACCTTCACTCATTGGGGGAGGAGGTAATCCACCCTCCATTCCGGGCGGACCGCCCTCTACGCCTGCCATTGCAGGCATCTCTGCTCCGGGCATGCCTCCGGGCATAGTAGGAGGACCTCCGGGCATTCCGGGCTGAGCACCGGGAACCTGAGGAAGTTTCTTATAAGTAAATCGTAATTCTGAACCTTTAGTCTTAACAGCTTCGTAACCTAACTGCATCATCGCTAAAGCATTATCTATACGTTGCTTCTCTATCATGAGATCATCAGCTTCATTCTTCTCACGAGGAGGCGTTAAAGTAATATTCCAATCAGTAATACCTAACTCATCTAGCAGTCTAGGGAGAATATTTTTATTAACTACTGACTGATAAGACTCAACCAAATTTTCATGCATTGATGTCTCAGCAGTCTCTTTACCCCCAGATAAACCGCCACCAACACCTCTAGTGTCGCCAGTGAATAAGGGAGTTACCCCCCACAACATAGCAACACGCTCTCTTATCTCCTGCCTTACAGGAAGATAATCAAGTTCTTGAAATGTGTAAGCAAGCTTGACGAAGTCCGTCTTACCTCTGTTAGATCTAGCAGAAGCCGCTACCCACGGAAATGTGTTTGGATCATTAAGCATCTGCATCTTGATCCGCTCAATCTCTGTCTCCAAAGATTCTGGATCATCAGTGTAGGTAATTAACAATCCCGGTGGTATACGACGCTCGTACCAATACCTATAGAGGGTCCTGTCAGCCCCAACGAGAGCCAATATCTTCTCAAAGACTGTTAGTACTGGACTGTATCCATAAGTCTTCGATGGATTGAAATAAGAGGTGTGTAGTATTTCACCAGCAGTGTAGTACCTATAGCGCCCACGCCAGTAATATCTAAACATCGCTGGTAGTAATTTACCGTCACAAATGTAGCCATCTTGATTGATGACATCACAACGTCCCGGCGAAGTATGTGTCTGTTGCTCTCTGTGAATAGGACAGAGCCAATGAGATCTTTCAGGAAGACCATCCTTTCTATCAATGTCGTACTCAGTAAGGGCCGGATGTAATCGAGTTATCTCAAAGATACGTTGCTGCGCAACCTCACCTGTCTCACGATCAATCTCATATTCTTTGTTTAAAAGAAGGAAACCATCATCGGCAATAAGTACATCCATCATGAACTCTTGTAGTACATCAATTAAGTTCTGATGGAAACTATTCACATCTTTAGCCAGAACATCAAACGCGTTCTGTTGAGAATGATCTGGAATAGTCATCTCTACTTGGATACGTTTACCCTCTTCATCGCGCTTCCAACGCTTAACTTCTTTCAAAACCATTCGTTCAAGTTTCGCGTCGTACACATTTTCTGTTACCGACTCAAATGCGTAACATTCATCACAATGCGTATCGTCAGGGTCATCTGACTTTTTATCACAGTTTGGACATTTAACTACAAATTTTTGTTCCCAAGAACTAAACCCACGTCTAAAGACTTCTCGTTGTATAGCAAGTACTACAGAACGTATCTCTGTTACTTGATAAGAAAGTACATAAAGGTCCTGAAGTATCGACCTTCTATATATAAACTGTTGACGAACCCAGTCTTGAATGATGGCATCAAGACCAAGAGGGGACATACGTCCGGCAGAAGAGCCGCCTGACTGGGCCGTTTGTGCAGACTTGACGATCTCGTCTAAAGTACCAAGAACACCCTGCATCTTTTGATAGCTTTCAACACCATCCGGTAGGGAAGCAAGACCGCCAGTACCGTTAGACTGCCCGCCTGTGCCGAAGGTATTTGCTAACGCATCAAGAATTCCCATTAATATAGATTCCTGCTACTTCTCGTAATGATTCTTCATTAGGCGGATTGGACATAGCCCAATCTCCGTTATCTAACAGCCACCGTGTACCGCAGATTATACACACTTTCCTAGTCGCTACACCAGAATCTCGTAACCTATTTCCCATTGTGTCAGAATATTCAATACCTCCAATACGCTTACACAGTTCACAGCTATCTGTAGGACTACTTACAACACTATCCTTAACAGATTCTTGTCCAAAATCTTTACGAGGATCATAAATATTAGTACCTTTATTTTCTGCTTCTTTAGCAATTACATCTGGATTGGTATAGATAGGAGAAAGACTTCCCATTATTTTCATTCCAGTGACAACGGAACTTTCCTTCAACACACCATGAACCGCCCCTGCAACAGCATCAGCGCGATCCTTATTCATTCCTGTGCGTGCTTCAATACGTTCTCCGTAAACAACATCTAATCCTAAAAGTTCTTCAATAGTTCCTTCTTCAAAATATCCATCAAATCTCTCTTGATAAATTAGATCCTTTAAGGTGTCATATGCTTCTCTAGTACGTGTAACAGACTTGTACTTAGCGGGAATGTTCTTGCTTTGTAGCTCTTGAAGAGAGCTTACGGATTGATAGTTATCGTAAGTAACACTGAGAATTTTATAGTCATCATCACGAAGACCTAAGATAAAGTCTTCTATCTCTTTAAAATTAACGTCTTTCTCAGGCTCAGGAATCCATGTCTTTATCAGATCTAAGACAATCTTTTCATCTTCTCGATGAGCTATGCCCAACGCAGCGTTAGAATGACGCAAGCCTAAATCGACATGAATAAAATATTTATGTTTCTTATCCATAAGAGATTCATCTCGAATGGGCTTCAATCCCACACGCGATACTTTCTCCGTAACAGGATCAATCTCTGCATCAAAAGCACGTAACACAGGAAGCGGTTCTTTTATGAAAGCATCTCTAGCAAATGGAGGATCACATTCAAATCTAGCTTTAGCTAAAATAGGATCAGTTACATAGAAATCTTCAAAATCTTCTTTCTTTTTTGAAGGATTAAAGTCCCATGTAGCATAAGGAGCACCATTAGCTTTACATGACACATATGTTCGATCTTCTGTCTGTCCTGTTAGAAATCTTTTTTGAATAAAAGATCCTCTAAATCGAGGCCAAGACAGAGAAATTATCTTACCTACTCCCGGAAAACGAGACTGAACCAGAGACTTAGCCGTGTCATAAATACCTTCTGCTCCAACCGCACGCTGACTTCTACTTCTTCGAAGCTCTTGCTCACTCTTAAAAGCATCAATCTCATCTAACACAATAAGAATTGGTGTGTATCCCTGCCATGCCTCGTTCTCTGAGTTACCACTAATTAAACGAATGTTCTTATTAAAGGTAACAAGGTTGGCTGTCATCCTATGAGGAATGTAATAAGGCGTACCTTCTTCAAACAAAGGAGCCGCACGAAGAACATTCGCAAGAGTACTAAAGTAGATATTCTTAGCTAAATCGGCATTGGGAGCAACGTTTATTGAATCAATAAAGCTATTAGTATCCATATTGAAAAAACGTTGAGGACTTCGAAGACAGTGCAGCAAGTAAATAATTCTAAGATTGATAAATATAGAACAGGTATCTTTGCCCGACCCTTGTCCTGCCATTAATACGCCCTCAGTAAAAAGAGGCTTANTAAAGATGTTNGACAGATTATCTACTAANTCTANCTGAGGAAGAGATAATCGAATATTGAGATTGAGAAAATCTTCGCCATATAGAAATGTTTCTACGTCAACAGGATTCTGCTCAAAGGTACTATATTTTGTTTCTTCTAACGCACCAGATTCTATCTCTTCGGCAGGATCAGGACCTACTTCCAGTAGGGACCCGATTATTGAATAGTCTACCGAGTTCTGTGAGTCTGACTGCGAGTCTGCGGAGGGTCTCGTCATCTTTAACTTCTTCCCTAAGTATCTTGGCTATCTCACGGAGAAACTCCATTGTTTGATTAGCTGTCTCTAATTCTAACTCGCCCTTCATCCCTTCTAACATAACGTCTACGGCTTGCTTTTTGTCACGAAATTTTAACTTATCGTCCCGAATAGCGTCTTCTCCAATCTCGCCAACCAAACGAAGACCTCGCAGTAGATTAGTTCGCGCCTCATTCTGAACTGCTACTTCAGTATCTAACTCCTGTAATGCTGTTTCATTCTCAGCAATACGTCTATCCATCTTCCATTGATCCTGTGTGTACCAATAGTTAAGGGTGGAGATCGGAACTGTTGTCTCAAAACTAATAGATTCTATTGTTTGTCCTGAGAGATAGAGTCTCCGCGCTTCGTCTCTGGTTTCTTTGGGCCAACTTCCGGTGAGCCGCTGTCGATCATCTGTTCCTGCCAAGCTTCTATTACCTCCTTGGCATAGTTACTTTCGATCTTTGTCTTGCGTTTAATAGTCTTTTTCTCATCATTGGTATATGAAACGGAAAACTCTCCTGATGGATATCTCTGTAAAACATCTGCAGCGTCATTTACCATCTCAACAAAATCTTCAAAGGACTCAAAGTCATCGAATGCCACTATAGGAGCAGGAACCATGAGTGCAATCCTGCCTGTAAATGGATCAAACATAAAATGGAATTCTGATTCTAATGACATAAAGCTCCTACAATATTATGATCCCGTTCTTAAATGAGTACATCTTACTCTGACCGGGAGTTATCCACTGGTCAGTTTGCGGCTCAAATAAAGAAGCGGACATATCATTAAAAATAACTACGTTGTATGCGTGACCGCCACTATTATCTATTACCATACCAACGTTATTTAAATTATGATTCATCGCTACTTGCGATTTAAATGCAAATGCAAAGTTATCACAATCAAACTGGTCAAGAGCATACTTCTTTTCATTGAGTGTGTTGTAATCAACTATTTTTTGAAAGTGGTCTTTAGAGCAGAACCAGTACTTATTGTCTAAAGTGATCCTCTTCCAGTGCCTTGTGTTGTAGCCTCTAAGACTTTTTAATGCAACAGTAATCATCTCGTTGTCGCCTAGCTCACGAGTAACGGATTTTCGTACACGGCTCCGACTTATACTTCTTCTAAAGCGATTAAACATATCTGTATAACCTTTTCGTGCTTGTAGATAGTCATTCATGCAGACGTCTCGTACACTTTTGTCCAATCAGTAAAACTGCTACGACTCTTGACCGCTTGAGATTTACATATAGGAATCCCTCGATCATCTATATCAATGTATATATGAGAATCTTTTAACTCAGGTTTCATACACAGATTATCCCAATTAAACTTACAATCAGCATCTAAACACTTGATACCGACAGCAGTTTCTACTTCTTCTTGATTAATACTCTTACATACAGAAAGATCAAACCTATAGCCTCCCAACTTTTTTAGTGTCGTAGTGGCTATATCTATAGAAGATCTTGAACACACACCTGTATAAGAACGCTCTAATAGGCCATGAGTTATAGCTGGCTCTTCAGCTTCTTGCCAATTCAAGCATTCTGTCACATTGCAGTAAATTGCCATCTATACCGTTTTGTCCTCAGTGAGTCTTCGATGACGGACAACCTCTACCAGCTTCTGGGACCAGCCCTTGAACCATTCATACTTCTTACCTTTCTGAGAAAATGAGGTAAGCTGTCGAAATATATTCATAGAACGGTCATTTATGACTTGATTGTCGTGATACCCAAGACCATAAAGGTAACTGATGATCACACAACGTGTGATGGCAGAAAACACAGCAGAAGTAGGATACTCATAAACATACAGAGTATCCTTAATGGAAGACAGCAAAAACTTAATGTCTTCAGTTTCAAGATGATTTAACGTTTCAGTAGCCACGATAGTAACCTCGTTTAGGGCTATAGTTGAAGTATAGCCTACCTACATGAACGTTTTCAATGACTTTTTAGAAAAAAGTTTGTGCCTATATAGAAGTAGAATCCTCTAGGGGAATGTTACTAACAGCCTTTCTTAGTGCCGTTTTACGAGAGGTATAACGTGTGCCGGACAATTCTAATAACTCATTATCGCTAATAATCTTCTTAGCTATTGCTAGATCCCATACCGTATTGACAAACGATGTCTGTCCGGTAGAACGAGAAAGCACGAAGTCTAAGACTTCATCAGGATTATAATTTCGCATATCAGCTACAGTCATGTACTGTTCCATACGTTCCTGCCAAACAAATCCTTCTCCGTCACGACGTCCATATATACGTCCATCGATAAGATAGACGGCACTTACGTCATCGGGACGACTAAGCTCTCCCATGACTAAACCAATAACTTTTCCGTTAGCTCTACTCAATTGATTTGTTAAAACCCCCAACGTGCGTCATCTATTTCTTTCTGTCTGCGTGCCAGATACGCGGCACGACGCTCAACAGCTAATACAGTAGTTAATCTCATCGCAGTTCTAAATGCTAGCTTATTCTTAGCGACATCATGTAATGCTTTATTTCCGCCTGCAATAGGAGTATCAGTGGCTTTAGCCACAGCTTCGATTATCTCAGGCTTATAAAATTCATCGAAGACTTCGTCAACTTCTGCAAGGAAGTCTTCTTCAGGCAACCCGCCGCTTTCTATTAAAGAGACAAGACCTGATACATCCATCTTAGTGTAGACCCGCGAATCGAATGTCTCATAAATACTTCCATCTGCTTTCTTCCAACCGATACGATAACCAAGATTGCCACGAAGACCGTAAGGAGTCTTACCCGATTGTGAGATATCGCTGTCTTCGTAGCTCATTCCAGCAGCACCACTATCTATAGGAACAAGTCCCTTATCTTCATCGTACTGAAAATTGCCAGTATGCCTATCAAAATTTCCAGTTATCTTGTCCAAAAGAGCCATCTTGATAAACGCCTTACGACGATTCGGCGCAATAAAGGGTCTTGTATCAGCTACATCCCCAACGGGAAATCGTTTTTTACTTAACGTAAGTGCTTCACCTTCTACCCACTCTTGAAAATGACCTCCACCACGACTGGAATGTTCAACTATTGCCCGACCAATCTGATTCGCAGACTTATGTGTTGTACCTGCAGGCGGCTTTTCATCCATCTTTTTTCGGGTTTTCATATAGGAACGTAGCACACCAAATCCAAGATTAGACGTATGTACAGCAGGAGCGATGTTCATTCCCAATGCCCTGTCTAAAGTAAAGAACAATTCCTCTCCCTTCCAATCCTCAGCGGCAATCTTGTATGCCCACGACTTACCATCCTTTGTAGTAACTTTAAATACCCGTCCGCCGTGAAAGGTATCGCCTTGCTTTGCTACTACGTCAATTCCAACAGCTTCAACTGTTTCTATATTGTCTGGCGAAAAATAGTCGTCCGACAGTTCAGAATCCACATCACTTAACGGACCTGATGCACCGCCGTTAGCCTTAACAACGTCACGACCTCCAGTAATGATTCTCTGCATATCACTATGGAGTTGCGCTCTGTTCTCGCTAAGCCACTCTGTAGACCCGACAGCATCGGACATCGTCTCCCAGCCATCCCATTCATCCGTCAACTGCTCAAACCATACAGGTGTATCAGCAACTTCTTCTGGGTAGGGATCACGATCTGAATCATTGGAGGATAAAATTTCTCTTACATTAGAAATTTCTTGTTCAGTAGGCTCTGTCGGCGTAGATGGTGATTCTTGTTGAGGCTGTAAGGAATCACCATGTTGATCTACTTCAACACCAATAATAGAAAAGCGACCTTTATTCGGCCCTATATGAGTACCTTCTGAATGGTAGTGACGTTTTTCTGGAGGAACATATCCACCTGTCCATCGATCTTGCGGATTGGAAGATGTTGTCTGCTTAATTAAAGCTTCTAACTCTAGAATCTCATCTAGTTCTTTACTCACATCTTTTTTAGGCGACAAAGATTCCTTAATCTTTTTCAGGGTTTTATCNTCTAAAGTCATTTCCCTGAGCCAATTGGGTTGTAAAACNTCTAGATCAATCTTCATCTTCATCTTCCTCATCCATCTGCTTTAGATACTCCATTGCTCTTGGAACCCAAGTCTCTCTTTTTACGAAGCTATCCTTAGATATAGTTATAGATTTATCTTTAGGATTAGCTAACACTTCCTGTTGATAAGGCTGTGATACATTAAATCCAGTATTCGAGTACCAAGCAGACAGTATTTCATCGGCTTTAAGCTCGTGCTTCATAATTACAAAGTCATAATTTTGATTTGGAATACCATGTTGAACAAGTGCAAAGATCATAGCTGCGTCAGCACTTGTAGAAAAAGAAGATCCCGGTATATTGTCTAGCTCAACCTCTCCATCCTCTTCCAAACCCTTTCTAAGGTGATTAGCCGGATCTCCATATACGGCCCTATATACCGTGACAGAATCTCCAAATAATTCTCTTGTCCGCTTTTCCGTATATACCTGCTCTGCTCGCATTGCCTTTACAGTCTTTTTAATGTCTTTAAAATAATCTAGGCCCATCTTGATAGCAAAATCTACACCTCTATCTAAATCAACGTCAGCGATGCGCTCTTCTTCATCTCTATGCTGTTGAGTCGCCATTAAGACTTTTTTAATACGATCTTTGTCCACCTCCTCGCCTCTCATCGCAGCCAACACAGCCCTAAATCCTGAAATGTAGGCAAAGTCACCGTTTGTCCATGCACCATACATATTAATATTAAAGTCCGTAACTCCGACATCCCTGACATCTTCATCCATATCCTTTTTACGACTAACTTCAATAGCACCATTTACGGCATCAGTTAGCTCCGAATCGGGTTCTTTAAGACCAACGTCCATAAAGTCTTTAAAAACAGGAGGAAGATTAAAAGAGACATCAATAGCTTTCCTCTGCTTTCTATCCCACCTAGCTGTAACCGCAGAAAATTCTGACAAAGCATTTAAAAACGATTCAGAAGTGCGATCACGTAGCCGCATCGCCTTTTTTCCTTGCTCTGTGTCAGCCCACGCAAGAACCCCACCCGCTCGATCCATCTCTGCTTTTACTTTAGGATTATTAGGAGACGCCCACTTGTTAGCACGTTCTCCATGAGTTAGTCGTCTTACTTCCAAACCATCCCCATTTTCATCTAGGGCGAATATTATTCGTTGATCGTCATCAGCATGATAGATAAGATGGTCTGATGTTTTTCCTTGACGAACTGCGGGCAAACCGTGTTCATCTCTTCCAGTGATGGTAACCGTTTCTTTATTTTTAAGAACTTTTAAAGCGTACTCAGCCGCTTGTTCTAACGTTAGATCACCTTTTATCCTGTCAGTAGTCCTCTCACCATCAACGAGTCTTCCTACACCTTGCCTGACCGGAGGCCAGTTAACTAAGCCATTCGGTTGTTTTTTATAAAATCCTCGCTCTACTAACCTTTTGCGTTGCGGGTTTTTTTGTAGTATGTCACTCAGTGGGAACGCCGGGATCGGTTCTTTCGACCCGGAAGAATCATTGCCCCTACGACCTTTCCATCCTCTGTAGCTTTGGACTCCGTCGTACTCTGGTCCGTCTGAGGCGTAGTTACTTCCGAATCTTCCGTCGGAACCTTTCTCTTTGCCAAGCGTCCTGACTCTGTTAGTTCCAATATCATAGTGTTGAACTTGTCCTGTAAGTCTAGCCACGTCGTCATCTTCTAAAATCTCCTTGAGATAATCTACAAACTGATCATGATCATCTTGATATACCGTTAGATTTAAAATATCTATCCCTTTACCATTGGGATGCGCTGCGAAAGCCATGCTGCTTCCACTTATCTTGTCAATTCGTTCTCCTAACTCTTTAAATTGCTTTGCCGTAAGCGGTTCCTCAAAGAAAAGTGACATAGACGGTTCAATTGATTCACCTTTCTCTCTGTCTATAACACCAAAAGCTGGATAAGCTTTTGCGTCTTTATCAAATTCCACCGTGTTATCGTCATTAATTCTGTGCCAAGCATCTCCTTGTACAGGTGTATGGACGATTAATTGCTTCTGATCAAAGTCATCCCCTGCAATATCAACCATGAGATCTGTAAATTCATCAAATCTCTCTGGCTCAACAACTCCTAGCACATAAAGACTGGGTTCAAACTCATTCATAAACATGCCGAAGTTCCTACGAACTTGCACGCCTGTGAACCCATTCTTCTGGAGTTCGCTATTTAAATAGCTGCGACCCTTCTCAGAAAGTCTTTTAAAGTCTTGTTGAGCTTTCTCTCGTTCTTTATCAGAAGCCGTATCACTTTCTAATACTTCTCTAGCAGCAGTAGCCGCATCTCGATCTTTCTCTGTAAAGTGCTCTGTAACTCGTTGTCCTGAAACTGTTGCAGGAGATATACCAACCTGAACCTTCTGACCTGAACGACGCCACCATTTAACACCTCTGGGAGTAGTTAAAACCTCAGCATCTTCAGGTACAGGAGAGCGGCTGCTCTCATAATCCCAAGTCGTTCCCTTCGTGCGCCATTCTGCAGACCCTCTTGAGGGCGCAGGAGTACCTGATGTAGAGACCTGTTTATCTAAATATCGATCAATAAGATCGATAACATCAATACGAAGTTGCATCGGATTACTCTTCTAGAGCTTCGCGACGCTTTTCTTCTTTATATCTTTGTATCCACTGAGGATCAGGTTCTTCGTGTTCTATATCGTCTTCTGGAGGAGAAGGCGGCACAGGAATTGTAGGAAGCTTATAGCGCCGAATAAATGCTTTCATGCGCTCATCGCTCTTAGGATCATAATTCATATTTACCCCTACATTATACCATAAGTATAGCTAATCATGTTCATTTTTTTGCTCGTTTTACAGCGGTTTTCTTCCTAGATTTACGTTTTTTAGGGGGGTTGACAACTCTTAATAAGTTCTTTGCGGCATACTTATCTTGCTCGTCTACGAACTGCTCATTCCATCCTGACTCGTCCCATACGATAGGATCAATATAAGTCTTTACACTTTCTTCTGGTTCGTGGCTTAAATGTGGAGCTACTCGACGACCCACAGTATCAATTACTTTCCTATTTTGTAGATCCTTAACAATAGCTCTAGCTATATCTTCTATCTCATTTTTAGAATATCCCTCTCCGTCGGCTCTCTTTTTTGCATTATTAGCAGTAATAAGCCTCTTATTAAACTCTTGTGTACTAATAGAAGGAGCATCTCCTATGGAATCAACAGCTTCTAATGCAAGACGAGTGGCATGGTAATGTCGAAATTTATGAGCACTTATATCCTTACCACTAATTGTCTTGAGATATGTATTCACAGATCCTTCTTTGACTCCCACAACATTGGTCTTCTTACCTTGGGGTCCCTGACTTTCAAGAGCCTTTTTTCTCTGTGTAAGCTGTTTAGCTAAAAAGGGATCAGTTACCTTTACGTTGTTACGTATTCCATCCTTACCCGGAAAATCTAAGCGAACCGCGCCATCGCTATCAACTTTTATATGTTTGGGTAGGAGAGTAGTAATGCCGTAGGTTTCTCTACGATATTTGGTATATGGCGTTACATCTACCTTCTTTCCTTTATCTTTTCCTCTAGAAGGCGTACGGAATATCTGACCCTTTGAATTGACAGAATATTTATCACCTTTCTTTTTAAGTCCTTTTATAACTTCCTTTTTTCTATCAGCATCGATTCCAAAAGGACGTCCTTCTTTACCATCTTTAACAGCCCAGCTAACACCGCCGCCCACACGTTTAAACGTATGATCAATTAAAGCAGCAGCAAAAGCAGCACCGCGTACCGTATTAGCTCCCATAGGAGAACCATTATTCCAAGTGCTGGACAACGCTTGAGGTTTACGTAAGTCGCGAGTTATTGTGGCGCGTATATCAGGAAGTGCGTCAGTTAGATCAGCAAGTTTTCCAAATTTTCTACCCGCTTTACCTTTATTAAACTCAACGCTGGTTCCTTTCGTTTCAACAAGACGATTCTTCCCAGTCTTAACAAAGTGATCTATATCAGCAGAATCGTATCGATATTGATATTTGGCGGAGCTAGACGCATTAAACTGCACATTAGCACGAGTAATACGACCATCAGCCATTGCTGTATCTCGAACAGGAACAAGCTGACCATCAGCCGTCGTTACACTAACAATTTGAGTAATCTCTTTACCAGAAGAGTCTTTAGTCTTGCGAATCTTGGCAAATGGAGACGCGAATACAGTGCCACTTTCCTTTCCATTACCCATACCAATTGCTTGTTGCTGTCGTAAGATAGGCTTTAACTCTGCCCCGCTCACCTGTGGAAGACCTTTTGCCCACTCTTCCCAACCTACAAAATCGGATAACTCTGCATCTACCGGAGTAGCCTCACTGACAGGAATAGCAACTGCTTGTGCTGTTGCTTGTTCTGCCGTCTCTCCTTTCGCGGCAGCAGCTATTGATTCTTCTGTCGCTCCCTGTCTTCGCGCTAATGTAGCATTCCATCGCCAAGCCCGACGCGGCCCCTGTACAGGAGTTACGCCCGGAGGTGCGGGATGCGTTCTAACGTAATACCACTCTTCTTGTTTATGTAAAAGAGCGAAACGTGAAAAAAGTTCTCTTGACCGTAAAGCCTCAGAACTGAGAAAAGCTTCTATATCTTTAACGATATTCATCTAATTTAAATCTACGCTCATGCCAGACATCAAAGATATTATCTAATAATTCAGATATTTGTTCATCTCGACTATCTTCTAGAAGGTGTTGCTTCTGATACCAGACTAACGCATCAGCAACTAACTTACGACCTTCAGTAGAAAATAAAAACTCTGAGGCTCGTATAGCCTTGATCTTGTTGACGCTCTCTAAAGCGGAGTCTCTAATTACGCCCATCGTAATTCTTAAAAAAGTGTTTCCATGTAAGAGGTTTCTCAGCGCCATAGGGAAGTGTATCTAGTTCTTCTTTAGTATCCTTTAAATACTGAAGCCTAAAAACTGCCAAACCCGCAAGAGAAGCAGCAACAACACTACCAATCAATGTAGCTACAATAGGACGCTTCATAGATAACCCCCCTTTCATTACTGACCATATCCTCCGTACGTTCTTTTGTCTCCCGACGGTAATAACCCTGATGCATTTAACTGCTGAAGGACTTCATTAAATCCGCCGTGGTCCGACATAATAGTACGC
>NZER01000045.1 GCA_002690445.1 Candidatus Pacearchaeota archaeon
ATATTCAGGACAACTCTGTAGATGGTCGTAAAGACCAGATTATTACAGAATGTGGCTTGGAAATTATGCTTCCAGAAACACACGCTCTGTTGAGCTTTACTAATCTGTAGGAATAACTAATCTCGGGGGGTCTTAATTGACCCCCTTAGATAAGGGAGATTTATGGCAACAACATATAAACAATATATTGGCGGGGAGTTGGTAACTCGTAGTATTCCTTCGGGGGCTACTCCTAAGGAGATTGAATATAAGATTCATCATATCACAACAGGAAGTGTTACTACGGTAGCTCCTAATTATATTGATGCTATAAAATCTGTAGGAACGGATAGGCAATGGACCAATGTGGATGTTGTAGATTTAGATGGTACCGCAATCAACGGACTAACCATCGAAGAAGCAGATAAGGTAAGGGGCCCATTTAGGTCCGTTACGATTTCAACAAGTCAAGTATCTGGAGCTGATACTTCAGATGCACCAAGTATAATAGTATGGGAGAAATTAATATGAGTGAATTTCCAGTAACAGATAAAAGAACAAATAATGGTAAAAGTACCAATCGTATTGAGACGGGCGGTGGAGACTTAAGCACAACTGTTCAAGGCGCTAAACATACCACTGCGTATGTTGATACATTAGCTGGTGAATATACAATGACACCGGGTGCTAAAGCAAATATAGAAAAATTTGCTAGGCACAATGTGCAGGAAACTAGAAGCGGAAGCAAGTCTTTGAGGGGTGAATCTACTGTAGCCGGTACGGGCCACAGAGGCCCTTTACCTAGCGATAGAGATATAGCAATTTCATCAAAAGCAGCAAGATATAAAATAGGCGGAGAGCGTATTAGATAGCTATGGCTAGTCTTTATAATAGAATAAATGACAATATTGGGCCTTTAATATTTGATACTTATACTCAGGAAGAGGAACAGATAACCACTTTATCCTTAAGTTCTGGAGAACCAGTAAGTGGGACATTGTTATCTAAAACTCTAACTGAGATAAAAATCGAATTAGACGATGGTACTGTAAGTACGTATCCGTTGCAATTAACTTATGATTATTCTGAACCTATAGGATATTCTTATAAGCAAAGGACTGGGGATGTAATTACTTATATGGGTGTCTTTAATGAGGATGAATTGCCGCAAAAAGACCCTTTAGATAGTACGGATTGGTATGTGACATATACATATATCTATGCCGAAGTACCTTATGTTCTTAGTGATAGGACTGCTGTTAATACTACTGTTACAGCTGACCCGGCCCCAGAGCAATCTACTTATAAAGAGATTTTAACAAGATATTGCCATCAAGCTATACGCGATATAACAGATAAAACATTAGCTGTTAATCCAAAGGATATGCATTTATTTTGTCAGAATCTCTTTATAATGAATATGGGAACCTTTGGCGACATAACCAATACTCTAAACTTTGGAGAGTATGCAGTTCCATGGAAAGATGCTGATGGTGGGTTCTTTATAGATAATAACTATATATTATGGGTTGCTCGTAAATTTGAAGGAATTAAAGCACCTGCTCATGAGATATCTGCTGAAAAAGGATTGAGGGTAACCGACCCTGATAGTATCTATTATTCTGGTGTAGATTATCGAAATCCTGTTTTTTATCGTTCTAGTAGTAAAATATATATTTATCCTGCTATTACAGAGACTGAAATAGGATTTGCTAGTATGGTAAAATATGATGATAAATTCAAGGTAGATTCAGAGACTATAGATTATTTTCCTGACCATTTATTATTCTTGGTTGTGCTTTATGCATCTATTAGAGCATTAAAACTTGCAGCTGGAGACCAAAGGAAAGTATATAAAGATAGATATTCATCTCCTTTAAAGGTCTGGAATGAACTATATCCGGATTCTACTATTGGAGTTGAGCATGGGCTTAGCAAGGCTATAGCGCTACCAACATTACCTGCAAGTTATGCGGTTAATGCATCAGGCGAAAGTACGTCTAGTGACCAGAAAGACTATCCAGATATAACTCCAAAGCCATATAAATGGTCAACAGATGGTGAGGTGATGAGCATAGAAGAAACCTTAAAAGAAACTTGGGAATTTATTGCGACTGAAGAAGAGCCAGCTTTAGCTACAGCCGCTATAAATAGATTTCAAATGTTAATTACTGACTTTAACGCTGTCTTAGGTGAGCAAAATCAAAGATATCAAAATGTTCTTAGCAGATATGCAACAGAATTAAAAGATTGGCAAACAAAATTTGGCACTGTGATTGCTGTATGGCAACAGAATCAAAATTCATATGAGAAAGAAATGATGCTATTGAATCAAGAGATACAAAGGTTTGAAGCCGAGTATAATTCACATTTCTTCCCTAAACATTATCAAGAAAAACGTAAAGAAGAAGGAGCATACTAATGGCTGATACAGGCTTACAGAATATCAAACTACAGGATGGCTACGTTAAGTTGCTCCACACCAAGGGCAATGATGGCGTAAATGATTTTGTAACACAGGTAGGGACATCAAATGGTCCTAATATCGTTGGAACTCCTCTATTTTTAGGAGCAAGTGGAGATACTGAAAATCAAAACCCAATGGTTAAAATTAAGGCTATTGATTCTACAAAGCCTTTTTTAGTTATAACAGATTCTCTTGGGACTTGGAATGCCGGTACTGATGAATATCCAATCTTAACATTTATTGCAGATGGTTCATTAACTGGTACAGATTATTGGGGGACATCTTTAAACAGGGGTAGAGGTGTTTGGAACGGTAAATGTATGTTTAATTTTGCTGAAGGAGGTAATCGCTCTGCTATAGAATTTATGTGTCATTCTTCCTCTGATAGTTTAACATCTACTGGAAATGGAACATCAACCTTTGCCACTATACGAAAAGCAAGTTCAGGGAATAATGTAATGTTTGCACAGCCTTTTGGGACTACGTATAATTGGCAATTTGATAGAGTGAAAATAGCAGCGGATACGGGCGGAAGTGCCGAAGGGTCTGCTGAGGCTTATTTTGATGCAAGTGGAGTTGAGGGTATATGGGGTGATTTGAAAGCAGACGGTCTTTATATGGGAGTGACTCCATCAGTTTCTTCTGCAGCTGGGAAATCTGTGGAGCTAAATATTACTGATTCAATGGTTTTTTCAGCTGGTGGAAATACAACTTTTCAAAATGGCAGTAATGATACTTTTGAAGTATATGGAAATAAAGCTCTAAATCTACAGGCAGATGGCTCAGGTGATGATTCAATTACTGCAACAGTAAGAATTGAAGCCTACAGAAAAGAGAGTGGTGCTGGAACTTCTCAGATTAATATAGGAACAGATGATACTGAATCTAAAGATTTTGGGGCAGGCAGTATTGCTATGACTGGAGCTCAAAGTATTCAAATAGGTAATCCCGGAGTTGTTGGAAATTCATATGTTAATGCGAATACAACTACTCTTGCATCTAAGGAAGTCGTTGTCGGTAGTGGTATGTTAGTATTGGATACAGCAGCTTCTGCTTGGGACAATTATACTGATGCTAAGATGGATGCTGTTGCAGATTATGGAGCACTATTCTTTCAAAGTTCAGGTGAAACAATTGATACTCACTCTGAATATGGTCGTCAGTTATTCTTATATGATAATGATGATTCTAGCCCCGCTCTATATACTGTAGAAAAAACACAAGTTGGTAAAGCTAAGGTATTAGAACTTAGAGATACAACTGCAACATCTACCTCTGTAGAGACAGTAACAAACCTTCCTGCTAGCACAGCGCAGATATACATGAAGAGTGGAAAGCTGATTATTTCATATGATGATGCTGGAGTTGCTAGATACTATTCCATTGATTTAACAGATGCAGCTCATATTGCACAGTTTGATTATAGCGCGAGTGAACCAGCTTAATGAAATTTCTTGAAATGTCAGAGCTTGTGAAACAACATCATGAGCATATGGGCCAAACAGAGATTAGAAAGCTTTTAAATAGAGCTATTGGAGATTTCTGTATAAAAACTAAGATAGTTGAGACATCTTTTACATTTACTGTTAATAATACTAATGTAGCTGATAGGTGGATTTGGCTTGATGAGGATATTATAGATATTGAAAGGCTAGAGGTAGACAATTATATTGTTCCTAGATTAGTAGGTATACCTCTTAAACGGGATTTTGAATAATGGCTAAAACATTTGAAGACACTTATAGCAAGATGAGATGGCTCATAGAACGTAATAGATTATCTCTATTTCGATATGATGAAACAGCCACAAAAGAAGAGGATATGTATCTTAATCTTAAGTTAGATGATTCTTTAGATACATATTCAGTACGTTTATATGGAAATAAAATAGCTCAATATTTTGATGAAGATACTACAACCCTTCTCGAAATACCAGAACAATATCATGAAGCTATCGTACAAAAAGCTGTTGCTTGGGGGTATGAAATTCCTCCCACTCAAAATATAGAACTTGCTATGTATTTTCATAAAATGTATGAAGATACTGTTACGCGCGCAAAGAAGTGGAAAAGAACTGGACGTACAGGAGGATGGGGAAAGGTTAGAGAAGATAACTGGTTTGCTAAATAATGCCAAATCCAGCACTAACTAGACGCAAGGTTTCCCAAGTTGGTCAATATTCTAATTGGCAGCAAGATAAAGCTACTACTATAGCCTCTTTAGAAGATTTTCAAAAATATAATGTTGCAGATTTAGATTTTTTTGACAAGAATGAAGCTGTTATGGCCTCTTTTGCTAATTTTAGAACTGATGATATTGTACAGACTGGAACATTTGTGCGCAATCCTGCTCAAGAAGCATATGAATATAGTCCAAATAGCACTAATACAGATGCAGTACGTGTATATTATGCTAGTGAATTAGTTACAGGCCCTGAATCTGCAGCTCCAGAGGTAATATCATCTCCACTATTGGCATTAGACTTAACATATAATGGCTCTGCTACAGAGAACATTATTCCAACCCAGACCTATGGAATAGCAAAGATAGGTTCATTTTCTACTCCTGAGGTTTTTCATGACCCAGAAGATGATATATATTATTTTGAAGCTGCTTTTCAACATGATATTTATGGCAATATAATAATTACAGGAACACCACATCCAGAATATGGAACGGATGTTCCGGTTGAATTAGTAGAGCCTTTTGTAGAAAATACAAAATATTATTATTTAATATTAGATACTGTTGCAGAACAAGCTTCTTATGATATATTAAATGAAGAAGGGTTGAATTGGGGAGAAGGAAAAGCTGCTGACGGTTTAAATTATACATGGTCAGTAACAATCCCAGCATGGACTGATATAGATTTAGTATTTAATGAGGCTAGATTTTGGTCTACCGATATAATAAACAGATTTTAGGAGAATATAATGGCTAGTACACTCAGTGCCCCGAATCCTATAAAGGATATTTATAAAAAATTAGTTTTCTTTGATGAGAATCATGTTTCAGATGCCTTTGAACTGATGTACACAAANGCAAGTACCTTGGAAGANATTCCTATTACTGATATTAAAAATTCTTTTNTATTCCATAATACGNTAACGCTTTTATCNACNGTAAAAAANTCAGACAGTTTTNNCGGNCAGACTGCTGAAGCTAATAATCCAGTTAATATTGGACAGCTTCANAATGATATATATGGAGATGATAATCCNCAATCTNTTCAAACTACTTATGTACCTAAACATAGATATCAAACTACATGGATTCCAGCCACTACTGGCATGAGTCTGATGGAAGTAGATTTAGAAGAAAGAACTCAACGAGTAGCTAAAGATACCCAACAAGATTATGAATTTGATAAGCTACAAAAATTAATAGCTGGAACTACATGGTCTGAATCTGATTATGAGGCTGACGAAGAAAATCCTCAAAATCCCTATATTGAAGGTACTCTTGGAGCGCTAAGACCCACTTCCTCCTTTTTGGCAAATAGTACTCCATCTAACTTAGGAAATACTGCTGCTACGAACTTAATAAATGCTGATACTATTCTTGATAAAGAAATAGAGCATAATAGAACATGGCTTGAAACGGCATGGAATTACATTGCGGGAACAGATGGCGGTTCTGCACCAGACCATCCCGGAGGCACTGTATCTGGAGAACCAAGTACTTTTAGCGGCTCTCTATGGACAGCAGATGGTTATTATATATCTTCTGCAGAAAGTACACCTAATCCTACTAGGCCCGGAGGAGCTGCTGGACCTGCGGATACTACAAGTTTATTAAGTGCAGTACAAACATTAGATACAGAGTCAAGAGCTAATGAAACATGGCTAAATGCTGCTAATAAATGGATTGATTCATCTAACGTAGATAATACAGACCAAGCTCTTACTTGGACAGCTCCGACTGATAATTGGGGTGAATTTTCAGCTATTACTCCTGCAGCTGGATTAACATATACAAAAGATGCTATAGCAGGCACAGCTTCAGTCGATGCAATGGATGCGATAAAGCATCTAGATATGAATATGCGTCATTTAAGATACCTAATTGATAAAAATGTAGATTCAGCAACAGCTGTTATTGATGATGATGCAGGGGTCGACTGGGTTCAAAATACTAATCGTAGAAGCTTAACAGAACTTAGAGCTGATATGAATGCTCTAAAAACAGAGTTGGATGGTTCTGGAGATACTAATAGTGGTGTATTAACCTATTCCTCTACTGCCGGTGATTCATATGCTAATGCAGATACATTGCATGGTGACATTTCTGAGATAGATGCTCAGTTAGAAGCTGTTACCGAAATGATTACTGGTGCTAAAACTGCAGGTGCCCAATATTCTACAGATGTTGATGGGGCTGAAAACAGTATTGAGTCTGATATAGAAAAACTACATGATTTAACTATATCTGATACATGGGGTCTTAAAAATCGTATTAATAGAATAGTAGATGCTGATGGAGATTTGGTTAACACTTCAGCTGGCCCCCTTATTATGGCTACTCAAAAGATTACAGGTGTTGTCAATCCTACAGATGGACAGGATGCAGCAACTAAGGATTATGTAGATACATCTCTTACAGGCTTTACTGTAGGACATCAAATAGCTGTTAGTACATTTAGACTTGGTGATAATGCAGGTATAGCTGCTTCTGAAAGCAATACAGCTCCCGGTGGTGGTATTATGGCTGTAGATTGCTCTTCGGGACAAGATTGGGCATTAGCTGCTTCTATTACGTTAGATTCAGTTGCATATGACCACGGTGGCATTAAATTAGATGCAACCACTTATCAGCCTGTTTCCACAATGGCATCTGGTTGCTATATAGATGGACACCTCATGGTTGAAGGTGAACTTGTTATGCTCACAGAAGAAGGTGCTACTACGGAAGATGGTCTCACTGATGATGATGGCAATAATAAATGGAGTTCTGGCCATACACCAAATGAACAGGATTGGCATTGGAGAAATGGTGTTTGGGTATTTCACTATAGCGATGTTAATAGCGGTGTATGGGAACGTCCTTCTGCGGGAGATGCAGTATGGAAGCAGGATGGAACTAATACAGTATCTGATGGAATGCTACATCCAGCAGAGTACGGTAAAGATGAAGGTGACAATGATGTAATATGGGTATATCAAGTAGTAGCTCCTGAGGAAACTCACTCTTATCCCTGTACTATATGTGAAACTAAGGCTCAAGCCGACACTGCAGAAGCAGCTGATAAACAGCCTAGATGTGCCATTCAGGTCTTTGGAGGCACAAAGATATTCAATGCTGGTGAAGGTACTGTTATATCTGGTGGCGATAGCGTAGATATTAATTTAATTACCAATAAAGGTTTAGAGATAATTGGTAGTGAATTAGGCGTTAAACTTGATACAAGTACAAGTACTACTACTGGTGGCGTTCTTAAAACAGCTGCTGCTGGATTAAACTTAAATTATGACCCAACTTACTTTCAAGAATCTAGTGG
>NZER01000046.1 GCA_002690445.1 Candidatus Pacearchaeota archaeon
GAGTAAGAGTTATGGCTACAATTGCACTTGTGCAAACTCGTCTAAGTCGAGATCGAGCTAGGGAGTTGATTAGTGTTCTTTGGGAGACGCTGACTAACGGAGATACTGGAGGCCCGGCCGATGAGACAGACGGTATGGCTTTTATGTACCGTAAGTCTGTTCAAATAACCGGCACGTTTGGCTCAGGTGGTACGGTGGTCATAGAGGGATCTGATGATGGTACCAACTACGAGACACTTAATGATCTCCAGGATGGGGCCTTGTCGATAACTGCTGCTGGATTATATGAGGTTCAGGAGCACACCCGCTATATTCGGCCTGACGTCACGGCTGGGGATGGGACGACAGATCTTGACGTAACCCTCGTTGGGATGAGATAACAGGAGAGTGAAATGAAGTGGTTTCTAGGAGCGATGTTCATCGCTTTGGCGTTCCTAATCTTTAATCCTACAGCCAAGGGTGGATCAGCAACAGGCTGTCGGCCTCCTACTGTTCCTACTAAGGCGTTGGAGGCTAGGCTCCAACTCCATGGTGAGGTAGTATTAGGCCGCGGTGAGAATATGGTCTTCTGGGTTAATCCAATCACGCTATCTTGGTCGGTTATACACCTCAGCCGAAATAGCGATTGTTCTATGTTTGTCGCATATGGGAAAGATTGGACCGGCCCAGTTCCTGATGTAGGAACCTAACAGTGCCAATAGAGCATCTAGCTATGATTTGGCCTTACCTCATGGGGTTGGTTGTCCTTGTTGCATGGGCAGTACGGCTTGAGGGCCTCGCCAAGCGTCATGCAGAACTCCTATCCCCGGAGAGGATTGAGTTCGCGGCGGCGCGCAACGCCGAGGTAGAGGGCCAAGTCCGCGCGTTGAAAGACCATCTTAATAATATTGGAAAGAAGCTCGTTAAGCATGAGGCTGATGATAAAGAAGAACATCGTCGTATCTATGAGGCTATCAGGGAGTCTGAGAAGTGATACCCTTTCCAATCTGTGCTCCTAACGGCTGTCCGTTGTTTACTCTCCACGAAGCTGATACATCAGGCACAGGAGATGTGAGGATCGAGCCGACTTTTATTGATATGCTTCGGGCGTTGAGAATTCAATACAAGACTCCAATCTATATAACTAGCTGGTGCCGCCCACAAGAGTACAACACCCAAATTGGGGGACATCCTAGGTCATTGCACATGACAGAGAATCCAACTTACAGACATCCGAATGGATCACCCTTAGCGAATGCCGCCCTTGATCTCAATAGACCTCTCGGTGGGAGGCTCCATACTCTTCTTCATCTCGCAACTAATCTTGGTTTTTCTGTCGGAATCGGAAGGACTTTTGTTCACCTCGACGCGAGGACAGTCCTCCTCGGGAAGTCTCCAAAGGTCTTTACATATGACACCTGAAGCGGAGGTTATGGAGGCACTTTTTCGAGTTTCCACAAAAGATGGGGATGATGTCGACTTTGTGCTGAACTCAGCTCAGCGGAAGATTGATAAGCATCTGACTGGGAGAGACCTCGTCCCGAAGGCACGGCAGGAAGGAGTCTCAACCTACTTCCTTGCTAGGTTCACCGTCGCCTGTATGATGCACCGCAACGTGAGGGCTGTCGTCATTAGTCATGACTTGGAATCAACTCAGAGGCAGCTCTCTCGGGTTAAGTACTTCCTAAAGAATATCAAAGGCCCACAGCCTGTCATTCAAAACATGTCGAAGAATGAAATCACCTTCCCTAAAATGGATTCTGCCTTTTACCTCGGGACTGCCGGCGCTAGGAAGTTCGGCCGTGGTGATACGATTACCCATCTCCACTGTTCGGAGTTCGCCTTCTGGCCTAATGCTCACGAACTCATGGTTGGCCTCCTTCAAGCGGTACCCGCCTCTGGTCAGATTGCTATTGAATCGACAGGGAATGGAATGAACGACTATTATAGCCGCTGTATGAGGGCGGAGAAAGGCCAGACTGGATGGACTAATCACTTCCTGCCGTGGCACACATTTGAGGAGTATACTGTAGATATATCTGAGGAGCAAGAGGAGGAGGTCATATCAACTCTTGATGATCAAATCGAGGAGGATAAACTCGTTGGCTTCCTGACGCCTGGTCAACTCTTATGGCGGCGCCGTAAGATCGAGGATTTGGACTTCGATCTCAGAGCCTTTAAGCAAGAGTATCCAATGACCCTCGACGAGTGTTTTCAGGCCTCAGGAGATAGTATATTCTATAAGGTGAACTACCAACCAACTGATGATTGGGGAAAGGAAGATGCAAACTTCAGCCTCCTTCGAGGCCATCCTGACCCTGACAAATCCTACATTCTTGGAGCAGATGTCTCAGGCGGAGTGGGTAAAGATTTCTCCGCTGTCCAAATTCTCTGCCTTAATGACATGGAGCAAGTCGGGGAATACACAAACAATAAAGTTGCGCCGGATCGCTTTGCAGAGACCATATTGGGTATCGCTCGACGGTTCAATAACGCTTATGTTGTCGTCGAGCAGAACAACCACGGGCTGGTCACGTTATCTTACATCAGAGATGAATGTTATAAAGGAAACTACCTACACTCTTCAGTTTATAGGGAGACCACCGGCTCGCCGAAGCAACCCCTTCTTAGTATGGGTTACAAAACCACTGCTCGTACAAAGCCCCTCATGATCGGCATCCTAAGGAAGTCTCTCGCCACGACGTTGTTAATCCACTCTCCGGTTCTTAACGCCGAGCTTTCGACGTTCGTCGAGACTGAGACAGGAGCCCTTGAGGCGTCCTCTGGCTGTCACGATGATACTGTAATAGCTATGGCTTGTGCTTCTCTAGGGGTGACTAAAGCCAGCTTGTTACTCACAAACCGGAATGTTGAGGCACGAGCTGCTGAGGATAGCAACCCGTTTTTGTTTGATAACATCTTGAAAGAGCTAAAAAACCGGCATGGTAACTTCCCGATTAAACCTCAACACAGAGGAGCGTACCAAGAGCCTAACTAAACCCCAACATGTTTTAGGTTGTGTCTCCGAGACTTGTATGCTAGCTTAAAATGGAAGGGAATACTCTATGGTAGCAGGGTACACAGGTAGGGGCGGTAAGCCAGATCCTGATTGGTGGCTAGAAGCTGTCAATCAAGGAGCTGAATTCCGTGATCGCTGTGCGAGCGAGAGTAGCTGGAATGCGTGGCGGTCTTATTATCGTGGCGACTGGGCGGACGGTATCCTTCCGGTTAATTTGTTTTTCACTCTCATGAGGACGATCGTCCCGAGGATTTACTTTCGCAACCCGTCGATCAGTATCCAACCTGCAAAGCCTGGCCTTGAGTCGATGCTCTTCGCTCGGGTTTTGCAGCGCGTCGATAATAAGCTAATCCGCCAGATGAGGATGAAAGATGCTATTAAGAGGATTATCCAAGATACGTTTATGTTCGGAACTGGGATTGGGAAACTAGGATTTGGCGCCCAATATACTCCGACACCTGATTTCGGCGTTACGGGAGAGCCTCTAAGGAAGGATGGTCAACGAGTTGAATATAGGGACCATATCTTTACCAATATGCCTTGGTTTACACGATTACGGACATCAGATTTTGTTGTCCCCTCAGATACGGTTGAATTCGAAGAGGCTCGTTGGCAAGCCGCTTGGATAAGGCGCTCCGTGGACGATGTTAGAGCTGATCCGAGATTGGAGAATACCAGAGATCTAAATCCCTCAAGCTTTAGATCCGATAAGCCTCATAATCGGCGCCCCTTAAAGCCCGGCTCCCGCATTGAGAGTGATGTTGATCTTGTTGAAATTCGTGACAAGAAGCTCAACAAAGTCATGGTGATTGCCCCTCATGGATCTGGGCAGTCTAAAGTTCTATTTTTTGGGGATGATAAGTTTCTTATCGACGGCGCGGTTTCGATGTATCCTCTTGTGTTTAATGCCGACGATGAGCGGGCCTGGGGAGTTCCTGATTCAAAAATCCTTGAGCCATATCAGCTCGAGATTAATGAGATACGAACCCAGGCGATGAAGCATCGGCGGCTTTCGATTGTCAAGATCCTATCGAAGCGTGGTGTCATCTCGGAAGCTGAAATCGAGAAGATGCTCTCAGAAGAAGTCAGTGCCGTCATCGACATTGATGGCGAGCCGATGACTGATGTAAGGGACTTTAAGATTGGAGAAATTCCCTCAGATCTCTTTGCGGCAGGCGAAGTTGTCATGCAGGACGTGCGGGAGACGGTCGGCTTCAGCAGAAATCAGTTTGGTGAGAAGGCTGGTGGGCCGAATGCCAGAGTATCTGCAACGGAATCTAACATTATCAACTCAGCCTCTGAAATTCGAGTTGATGAGAGACGGGACATGGTTGCCGATATGTTGGTAGACGTAGTCGAGGGAGTGCATTCAGTTATCTTTAATCAGTGGGATGAAGATCAGGTAGTCGATATCATCGGTCCTGGCGGCATCCCGCTTTGGGTTAAATTCCAACCGGAGATGCTTAAGCAAGGACAGTATGAAGTCAAGGTCGATCCCGACTCCGGTGTTCCTGAGACAAAAGATCTTCGGGAACAAAAAGCTATGGGGGTCTATGAAATCTTGAAGTCCAACCCCATGATTGATCCTGAAAAGCTAACACAGTTCCTTCTAAGCGAGATGAAGGGTGTTCAGTTCGATGATCTAATGAGGGCTATGCCCATGCAGCCTGAAGGGCCTGCTCCAGGTAATGTGATCGACATGCAGGAGTTTAAGAAGACTCTTGGTGGTAGTCTAGGACAGAGGGCTGCATAATGCCTCTTTATACATACCACTGCCCGAAGTGTGGTGATCCGAGTTTTACGGCTCATAACAGGATCGCCCAGAGGAAACGCCAAAAGTGTCCTACATGCGGCTCGAAGTGTAAATTAATCATCGAGGCGCCGAGGGTAATCCTCTTCCCATCTGGTTGGTTTGAGCATATTAGCGACGAGCCGATGTATATTGATTCGGCTAGTGAGCTACGAGAAGCTTGCGTGAAGAACGAGTGTTATTCTAAATACCTCGAGAATTCAGGGCTGTCTAAAGGCTCAACAGGGCAACTAAAAGAGGTCTAAATGAGCAAGTTGCAAAAGAAAACAAACGGTGTGGAAGTCGAGGAAGCACCAAAGGAGGAGCCAGTAGCCACTGTGTCATTGCTATTCTTTGAGAATAGGAATGCCGTAGAGATAAAGGGCTTCGACAAGATCAATCCCGGCAAAATTCGAAGGGCATTCGGCGGCGTCTTTCTTGAGTACAAACGCCTGCTGAGAGAAGCCCGAAGAGGAGAATCAAATGCCTAAGAAGGCTGACGAGAATAAGAATGACACCATCGATGGTGGTGGTGACAAGGGTACGACTGACAGCAACACGGCGCTCTTGACCGAGTTGAAGACGTTGAACACTGGTATTGCCAACATGCAGGAGGGTATCGCTGCCCTTGTAAAGCATGCCAACAAGCCGGCTGATAAACCCAAGAAGGATACTAAGAAACCTGAGTCTAAGAGCGTCGAGTTGATGACCAATGCTGATCTGACTGAGCACATCGTCGGGATTCTCTCTGAGAAGATTGATGGGGTCGCGAAGCAGATCGGTGGTGTCAAGGATGAGGCTGCTAACGAACGGTTTAAGACTGACGCAGCTCGGATCGCTTCAACTCATCCTGATTTCCTCGAGCTCGGTCCGGAGATGCAGAAAGTTGCTGAAGCAACTCCTGGCTTGAGTGTTACGCAGATCTATCAACTCGCCCGTGCTGAGAATCCAGAGAAGGTTAAGGAACTGGAGGCGAAGCACGCTGAGAAGAAAAATGGCGAAGACAACGGCGGTGGTAAGTCTGCCGACTTTGGTGGAATGAAACCCGCTGGAGGTAAGGGCGAGAAGCAAGTTACCAACATGGACTTTGAAGCTGCCTCACAAGCCGCGTGGGATCAGCTTATGGGTACCTAGCGGCTAACCAGTAAGGAGAGTCAAGATGGCCTTCACTAAGACGGAGACACTCGACAATCTGTATACCTCTACATGGCAGAACATGAAGGATACAGTTGTCGACAACATCTTCGACGCGACTCCGTTCTGGTTCTGGATGAAAGACGGAGGCCATTTTGCCACTCAAGATGGCGGCCGAGACATTCAGCACCCGATCAGGTTCGCGAAAGGAGATAATGTTTCGTGGATCACTAAGGGGTCCACGGTCACTATGGACGACAAGGAGATTCTGACAGACGCTATCTATGATTGGCGTTACCTATCAGATTCGATCGTCCGGTTTATGACTGATGAGCAAAAGAACGCTGGTAAGCATCGGATCTTTAGTCTGATGAAAGCGAAGTTGGATACCTCTCAGGATACCTTGATTGACACTCTTGAGACAGCCCTCTTCGCGGCGCAGACTGGTAATCAGATTGATGGCCTCCAAACAGCCGTCGCTGATGATCCAACTGCGACTGCCAACGTCGGCGGGATTGCCCAGGGGACTCACTCCTGGTGGCGCAACAAAACGACCGATTTGACCGGCAACTCCTTCGCTGTCAACGGTATTCCTAACATGCGGACCATCATGAATAACATTGGGAACAACTTGTCGATGGACAAGCCTAATATTATTCTCAGTGGGCAGACTCCGTATGAATACTACGAGGACAATGTCATCGAGCAGAAGCAGATCGTCAACAAGAAACTTGGCGATGCTGGCTTCGAGAACCTTGAGTTCAAGGGAACTCCGATGATTTGGTCCCCTGCCTGTGCCAACACGAGGATGTACTTCCTCAATACTCGGTTCCTGAAGGTGATTTATGATCCTGCCCTCTGGTTCGATATGACCGACTGGAAGCAGATCCCGAATCAGCCGAATGACCGAGTTGCTCAGGTGGTCAGTGCCCTAGCCCTTGTCTGCTCTCGTAGACGTGCCCAGGGCGTCATCTTTAATATTGATACTGAGTAGCATCACCCAATTTGGGTGGTCACTCTGGGAAAAGGAGAGATAAGATGGCTACAGGTCTCCCTCAGATCTATGTCACTGGACTGACGGATACCAGCACTACTGACCTTGAGGGTGTTGGTAAGCTGCGGTTCGAAGACAATAAGTGGTACAAATGGGTCAAGTACGATGAAGGTGCAGGTGCGCTGGATATCGTAGCTGGCGATGTTGTGTACTATGACAATGCTGCTGGATCTGGATACGTGAACAGCATTGTAACGGCTGATCTCTCGGATTCAGACGAAGTCGGTGCTGGTGTCGTGATGGCTACGGTTACTGTCACAGCGACGTTCATGTGGATCCAGATTAAGGGTGTTGCTACTCTTAGTACTGCCCTCACAGCTGGAGCAGATGGCGATGCCTTGACGGCTACTGGCACCACTGATAAGACCCTCGACATCGCGGATGATGATCTTGACGCAGTTGTCGGTGTCGCGATCGACGCTTCGGCGAAGATAATCTACTGCGACTTCCCGTGGTAGGAAAGAGAAGGAAAGGAGTAAGAAATGGCTGCGTATGCTGTGACCGTGGTCCTTGATACGGACAAAGCCATTCGACTACAGCATAGCCGGCAGGGTGTGCTCTTTGGAACTTGTGATCTCACGAACTACAACACGACTGGTGCTGAGATTACGGAGATCACAAATCTGTTTAAGAGCAACCCTCGGGTTATGTGCGCCCCGGTGAGTGATAACTTCTACCTTGTAAGGTGGGATATCACAGACGCTTGTTTCCACGCTTACTACTTCACGGATGCCCACGACCATGATTTCGCGGTCCAGTCGAGTAGCGCTATCGGCTCTAATATGGAAATTGGTATCAGTGCCGATGCTGACTCGGCTACGCTTGAGGGTGGTACAGGAGTCACTGCTGCACGAACGTTGTCAACGAATACACCTATTCAGGCCGCGACTAAGGCGGCAGGAACCGAGGTGGCAAGTGACGTCGACGTTGGGCTGTTTGAGTTCCTTGCGATCGGCCTAGCGAGGTAAGATCATGGGCACCCTGACGCTCTCAGAGTTTCGGGATGAGGTTAAATCTAACCTCGGTGAGCGAGATGATGTTTCAGACGCCCGTTTGAATAGGAACATTAATCTCGCTCAGACTGCCTGTGCAAGGAAAGCGAAGTTCGAGGAACTTAATCGGATCGGTACGTTTACACTGACTCCAACCAGCGTGCCGGCAGACGATAAGTTCCTCGACTTCGGTACTGATGTTCGAGAGCTATATAGTGTTAGGATCACAACTGATGGGAAGGAGCGTAAGTTGGTACGCATCTCCCAGCGATTGTTCGATAAGTTGTATCCTGATCCTACTATAAGGACCGGCACGCCGGAGCAGTATATACTCTGGAATAACATCATTGAGTTTATGCCAGTCCCTGACGCGGTAATCGTCCTCGAGAGTCGGTGGTGCATTTGGCCGGCTGTTCTATCGTCCGATACTGCTACATCAGACCTCGATCAGAAAGATGATATCTTGATCGCTTGGGCAACTGGAAGAATAATGAGCCAGCTGGGGAATATAGAGGGAGCACGTTTCCAGTATGCTATATTCAACCGATGGTTTAAGGACGCCAAGCTTGAGGAAGTTGAGAAGCCAGATATGACCCGCGTGTCTGAGACGCAGACTACATCTATGGATAGTCAGCCTCATCTTAATCCCTTCAACAAGACAGGATAGCTCCAAATGGCTAGTTTCACTAGAACCTGGGATGCTGCCTACATGGCTTTGCCTGCCGATGGAGATGATCTGTCGGAAGGGGCTAGTCGGATTAGAAATCTCCGGACTGATATCCAGGAGAGGATGGCTGAGGGGCATTCTTGGGGCGGCGATGCCGACGATGGGAAGCACAAGCAGGTTTCGTTTGTTGATCCGCTTGGGTCTGATCCCTCTACGGTTGCTAATGAAGGTCATCTTTATACCAAAGACGTGTCATCCAAGGTTGAGCTGTTTTGGATGGATGAAGATGGGACTGTCCTTCAGCTGACGAGTGGTGGCGTTCTTGCTGATGATCTCGTCACGACTGATATACTTGCCGCCCTCGCGGTTACTGGAGCTAAGATTGCAGCCAACACAATCACGGGTGATAAGATCGCACTGGGTTCGGATGCTCAGGGTGATGTTATGTACTACGATGGGACTGACTGGGTTAGGTTGGGAGCGGGAACCTCAGGTCAGTTTCTCCAAACTCAGGGTGCAGGAGCTAATCCTCAGTGGGCTACTCCGACTGCTCCGGCTCTCTCTACTGCGTTTACGAGCGCAGCTCAGAGTATTACAGCGGCTGGGTCGTTGACACTTGCTCATAGCCTCGGGGCGGAACCAACTCTAATTCAGGTTAGATTAAAGAACGTGACTACGGAGCTGAACTATTCTGTAGACGATGAGGTTCTTATTAATCCCTTCTATCGAGCGGATCAAGGCCGAGGTGTCGTGATCGTCCCCGATGCGACGAACTTAAACATCAGATTCGGGAACGGCGCCGCTACGTTTGAGCTACTCGATAAGACCACTGGCGCTCACAGCGCGATTACCAACTCTAAGTGGAATATCATCTTCAAGGCTTGGGTGTAGATGACCAAGCAAGTTGGACAGACCCATCCGGGGATTAGACTTCCAGAAATGGAGGCTGCTCAGGTTCCGGGTATTGAGGAGCTCTTGGTCCTCCTAACCGAGCTGAGAAGGCATATCGCTGATGTCGTGGATACCAACTCCTTGGCTCCTGATACTGGAGGTAATCTCTTTATCAATTCGATGATGAATATTGACCAGAGAGAGACAAACGGCTCAGCGGTGACCGTTTCAGGGATCTCTACTACTCTCACCGCGACGAGTGCAGCCACAGACACTACTCTCACCGTCGACTCGATTACTGGTATTTCAGATGGTGATCCAATCGACGTGACGTTAGATGACAACACTCATCATCGTACCACAGTCAATGGAGCCCCTTCCGGCTCGACAGTAACCATAACTGATGGTGTTCCATCTCAAGCAGGTAGCGGTAACATCGTATCGACNGCNGTNAGNATNTTCGGCCCCGACTGTTGGTATGGAGTAGCTGATGGGACTGGCGACTTTACGATTGAGCAGGAAGATGTTGCGAGTGGAAGCCGGTTTGGTGGTGGTCATTCTCTTAAGTTGACTGTCACTTCGACAGATACTCCCGGAGCTGGGGAAGCCTATTACTTTGGTCAAGTCATCGAAGGTTTTGATTCTTCCCATCTAATGTGGGGAGAAGGCCACGATGAGGATTTGATTGACCCTCAGGTGATCACCATTCGATTTGTGATCAAATCCTCAGTTGCAGGAACCTACTGCCTTGCTATAAACAACCACGAGACGCCTCGCCCCAACGGGTATTATGTTGAAGAGTTTGAAATCGACACGGCTGATACTTGGGAAAAGAAAGAGATCAGGATCGAAGGTAATCCGAACGACGACGCGGCGAAGCAAATCGCCTGGATTTTGGATGGGAACATCGCGATTAATGTCTCCATTTGTCTGGGGTGTGGAACCGACTTTGAGACTACAACAATCGAGGATTGGGTTGACCAGGGTGCTACCTACGGTAGGTTCTTAGGAACCGCAGATCAGGTGAATTGGATAGCTAATAGTGGGGCCACCCTGGAGATTTCTGATCTGAGATTTATGATCGGCGACGTGTCAAGAGACAATGGACTTGTTCCTTATCATCAGGACTTAGCAGCATGTCAAAGGCGATTCAACAGGATCAAGGCGAACTCCCGAGTAATCGGGGGAGGCTCCACTCGAACTGCGAACAATTGGGAAGGCTTTATACCATTATCACAGGAAATGCGAGCGGCACCGACGATTGTTGGAAGCTTGGAAGCATTGGTGGGAGGTACGATATATGCTCTAACCTCATTAACCAATATTGTAGTTGTTCCAGGAGGAATTGTATTTACTGCAACAGCGACTGGGGCAGGGGCTAACACAGCTGGTGGCCTGGGCTGCACTGGAACTAACCTCGATCTGAATGCGGAACTCGATGGCGCTAACTAAAGACACAGTAGAGCTTGCCGGTTGGGAGTTTGCGAATATTCCAAGCTTCGTTGGTGGCCTTGATACGTTGTTGGCTGCTGACCAGATTGACGAAAGCAATACTCCTAGGTCGAGTAATGTGGTTTTGCGTCAAGGTCGGATTGAGATCGACACGGGGTATACTACTCTCGGCTCGACGGTTGTCGGTAAGCCGAGGTTGGTCTACCGATTCATTAAGGCCAATGGATCTGCTGAGCTTATCCTAATAACTAACAGTACAGTCTATAAGTGGGACTCCACAGCAGCTGAATGGCAATACATCAGTAATGGGACTTCAACAACTCTTACAGCTGATGCCAATGCGACGGATCTTACCCTCACGGTTGCGGATATAACTGGATTTGCTGACACCGAGCGGATTGCTATAGTCTTAGACACTGGAGCACAACATCAGACTACGGTTAATGGCACACCGAATGGGAGTACTATCACTATTACGGATGCCATGCCGAGTCTGGCTACCAGTGGCAACGTGGTGTTGGAAGCAGTTGCATTGGCGGGGACAGATGCTCGTCAGGTCGATGTGGTTAATATGGCGGCGAAAGATTGGATGATCTTCACTAATGGGGTGAATAAAGTTTATAGATATGATAAAACAGATATTCAGGTTTTGTCGAATCTTCCTAGCAGCGGCAACACGATTTGTCGTAGCCTCGCTGTTTTTGTTAATCACCTTGTGTTGCTCTATACCACAGAAGGCGGTACAGCCTACCCTCAACGTGCTCGCTGGTGTGATACGGGTAATCCAGAAGAATGGGCCAAGGGTAATGCTTCTTATAGAGATCTCTATGAAGATGCACATCCTATCACATCAGCGATGCTCCTTGGCCCTTATTTGATTGTTTACAAGAGCCGATCAATCTTCCGTGGGACGCATGTTGGCAGTTCGGATTTGCTCTTCTCCTTTGAGCAGACAATACCTGATAGAGGCGCCATATCTGTTAATGCCGTAGTCGGTGATCATTCAACTCACTACGTGATGGATCGTAAAGGGATTTATGCTTACAAGGGCGGGTTTGCTATCGACAAGAAGACATTCGACAAAATCCATCGGTTGCTATTCGATACTACAGATGGAGAGCTAGATCCTAACTCTGCTGAGAAGGGGTTCATGGTCTTTATTGAGGGATCAAGGGAGCTTGGGTTCTTCTACCCTTCGATTGGAGAAACGTCTAATAATAAATTCATCCGGTATGGGTTGGTGACAAAGGAGTTGTTACAACGAACTCTTACTCACAACGTCCTTGGATTTGGCGAGAATGTTGTTGCAGCGAACCAGACTTGGACGAGTGCAACAGGGAGTTGGGCAGGCCAGGTTGGGAAATGGAACAGGCGGTCCGCGACCGCCAACGCGCCGACACTTCTACTCTGTCAGGATACAGCCAATCAGGTTTTCGAGTATGATCTCCTCGCGACGGATGATAGCGGGACTGGAATTGCCTTTTCTTTCGAGACGAAGGATTTTGTCAGTCCGAATAAAGACCTCAGATTTGATGGATTCTACTTTCTCATTAAGGGAAGCACAGTTCTTATTGAGTACAGCAAAGATGCTGGGTTCTCCTGGTCGACTCTCAAGTCCATAACACCTGGAGTGACATATCTCGAAGTTACTGTCTTTAAGCAGATTGTGACACGAAAAATCAGGTTTAGGTTCTCAGGAACTGGTGGCGGCTTCGGTCTTGGTAGGATGGGCTTCAAGTATCGAGACGAAAGCAAGCCGGTAGAGGAGTAGAAGATGGGTTTCCTTAGCAGCTTCTTTGGTGGTGGCAGTTCGAGTAGCGCTACTCACGCCCCGTTGATTACTCAGGCAGAGACACTGACGAAAGAACAGCGGGAGTTGCTTGATGCTCTTGTTGGTAATCTCCAAGGGGGTGGAGTAGGCACTGTTGGTGGGTTTACACCGAGGGAGTTTCAGCCAAGTGCTGGGAGACTTGCTCCTGGTATGACTGATCTCCAAGGGATGTCTCTAGAAGCTCTTGAGCAGCAAGTCCTCGGGATGGCCACTGGTGAGGGGATTTTTGGAGAATCTATGGGGGCTCTTAGCGATATTATGACGCGAGGGTCTAGTGATGCAAGTGACTTCTTTACTAAGTCGATTGAACGCCCAGCTATGGATCGTTTCAGCGAGGATTTAATTCCGGAGATTTCGCGCCGCCTCGCGAGGGATTTCCAGGGAGGTGATCGGCGCCGCATCGAGGAGAATGCTGCCGAGGATTTGATTGACTCTCTCGTTGCGAAACGAGCAGAAGTCGAGCTTGGTGTACGCGAGTCGGATTTGGACCGTAAACTCCAGGCTGCTGGTCTAGCTCCTGGTGTTATGACACAAGGGCTTTTAGCAACTCTTGGAGCTGGTGAGGTGCCAAGGATTATTGAGCAGGAGCAGACTGGAGCAGAGCGCTTTGAGTTTGAGGAAGGCTTAGAGCAGGAGCAGCGACAGATTGCTAATATCCTAGCTTCTTTGGGTATCCCAGCCTTTGAGAACATCGTCACACCGGCGACTGTTACTCAGAGGGGTGGGGGAGCATCTGGGATTGGTAGTCTTCTTGCTGGTATCGGCGCCTTGAGTGGCTTTATGCCTAAGTAGGAGTAGATCATGGCAACTGTTGCACCGACTCAAGTAATTGATCTCCGTGATGGCGGTCAGGGTCTGAAAGATCTTGGTGCTGGTATCGCTGCGCTTGCTAAAGGTCTTCAAGACGCTCAAAAGCGTGGTCGTCAGAAGAAGGCCGGAGAGATTATGGAGAAGGTCTTGTCTGGTGAATTAACTGCTGAAGAAGGGCAGGGCAAGATAGTTAAGCTTGGAGACACAGAGCTATCGGTGCAAATGCTTACGCTAATGGGGGCCGCTGAGGAGCAGCAAAGAGCACGTCAGGAGGTTGCTGATAAACGTACTGGTGCACTGGCAACATCTAAGAGACTGCATCCAGATAAGACTGCTCAGGAAAGATTTGATAGCACACTCGGCCTTGAGTCTGAGGATATTATAGATATCTTCAAGGCTAAGACTGCCAGAATGACAGCTGAGGCGGCTAGAACAGCTGCAGGGGGAGTAGCGACTAGGGAAGATGTCCATGCTAGGATGCCCGATGTAGATCCTAGACTCCTTGAACCTTATATTGGTCGCCCAGATGCGATAAAGTCACTTGATAAGAGTGATATAGGAGAGCGGCTTCAGATAGCAAGTGATAATATGAATAGGGATAGTGCTCAAGTAAAAGTAGTTAATTACTTTCGTAATCAAGCTCGTGAGGGGAATTTCCCTAAGGAGGGACAGTTCATCAGCATTAATGATATCCTCCAAGCGAGTACCGAGATCGGCTTGACGCATTATGAAGCAGTTGCGTTAACTAACCTTCAGAGTGAGATATTCCCACAGCTTGATCAACGCCTCAGCGCGTTGGGTATCAATTTCAGGGCTGGAGAAACCCAGGAGAAGATCGCTGAAGAGGTTGCTAAGGAGGAGGAACTTGGCGCCGAACGTAAAGCGTATACGATTATAGATGCTAGTGGGAACATCATCGGTGAAGGCGTTGTAAAGACTAAGAAGGAAGTCGATGAGCTTATAGCCGCAGGACTAACCGTGGAGAAATTCGTCCCGCCGACGACCGAAACGGTTGTTAGCCCTGAAGGAGATGTTACTACTGTTCGTGCTAGTAGGTCCGGTGCACGAGTTGTTGGTGAGCCTCCAAGAAAAGCTCTCACTGACGAAGCTCAGGAGAACATAAACCTAGGCCTGTCCTCTCTTGAGCAGTTAAGGCTTATGGAGAGTGTAGTTGCTGATGTCTCTTTCCCCGTGCTTGGTGGTGTAGCTGCTAGAATAGCTGAGATTGCAGGTGTTGGACCTAAGTATGCCCTATTCCGTTCTAATAAGCGTAACTTCGTGTTGGGGGCTCAGTCTATCATTAAGGGTATTCCTAGTAATTATGATGTCAAAGACGTTCTTATGCCAGCCCTTCCTGAAGAAGGTGTTGGTGAGGCGACGAACAGAGCCAGGATTAAGGTTCTCCGTTCAGTTACGGTTAATATGCTAGAGAATGTTGTTGCCTTCCATAAGGGTACAGGTAAGGATATACCTCCGGCTATCTTATCCAAGATGCGTAAGGCGGGGGTTGACGTAGATAAGATAGAGGCGTTTGAAGGAACTGATGCTGAATTCGATAGGAGATTGCAAGAAAGTACTTGGCAGACTATCGCCGATAATGCCTCGACTGAAGTCTTGCTGGGATATGTCCAAGATCTGTCTCTACATCCAGATGATTTGAATGGGATCATTACTAGGTCATCACCAGAGAATCTTGAACAGCTCTTTCAGAATAAGGATCTAACATCTGAGGACAGGACTAAACTTGATGCTGCCATGGATGTTATTATAGGAGCAGGTGAGTAATGGCTGAGATAGATGTCCAGAAGGCTGTTGAGTTAAGGGCTCTTAACCGAGCATTGATGGGGAAAGCTGAGCAGGAGCCAACAGCTCTCGATGCTGAAGAAGCTAAGAGGCTTCAAGGAATCAATCGTGCTGGAGCTATTGAGGAGATTGAGGATGAAAGCACTGCGTTTATGATTAAGAATACATTGACGGCCGCTGGAGTTGGTGTAGCATCAGGGGCTCTTGCCATCCCAGGGTTCATGGCCGATGGTGTTAATATGGTTCTTAGACTTCCCTTCACCAAAGGAGGTACTACTCAATCAGGTGATCCTACTGGTGAAGGTGAGATTGAACCACTGCAACTTCCTATCTCGAACCGAAAGCTTCAGGAGAATCTAAGGCTTCATGTCCTTCCACCGGGGGAGGGTATCGTAAACTATTATGAGGATTTCCCGATATCTCGTAGGATCGGCGAGGATGTTGGGTTCGGTGCTCCTTTTACTGGCCTCGCGATTAAGATGGGTAAAGCAGGGTTTGAGGGGCCGAAGTTGTTCAGGGCGATATTTAAGAGAGCAGCTGAGAAACCTGTCAGGTTCGCCGCCGGTGAGACCGCTATCGCTGCTGGGGGTGGGGCCGGTAGTGGAATGGCTCATGAGAAATATAAAGACGAAGGCCCAGGGATTGCTATCACAG
>NZER01000047.1 GCA_002690445.1 Candidatus Pacearchaeota archaeon
ATGTATCATCTGCTGGAATATAACTCCCAACCTGTGCAGGCAAATATTGTACGAGCAACGCCCATTGTGCATCTGTCCATTCCATTGTAACTGTTTTAGCCATTATCTTACTCCTTTTCTAACTCTTCTATACGAGCTTTTAATTCTTTCATTTCTGCCAAAAGTAGCACACTTAAAAACTTATAATGTACGCTCTGGGGTACAGCTTCATCTGAATCCCCGTGGGCGTACTTAGCTACCAACCCAGGAAGAATTTCATCTACCTCTTCAGCTATAAGACCAAATGATGTAGTGCCATCACCTTTCCATTCAAAAGAACGGGGTTGTAAATCCCAAACTTTAGAAGTATCAATATCTAAATCCCTGATATTATCCTTAAACCTAGCGGAAGATGCAGCTCTCACCATTTTATGTTGATTATTGTTAGCATAATAAATTATCTCCATATCCGCAGTCGATTCTCCCCCACCAGAAAGGGGCATATGGACATTATCATAGTATAGAGGGCAAGTAATATGAACACGGGAAGAATCTTCATCAATAGCAAAACCACCACTAGGCTCTGGACTTTGAGCCAGATAAGAATAATGGAAATGTGCTTTTCTAGTAGTAGAAAAATCTTTAAAATTTCCTGAACCAAATCTTAAATCAGAAGTATTATTTGGTGTTGACCAGACATTTGAAGTATAGCTTCCAACATGCCTGAGGTTATTTCCAGAGGGTACTATACCTCCTGCTCTAACTTCTATTTTGTGAAGCCCAACCCTGAAAATATCTGTATCATTAGTTTCAAAGTTTACAAAAGAATAACCACCACTTGTTCTGTAACTCATCCCCGTATTATTCACATTAGCAAAACAGAAAGGAGGATTGCCAGCAATGGAACTTTCATACGCAACAAACCTCAGTACAGCCACATCACCATCCTGACTCTGAGTTCCTAAACCTATGCTGTACGAACCATCCGCATCAGGAATCAAGCTGTTCCCAAAATACAAAGTACCGCTATCGCTATCACCTATAGTAATAGAATGTGTAGAACTCCCCGAACTATCATCTTTATACACAGCTAGATAATCATTTTTACCAGAATTTATAATAGCAGTTCCAGCGGAACCCACAGCCGTATTGCCCCATTTCAATGTCCCTGAATCACTCCATAGTTTAGTAGCTGTACTAGTACCTGTAGTCCCGAAATATAACTCTTTGAAACCAAATATACTTGAACCTAAACTCATTTGGTTATTGTTAGTGGCTGAAAGTACGTTATAACCCCCTGCACTTCTTATGTATAAAACCCCTTCATAATTGAACATATTATACGAGTTTGCATTCGTTCCAGCAAATTTAAAAATAACTGAGCCAGCACCAGAAATATTGGTTACATCCGTATCTCCAACTGTCATTCCATCAGCAGCCAGTTTAACTACACCTCCACCGAAGTACGCTTTACCATCAGACGTATGAAGAGAGAATTGGGATGTACCACCGTTATAACCATAGATACCAGAATGACTTAACAGAACCCGTGTACCAGAACCAGTACCAGCACCTGTTTGTAAAATATTATTACTGCCCCCACTAGTTAAAATGATTGTTTGAGTATTTATCAAGCCACCATTAATATCAGTACCAGCATGATTAATAGCACCAGCATCACTCCTGAGAACCCACGCACTACCCGTCCAAGTCCATATAGTCTCATTATCAACAGCCACAAGTATGTCGCCAACTTGAACACCATTGTTGCTATCCTTCCATACCTGATTCTGTCTATGAAGAGTGTTTTTAGTTCCAGCCAAGGTGTTAGCTGTAGTAGCCGTAGCGTTAGCAAGGACAGCAACGGCATCGCCTTCATTTACTAATTCCCATTCATTGGAATCGGGGCCAGCAGCTATAGCGTCAGCATTATCAGAATCTGCTCGATACACACGTAAATCAGAAGTCCGAATCCAGTTATCGCCCTCAGATACATCATCAGACCCATCACCATCAGGTGGGTTGGCTTGATACCAAATCTTAGTTTTACCAGCCGTATCAGCAACGAAAGTAGCATCTAGTTGGGTTGTAGTAACTGACCCTGTATTTAGCACACTAGATGCGTTACCTATACCTGGTACACTAGGATGAATTTGACCAATTGTTTTAAATTCCAATCTACTACTAGAATCACTGGTGGAATTAACTCTCACCCAGGCCACAAGAACATTCTTTTTATTAATCGTATAACTGCTAACTAATGAAGCGGAGAAACCAGTAGACCCTTCTACTCCAGTATGATACAGATAGTATTCTCCAGTCGCACCAAATACATTAGTTCCAGCAGTTATTTTAAAAGATGTTCCACCTACAGTTAGTTGACCAGCACTCCAATCAATAGTGGTATGGGGATTAGTCCCATCATGTGTGAACTTAGAACTGAGTTTAAGCCCCCTATCTATACGTCTATTGCCAGTACCAGTTTCATAACGTTCTTTATCCGTAACAGCCTGAATAACAGCCCCAACCACATTTTGAACTGGCCCTAGGCCCGAATCAGCACCTACAACCTCTAATTGAGTATTCAGTATCCCATTATCCTCAGTATATTCCATAGCCGTAATAAGGAAATCAGAGCCTGATATATTAACCAGTCTATTAACTACATAAGCGTTATTACTGGCTCTGACAGGAATATACAGACGTACAATATCGCCATTGCTGACCGAAGCAGACATACCACCTCCCACAACTACAGTAGAAGATGTTACAGCCGTAGCATAACCATAAGATTGAACTGTACCAGTAGCCGTAACTTTTGTCACAGACATACCAACTTTAAAACCGTAAGATTGTGGGTTAAACCCACCACCAAAGGTAATAGTAGTACCAGAAATAGTTGTGCTGTTTGTTTCTACATGAAACCACGGTTTAGAAACTATTCTAAATCTGCCACGGATAATTTCATCGGTACTTCTACGTAATCTAGATACAGCCTGTTCCCTAATTACATCAGCATTATTTATATTAGTAGTGCCTAATCTAGCAGTTTTAACAATGCCATAAGTTTCTTTTGGTCTGCTAACTATTATGAATGTAGACCCAGAAGTTTGACCAGTGATTGTTCCGCTATTCGGAAAACTATTGGTCACATCAGAAATGAGGGCATATTCAGGGTCATTAGTTGTGCCACCACTCGTAGCTGACACATACTGTATCTTAGCGTTATTCCCCGTTAAGTATTCCGCAGAGTCAGTTCCTACAACACCTCCACCAATAGCTTTCCCTTGCCAGGTAAAAGCACCTGAAATGTTTCGTATTTTAATCAGTTCAAATTTAACGGTCTTTTCTTCGGAGTCAAATCCTTTGTCTTTATTAGCTGACCCATCAAATGTGTCTGGGCCTTCATCAATATAATGACAGGCAGCTTCTGTAAATAACTCAGCCCTAGGTCGTTCAAAGTCATAATCACTCATCATAGGCTGGATTCGTCCAGTTTTAGTCAAACCCCCGCCAGTAGGATATTCAACCCTTAAACCATATGTAGCTGGAGTTGTGGGTCTACTACCTCTAGAGAAGTAATTAAATTGGGCTGCTGGTTGTACTGCCCCAGTGCTTTGAAAATTAGGGTCAACATAGTAATCATATGTTAATGTTTTCCTAGCTGTAGTATGTGGGTCATCTTTAGATATTACCGCAATATGAGACAACGCAGATTTATTACCGCTATCTTCTAGAGGATACTCAGTAGATGAGCCTGCAAATTCTACAGCCGAAGTGGAAAACCTATCTGTATCACTGAAAGTTATGTTACCAGATTTGCTAAATAAAGATATAAACCCTTTAATTAAACCACTTCTTCTATCTGCTGAAGTAGTTGGACTAGCAGAAGTAGGATATGTATCGCTGCCAGCACCATTTATAGTAATATCTGTATGACCATCGGTAACATTATCTTTCAATTCTTCTAGAGCATCGAAAGCTTGTATAGTTATGACATTTCCATAGGCCATATCATGGTTTTCATCAGTCTTGTAAATACGTCCATAGAACAGCACAAAACGTGTGGCTTCATCTATTACTCTAACTCGTTGAAAATCAGATAATACACCAGATAAATTCCCTTTAGCGTCACTCAGCGTACCACTAAATGGGTTATTCATTTTATTAGCTAATCTAACTTCCATCCTCATAGGCTGGCCTTGCTTATCTGCCAAGGACAAACTTATTAATGCACTATTATTCGCAGGGGTCTGGGCAGTAACCCAGGCAGACCCATTCCAATATTGAAATAATGATTTTGAAAATGCCATATTATCCTCTAACTAAACGTGATATCGTTTCTAGCTTTAGCAACAAACTGCATAGTAAATTGCCATCTGTCTTCTTTCGCTGGCTCCTGTGTAAACTGGGCTTGTTGAATAGCTACTATATATAACCCGCCACCAGTAGAATTAGCACTACCTGAAGATAGGGGAGTGGTTGAATCTCCAATTTCTACTTGTAATAAAGTATCCTCAGTACTTACCCATTTAACTACTTGTTCTTCCAAATAATTTTTGTAGGGGAAGAAGTAAGTTTGGCCTGAATGAACAAAGGAAGGCATACCTCTCGCTCCCGTAGGAGTATTAGTAGTATTAGAGGCATCAGTAGGTTCATTATCTAGTAAACCAGATAAGGTTATAGACGGTCTAAAGATACCCAAGTCAATAATCTCTGGGCTTTGTTGAGGGATAGGTATCTGAATAGGAGTTTTAGCAATGTTAATTGCAAACTGCTCAGCTTTTAATCCAAGTCGTACTGTAGCTGCTGCATGACTTCCATCCCTTAATAGTACCGATACTGGCATTATAGCTGCCATATTCTAAGCTCCTTATGCAACTTTAAGGTTTGAATCCAGTGAAGAATACGTACCAAAGTTCCACCCATCATCTTGCATGTTATCAATCTTCCTTTGTTCATCCGCATCCACTACAAAATTCTTAGCATCATCAACAATTCCTGTAGAAGACATATTATTTATGGTGACAGCTATACCACCACCATATCCTATTTCACCAGCAGGGCCAGCAGCCCTTCGCCTTTGCGCTCTAAGCATATCTTCTTTGAGTTGTTCATAGCCAGTCATTCTGCCTTCCCCAAAGTTTTGCATCCATTTGCCTGCGTCACCAAACGGTTTGGCTATCTTTCCTAATAAATCGAATGGGCCACCTTTCATTTCACCAATTTTAGCAAATACTCTACCATAAGACTTCATAAGCAATCCCAATAACATATTAGGTACTTGACCTAAGAATCTGCCGATAAATTTGAGTTCTTCCCAAGCATGATTTAGCACCCCCATAACTGGGTCTACTACTTGTGACTTCCACCTGAAAGGTAGACGTAATAACCAAGTCAGTATCTTAAAGATGGGGCCGATAACATATTTCCATGCTATAGCTAGTATCTTAAAGAGTAGTCTAAAATATTTTTCAAACGCCCAGAAAGCTATTTTAAAGAAGAACTTTAGTATAGGAATTAATACATCTAAGAGAGCATCTAAAAATTCCCTTATGTGTGCAGCAGCCTCATCTATTACAGGCATTACATCCCTTTGGAATGCATCTATAACTTTCCTTACGTGAGGCCATATAATATCTACAATATCTGCTATAGCAGGCAGTATTTTAGTATCAATCGCATTAATGAACCATTCCATGTTGGTCATCCAGAAAGAAACCAGCCACTTCAAAATCGGTTCTAAAGCGTCCCATAAAGGCCTTAAGATTTGCCCAATCAGTATGTCTATGAGTTGAGTCATTATGCTCGTTATCATAGGTATTATTTTACCGAAAAATTCTACGAACATAACTACTAGGTCAACAATGAATGTGCCTACACTGTTAACAAGCCAATTGAATATAGCAGATATTCTAGGGTACATCTCTGTTCTTAACCACTCAAGTGAATGTTCAATAACTCCTTTAATAGTACCGAACACAGTTTCCATCGCAGGCCATAGTGTGCTTTTAGCCCACTCCCAAACTGTCTGACCAAAACCAACGAACATTTCAAAGGCAGCTTGAAGTGTAGGCAATAGGTGCGTCTTAAACCATTCCCAAACTTGCATCAATTTTAGCTGTATGGCTACTTCAAATTGTTTTGCCCAGTCCCAGACTGCTACAATTTTTTCCTTGACTGTGGGCATGAAGCTTTCAGCTACACCAAAAACTCCTTTAATTTTTCCCCAAACCCAATCACCCAATTGCTGAATAAAAGGAAAAACGTTTTCGTCAAGCCATTTATAAGCTTTCTGAGCAAATTCTCTCACTTTGGGAATCTGTGCAGCCAACATCTGAATAACTTTAACAAAGAGAGGCATGAATGGGGCTAGAATTACATCAACAAACCCTCCCAATATCTGGAAGAGCGCACCCAATATACCTGTAAAAAGCTGAGATTGACGTAGTAAAGTAGATAAAGATAGATTGATACCAAGCATACCCATAGCTTTACCAAGGAGCTTGTTTGGCATCGGTAACATGCCCTTCACTAATTTGCTCATGTTGGGCATCATCTTGGTAATGCCAACCTTGCCCATCATGCCGAACATGGCCTTGCCCATTACCCCGCCCATTACCCCGCCTGTCAATGCACCCATAGGTGTCAGTTGACCACCTGTAGCCATGTTACCACGCTTATACTGGGTCTTAATCATATGACCCACATCTTGCATAATATCAAAAGTCTTTTTCGCAACAGGGTGTTCATCTAGCTTTGCTCTCGCTGCTTCTTTAGCTTGGGCTACAGCACCCCCCGCAGCAGCTTTACTAGCACCTAGCAAGCCAGACTTATTAATTGATTGTACTAACAGTGATGCGAAACTAGCAGCCATGTGTTGTTAGAACCCTCCGAAATTACTGGATACACCAGCCATATTACTTTTCATGTCTGCGTCTTGGTCTTCTTGTTGCTTTTCCTCTACGGCTGCTTCGATAGCCAAAACCGTAAAAAGTTGAGGCTCACTTAGGGTCAGTATATAATCCCAAGGAAGCCCCAACTTTAACAGTCTTAGGACAATCATCCAATAATTGTACGTAAACGCTTCTTCAATGGGTATGTCCACACCTCTAAGCCAAGTCTTTACTCTTTTTTTATATCGTCAGGGCTTATATCCCCCTCCGCTGAAAAGGCTTGAGGAACAAGCTTTTCTAACGCACCACCCAATCTTTCATCAATTGATAATAGAAATGCTTCGGTGGTTTTCCCCCACGGAGCTTCTAGAATCATTTCTTTTAAACATTCTCTTACATAAGTATCACCACCGAATGAAGTGCTTCCACCGCCATCCCAACTCACACATTGAGAAATCAATTGATTCCTTCTCGCCCACGGTAATTGTTTTACCGTAACTTCAAATTCATCGCCTGTTTCTTCAATCTCTAACTTAACGACTTTCGGCCCTGTTTGTACTTGATATTTTGATAATTCAAATGCGCCCTTTTCTTTAGCTGCCATAAATCCTCCTATGGATATACTGGTACTGAATCGTTTACTGTAATTTTTACTGCCCTTGCCAGAATGTCCAAATCTACTTGGAACGGGTTATCCGCAGTAATGGAGTGGGGAGCAGTTCGTATGAAAGCTCCTTGACTATTCAAAGCTGCGGTTGCAGTCGTTGGCGTTCCAGCAGTTGTGCTGCCTGGGATATCAATGATTATGTTATCATCAGCCCCACGGTCAAACCGCAAAGACATGGTAAAACCAGCCATTCCTTGTGCAGCAGAAGTTCCACCGAAATCGCCTTCAAGCAATAGCTGTTTAAACAATTCGGTAGCAGCAGCTTGAGAAGAACTATTAGCTGCTGCGGTATCAGGCAAGGTTACCGAACAACTCACGGTATACTCTCTAGCTCCTTCAAAAATCTCTGATGGGCCTCGATGCCTGCCACCACCACTTCTGCCTATATAATACCGTGGCTCTTCGCCATTAGATATGCTCAGAGAGAAGCTACGTACCCTAGCAAATTCTTGCCCGAAGAACTTTAGTTGTCCTTGGGAGAAATAATAAGGTTCCGTTGTGGGGAATCCTGTGCCATCATTCAATCCTGGCTGACCCACATCATCTACATCTATAGCTTGCATCAATGCAAATCTAGGCATACTAGCAGTTACACTAGCACCAGAATAAAGCTGAGAACCAGTTTGGTTATTCTGGTTGTGAACCATATCAATGAAGTTTACACTATCCCAGTTCATGGTGACTAATCCACCTTCTTCAGCGGAAAGGCCAGCAGAACCAATCATACCGCCCACATAACGCCTATCAAAGTCATTAGCAGCGGTTTCACCACTATCCCTCATATGTACATGCCAAGATACTGTATCTAATTCCGTAGCTTCTGTAATAACATGTGTGTATTTAGAACCAGCAGCTACTTCTCTAACGCCAGCCCCACTAGGGTGGGTGAACTGAAGTGGTGAATTTAATTTCATAACGTTGGTTGTAGGAACTGCTTCAACCTTCCGAACTTCTGCTTTGGTAACTGCTAAACCAGCAGTATCATATAATACTATGAAATCACCAGCAGCCAATCCATGAGTAGCAGAAACAGTTATGTACATAGAACCCTTTTTTGCTTCTGCCCCTAAAGTAATCGTAGCACTACCAGAAACATCGGAAGCGGTAGAAGCTACTTGACCAATAGGGAATCGGAGAGGCCAACCATTGAGCAACACAATTCCCGTGACACCACCACTCATAGTCTGTTGACCTTTATAAGCTATAGCAAAGTTACGCTTAGATTGCGTTCCCAGGAATCTGCGAGGTTCTATAGTCATTTCAGGGTCAGGGGTATCAACAGTTTCATATACCCCAGGTATCCAAGTAATCAGTTTATTAGCATCATTGCGACCAGCAGTCCCGCCAACCGCAGTAATTTCTTTGCATTCTTGTCCACTAGCATGGTAAAAAGCAGTAGGTCTATCTAGAACAAGGGTTCTAGTATTCCCTGCTGCTGGAACTTCAATGAACTCTACACGCCTCACTTCGTGTTCATTGACAGTTTGTGATTCAGTACCAGCTACAGTACCTATACGAATCATATCGCCTACTACTAGAGCAGAGCCATCAGCTACAGTAATTGAACGGCTACCAGCCTCAAAAGCAGCATTAATAGTAGTAGATACCGAACCAGCAGTACCCTCCATCATTTCAGGGTCACCACCAATCGAAGCCTCTACTCCAAACGTTAATTGCGCTTGGTCAGAACGAAATACAGCCATGAAAATTCTCCTTCCCCAAAGGTTATATTTATTATACTACACTTTACTAAGTTTCTAACAGTACCGCATTATTCACTAATTCAATCTCTATAGTACCCATCCATACATTAGCATGTTCTTGAGTCTCTTCTTCAAATCCCATAAATTGCTGTCGCTGAAAGTTAGTTAGGGAATGCATACGGGAGTGGCATAATCTGCGTATTTCAGCCATTAAATCGTATAATCTCTGTCGTCCAGACCTTGTATATACCTCTAATTCGATACCATAAGTACGATTACCGTACTTCCAATTACCGATAGGTTCCTCATCAAATGCAGGAGAACCCGCTCTACCGATTACATGGTCACCCCTATTCAAGTCAAATCGAATAGGTTCATTATTCCCTGTAACTTCAATAAAGAACGGTTCAACTACATTTGACGCATTCCACTGACTATCTAAATCAGCTAGAACAACATTTACAGGTAACGGTTCAGGCATTTATATCACAAAATCTTCTGGTGGTGAAACTGGGGTAGGTTTGGAATCTTCCCCGTCCACTAGTACAGAACGCAAGGTTTCTTTTCTACGATTGTCCCTACGTTTCATAGCATCATAGTAATTATCATTGTGGTCATACAGGAATTGAAGTTCCTGATGGTCAAAGAACTCATACAACCTATCTGGGTGGGTACTAAATCCCATCCAAGATTGTACGTCCATACCAAACCCCAACTGAGTTACAGTAATACGAGAAGTTAATCCAAGTAAATGTCCTGTAACACCGTGGAATAAACCACCACCAGAGTTACCAAAAATGCTAGGAGCGTTCTGCATTATGTAAGCTTTCTGGTCAATCATTTCTCTCAAAGAGGTCAATGTACCAGAATTAGGAAATGGGTCATGCAACAATGAACAACCGCTAACCCATACAGGGTCTGCAATATGAACATCTTTAATATCTTCTTTAGGGATAACAGTAGAAACGTAATTCATTTTTCTAGTGTTATTTAATTTAACCGCAGCTAAGTCATGGGATTTATCATAAGCAATAATTTCTGAAGAAGTTGAATTAGCAGAAACAATTTTACTTCCATCATAATCGAAAATCTCTACCGTAACTTCCTGCATTATATCTCGTTTCATATCACGCTTCAATACGGCATCCCATTCTTCTTTAACCGTTATATTTTTATCAATAACATGTTGGCAAGTTAAAGCTATGTTTATAAACTCGTCTGGTTTCTGTGGGTCAGGTTCACTATAAATCAAAACACCACTTCCACCAGAGTCAGAAGCCCTCACTCTAGTTACAGGATATAGAATTTTCTCATGTATATCTTTACGTTCCATATTAAAACACCTCAAATGCTCTTAAACTATCTAATCTATCTTCGACTTCCTGACTCCAACCATCTACTCTCTGCTGCATTTGGATTCTATCCATACCGCTTACAACTAGATTTCCAAAGTCTGCATCACGCATCACATCAATGGCAGCTAATTTTTTAGTGCAATCCTGAACTATACCACCTTGCCTTATATCCGTTTGTATATCTCGTCCAGCTAAATATGTGACCTTGACAGGCATAGTGAATTCACCACCACCCCATCGCCATACAGGAGCATTATAAGATGTAAATCTCGCTGGCAATAAGAAATAACGGGAGAACTGAATCATACCTGTATCTGGTACTAGGAAGTAATCTTTAGTTCTTCCTTGTCTTTTATTATCCCAGCCTGCCCCATTCCATATCTCTAACTTGAGTATTTTATAGGGGTCTGGTTTATCTAATTTAAAACCATTCAAATTAAATGATTGGTATTCATTAACTACGTAATTTGGTCGCCAACTCTTTCTAGTNGTAAANTCTACANNNGATTGNGCNTCCATAATATANTGTTCTACAGTNTCTTTAGTAGGTGTTGTACTCGTAGTAAAATCAGTTGTGCCTGTNACATTACCTAATTGNAACATTCTAAACACATCTTGAGGAGTACAATACGCTGAATAAGGACGCATTTGAATACGTTTAATGGTGGGAGCAGTTTGTGTACTAGCTGTAGATACTCTCACCCAATGTACATTTGAACTATTTACAGTTAATGTTGACCAACCAGCTAATAGGTTTGGTGGGAATGTTTCGGCTCCGTCCTCGCCAAAATCAAACTGAACTCCTTGTTCATCGTCAGGGTCAAGTTCATATCTAGCTGAACCTGGGATGAACGTTGTCCAACCACCGCTATCATTCGTATATTGCCATGTTAAAGCACCTAAACTACCAGCCGTATCTATATCAAACACAGCCAAATCAAACTTGTAAGTATGCCCTAGATACAAGTAATGGGAAGCCCCCCCTAAAATGGCAAAGGACGTTCCTGCTGGAGATTGTGCTTCTAGAGATACGTCTGTATAGGCACTACCATTATATGTAAAGACACTGGTAAATTCTGCGCCAGCAGCAGTAGCCATTAATCATCCTTTTCCACTTCATCGGGTGGATATTCGTTTACGATTTCATCTACGTGTTCACCGCCTTCCTGCTGCTTGCCTCTAAGATACATAGCTATACCATTTAGATTATGTATACTTTGAGTTAGCTGTTCTCGGTCTGCGTTCAATTTATTTAACTGCGTAACTAAATCTTCTATTTGTGTGTTCACTTGCGTCAAATCTGAATCCAAATTTATCTCAGCCATACTATACTCCTATGTTAGTCTACTATCTATTATACACTAATTTACTAGTTTTGTCAACCCTATTTAAACACTACTGGACAACCGTGATGTTTTTTATATCCTCCTTCTATATGGGTGGAGAATTCACGTACCACATTCATGTGATGGTTAAATTCTGGGGAATCCACCTTTATGCTGTTTGTTGTCAAAGTCCATTCTTCTCGTTTAAAAGGAATAACTTGTACTAAGGGCATACCTTTTTTAAAAAAACCTTGAAGAGGTGCGCCTTTCCTAATCCCGAAGAAGAAATTAATATAATTGAAATAAGTATCGGTCTGTACTACCCCAGTAAATAACCTAAGTCTTGGGTCTTCTCCATTAATGGGAGCCGTAAACAAACAAGAGTAACCAGGGGGCGTTCTAATAATCCATGGATTTGAAAAGGAAAACGATGCGTCAGGATATATGCCCTCTTCCACACCCTCAATGTCCTTCCAACTATCCCAACCTTTCTTAACTACTGGGTCTTCTATGTCGCCAGCCCGTGTACGGTCTTGGTCTTCAAACGGGTAAACACCTCTACCCCAATTCATTATAATGTCAGGGTCATCATCGTCATTGTTTCTATGTCCATAAGCAAAATCCTGCCACAAAGGAATAATATAACCCATTCGCAGAGCATCCGTAAAGGGTTGGCATTTTTTAAATGTACCTCCTGGGGGAAGCCCATCTTCCCACAACCCCCCATTTACCGTTTGCTCTGCCTTGTACCACCATTCAGGCATAGCTTGTTGTGCTGGTACAGGTGGGGGCAAGGCATGAATCTTAGTTGCTGAGGCATAAAACTCAATTGTACTATTCTGTATCTCTTTCATTTCATTTTTCATATTTACTACTCTCTTATTTTCTTAAAAATTCGCTCCGAACATTGCCATATTTCCACCAGCAGAAGGTTCTTCAGGAGCCATTATCCATTGCACTGTTCTATAAGCAGGGTGGGAGGAGTTAGAGGCTATCCCGTTGGTTGCACTACCAAAACCACCGCCAGCACTGCTTACACTTGTAAGAGCATGTGTATGTCCGTGGCTGTTGAAGGAATGATAGTTACCAGAGTATTGATTTGCACTTCTAACTGAACCACTCCCATTGCTGGCTACTTGGTTCTCATTCCCTAAAGCTGCAAGACTATGGTTATGGCTTCCACTTCCACTATGCCCATGATTCCCTGGACTAGAGTGGTTATGTGAAGTACCACCACCAGTACCACCTACAGCCCCACCACTACTAGATAATTTGATAAGTTTACCGGCATTTAAATTGGGTGTGCTATTGCTACCATTACATAACACCCAATCATCTGGAACGGATTCACCACAAATAAAAGCTATTCCTCCTTCACACCAAGAGTTAGAGCTATTAGTTATACCCCACACAGAATAGTACGCAGGCTCATAAGAAGTACTCCCTGAACTGCCACTACCAGTATTACTAGTGCCTGATGGCTGAGTTCCACTCCCTGTAGTAGCGGATGTGTGCCAATGTGCATACCAAGACGAAGGGTAAGATATGCCTTCGCAAGGACAACCGCTTTGGTTTCCAGCAGGGCCACCCCCAACTGCAATATTTGTATTACCGCCTCCATGAGTATGTGAACCACCCCCACCTCCATGAGAATGGCTCCCACCACCATGACTATGGGAACCACCTCCCGTGCCACCACCATTACTAGATGCACGTACATACTTCCCCACACTCCCACTATGTTGACTCCAACCAGATTCTGAAGTAGGATTAGAAGCTGTGTTCCATAATATCACACTGTTCGCTGGAAAACCATCTCCTGAACCATCACTCTTAATGACACGGAAATTGTAATAAGGTG
>NZER01000048.1 GCA_002690445.1 Candidatus Pacearchaeota archaeon
ATATACTCCCTATCATGCCGCCTTGATAATTATTGCCATCTAAGCCATAAAAATATAGCGTAACTCCTCCGGGGCTATTTTCTAAACATTGTCCATAATGATATCCGATGCCCGAAAAACCACGATACTCTGATTGCATAGAGCCCCATCGAGAGTTTGCTGAACAATAGAATCCAGTATTATTCTGAGCGCTATCACTACTAGTTGAGTCAATTCCAATTCCACACCACCCCCAACCAGTACTACTATAACCAAGTGCTTGTCTGAAAACTAAATTAATTTCTTGGTCACTTATTCCTTGAATCCAATCGCATCTCATATTATTCAAAGTGGTGTTGCCATTAGATGCACGTATTGTATTGGTGGCATAAGTCCAATATGCGCCAGTCATAGGTGCCAGCAAAGTACGCCGCCTTTGATTATACAAATTCCAAATACCTCTTGAATATTGCGCATCCTGAAATATTCCTGTGGCATTTAAATAAATGGTACCTAGATAACGGTGAGTTTGCGCACCACTCTTATGAATTACGCCCGCAGTATCCATTGCTAAGGCTGTTGCTCTAGTGGTAGTATTAGTCCAAACCGTATGTGCTAAAGTGGGTGTGCCCGCATTATCATAAATCCATATATCATAGGGAAGACCGGAAGTCAAACTAGCCATACTTAAAGATATTTGGGCGGCGGCATGTGGATTATATGCTGTGCCATCCCACAGCCATGTTCGCCAATATCCAGCCGACAGTTCGGGAGTAAAATAAATAGTGCTTTTTAGAGTTTGGTCACTGGTTGAAACATAGACATTAGACTCGCCCGTTAATCTGCCGGTACATTCTGAAATGGCGGGAAGGGGAGCACCATTATATGTGATTGGTCCAGCCGATTCTACACCAGAGGCTCCCACCCTTAAACCGTTGCCCTGCACATCTAACGAGTAATCTACGTCGCTATGCATAACTCCAGTAGCCCCCACACGAACATTACCATAATAGGGTGCCAGATGCATCTCGCCACTAGCGCTGACAGAAATTTGATCAAGTCCCGAAATATCTTTAACGGCAAAAATAACGCCCGACTGAAGGTTCTTGGATATAGAAAATACTTCCCCCTCATTACTTTCATATGAGAGAGTAGAATCTGGCGTCACATTCATCTCCATATCTATAGCTAGTGCGCCTGACCCAGTAAATAACATCTGGGGAGTTTTATTACCATCACCTGAAGGTGAAATTAAAAGATCTTGAACCATTATGTAAATCTCCCCTTTGTTTTGTTATAACGATCTAAAATTTCGGCTGCGGTCAACGCTCTATTATATATCCGCGCAGTCGCAATACGTCCGTCAACCCAATAAGAGTAGGGAGACCCATTGGTTGCAGCATAAGCCCCTATAAATAACCGATCATTCTGGCCCGATGGCGCAGAACCGGTAGTGGCGGAGGTACCCACAAATGCTCCATTCTTGTATAAAGAAACTGCGTCGTTCTTACGCACCATAGACAAGAAAAACCATGCACCGGCTGTGACATCTCCAGCACTGCCAACAGATCCTCTCGCACTTCCATTTCTCAAATAAACTTGGCCATTTGCGCTAACCTGTATATAATATCCTGAATCACCATCTTTTGTAATCGGAATTTGAGCGGCGGCTAGCGTATCCAAATTAAACCATATTTCAATGGTTGAGGCTGGCATGTCCTCAATGTTATACATGTTGCCAGCGGGTGCAGATATGCCCGCCGTGCCAAATTCCGCATAATCATCACTTCCATCAAAATGAATGCTCATTCCATCCGAACCTAAAGTTGGCCCATTAGCTAATGTGCCAATCCAACGCGTTCCCTTAAGACTATTCCATGCAGTACCTGTGCCCGGATAGCTACGCTTATCTCCCGCGTCTATGTCGAACATCAAACTATCTGATTCCGTGCCAATAAATCTACGCTTCGTGGCGTTGTAATTTTGTAAAACTTCTTCGGCAGTAAGGGCACGGTTGTATATTCTAACTATTGCTATCTTACCGTCCCAAGCATCAGCGTTCGTCTCTTTCCCTATCCTTAAGTGAGTTGCCTGTGTAATGGAGCTTGCGCTACTGGTAGCAGCGGTCGGAGTGTCGAGACTTCCATCAATATAAAGCTGGGGATTGCTACCTCCAACCCATGTTGCCACAAGATGTTGCCAATTCGTAGTTTGCATCCCTGACGATGATTCTACATAGGACCATGCGTTACCACCTCCCCCAAAACCTACTTTAATTACATTAGTTCCGCCGCCCCCATGTCCCGCAGAATCATATCTCATGGTAAAGCTGCCGTCGTTCCAGCTACTGTTAGTCTCTATAATTTGGTCATTATTCCCTATTCCATCGGCCTTGATCCAAACCTCCATAGTTGCAGCCGTCAAACCATTAATATAATCTTCACCATCATCGTCTGCTACATAATCATTGGACCCATCAAATACAATACTTCCCAGATTATCCGCACTAAAAGTCGGGCCGTTTGTTAAAGTCCCGTCGTTACCACCCGCGCGATCAGTCCACACCGTCCCCGCGCCCGGATAGCTTTTCCGGTTCGCCGCATCCCAACAAGCAATAAGCCCGTCGGTAACTACATTTGGATGATGTACTATTCCCATTACTTTACCTTATCAAGGGCCGAAGGGTGGATCAGGATTTGTCCAAGCCTCTGTTGCGAGGATGGCCAAAATTTCTGCATGAGTATAAACTTCACTCTTGTTTTCGAGGGCCGTTACGGTAGCGGGCATAGACTCGCCGTCCCATTTAACAAACGTCTNTGTTTCATCTANTGACTTTCTAACTGTATCAATNGANGTNTCGCAAACTTGAGAAAAATCTACGTTTTCCAATTCCGTTACTGGGATAATAACCCAGTGTCTGTGGTCCCATGTACTATGNGCCATAATAAATCTCCTTTAAATTCTAGTGAATTCCCGTATAAGGGTATAGGTCTTTATCAACATTATAATTTTGTAAAACTTCGTCGGCGGATAACGCCCTATCATATATACGTACAATCGGCAGTGCTGCGTCTAGCCAATAAGAGCGGTCGGTCACATTTCCAAATCTAAAAGTACCGTCTGATGTGAGCACCCGCGAACCAGAGGAAGCGGTATCATCTTTATGAACTCCGTTAACATAGATATTCACATTTGTCCCATCCCAAGTTCCCACACAATGATACCAAAAACCATAACTTGCCCCGTAACTGGATGCGGCGGTTGCCCAACCACCTGAAAATACTGTCGAAAAATATATTTTATAAGAAGTGGCAAATGCCAATTGCCATCCGCTATTAGTACTTTGGCCTCCGCTGGCTACTATAATTTCGTTTGAGTTTGGTGAATTGGTCCAGTTCACCCACGCTTCAACAGTAATATGTCCAGACGGAAGTGAGGATGTAAACGAATCAAAATCAACCCAATCATCACTTCCATCAAACAGTATGCTGGGCCATTGGGGTCGGTCCCATGCTCGCTGGAAAATCGCTCCACTAGTCAGCGCGCCATCAGCAGTCCCGACAAGACTCTTCCACGTTGTTCCTCCGCTATAACTGTGAGGATTTCCTGCGTCCCAGTTTGCCACCAGTCCCTCTAGAGCAACTCTAGGAGTGAATCGGGGTTTCATAGCTTGATAGTTTTGTAATACTTCATCGGCGGAAAGGGTGCGACTGTAAAATGACACATTAGCTATTTTACCATTTAAATAAAAATCATCGTAATTACCATACCATCTACCCAAAACCAAAGGCTGAGCAGTTGTGGCTGGAGTTGTACTATAACTTCTCGTACCATCAAGTACTCCATTTAAATACAATTTTACAGTGGTTCCATCATAAGTTCCAACAACGTGATGCCATACTCCTGTACTAAAATTAGTGCCGCCCGTAGCTTTGCTAGCGTTCGTGCCCGCGCTGCCGTTAGCGAAAAAACTGAATGTAGTTTCAGAACCATATTTTACTAAAACCCATCCCGGCTGATCAGTAGCTCCTGATGTGCCATTGCCCATTACACCCACTGAACTCCCCGGCTTACTATCCCAATACACCCAACAAGAAACAGAGAAGTTCGTAGTAGGATTAAGTACAGAACTATTAGGAACGGTTACATAATCATCGGTTCCATCAAGACTTATAGTTCCCATATTATCCGAATCAAAAGCTGCCTCATTAACGAAAGTCCCAATATTGTTACCAGCGATGTCAGTCCACACCGTCCCCGTCGCCGGATAACTTCTCCGGTTCGCCGCATCCCAACAGCCTACAAGCCCGTCGGTAACCATATTAGGGGCGATTGTTGCGGCCATTATGCAAACCTCCCCTTTGTTTTGTTGTAGTCATCTAAAATTTCGGCGGCAGTAAGGGCGCGGTCGTAAAGTTGCACGGTGGCTATTTTGCCTGTCGTAAATCTAGCTGAACCTTCTTCGCTCGCACCAATCGATATATCCTTCGTTGTATTTAAGTCGTATACATCACTAGTATCGGTAGCTACAGACGCGCCATCTCTATAAAGATTTGCCTGAGTACTATCTCGTGTCACTACAACATGGTGCCACGCACTAGCCATAGCACCTGTGTAACTCATATCTATACCGCCCGAATCTGCATAAAATCTTAATCTATTTGTGGTTGAATGATATAAAGACCACTCATCGGCTCCTGTTTGTCCCTTAGCCATCCATACAAAATAGCTTGAGTCATCATTTTCATCGAAAACCCACATCGAAATAGTAAATTGGCCTAATCCAATGCGTAAGTCGGAACTATCAGGCACGCTGACATAATCATCACTGCCATCAAAATCAATGCTCATCCCGTCCGAAGCTAAAGATGGCCCATTAGTTAATGTACCAACCGCACCTCGTTTAATATCAGTCCACACAGTTCCCGCGCCCGGATAACTACGCTTGTCTCCCGCATCCATATCAAGCACCAAACTATCTGATTCCGTGCCAATAAATCTGCGCTTGGTGGCGTTGTAGTTTTGTAATACTTCTTCGGCAGACAGGCCACGCCTGTAAACCTTTATACTGGCAATTTTGCCGGGAAAATAATAACCTCCGTAGTAAGGAAATCTTCCAATATTAAACGTTTGGCTGTCTGTGGAAATGTCTCCAGTTTGAGCGCTTTGTGATGTCCACGCTCCATTTAGATATGAGATAACATTTGCCCCGTCATAAACTCCGCAAAAGTGATACCAAGAACCCGACACTATCGCATTCCGACCTGTTCTAGCCCCTACCATAAACGCCAAACCGTCGGCGGTGATGTCTAGGTTAATTCTTTCATTGGCCCCAGAATCAAAAATTATTTTTTGCGCAGATATAGTGCTGTCAATCCTTAACCATGCTTCTACAGTAACTCCGTAAAGACCAAATAATGATGTTAAGGATGATGGAGTACCTAATTCGACATAGTCATTGGTCCCATCAAAATCTACACTTCCCATATTATCCGGATCAAAAGTCGGACTATTAATTAAAGTGCCGTCGCCATTGCCCGCGAGATCAGTCCACGTAGTCCCCGCGCCCGGATAGCTTTTCCGGTTTGACGCATCCCAACAGGTCACAAGCCCGTCAGTCACCACATTAGTATTATATACTGTTCCCATTATATCTCAACCTCCAATGGCGGCACATCCTTACGAGTTGCGTTAACAACATAGTAGGCGCTAATCTGGCGATCAGAGATAAGACGAACTTGGTTGTTATCTATACTGCCGACATACAAGTATGGCTGTGGAGCATCTTTAGCTGTTAATTGAACTGTAATAGATTCAAGATCTACTAAAGCGGTCCAATAATCGGGCAGATCAATAATATTACTGTCCGTATAGCCCCTAACATAAACACCGTTTTCGGGGCCTTCCAAACAAGCGTACTGTAGCCTTTTGCCAGACTTCATCGGGTGGCTGATTACAAACGATTTAGTCGAGGCGGCGATGTGGCCATTAACGTTTAATATGTTGCTGCTGGGATTAAATGTAAAGTTGCCCGTTCCGCCCAGATTGACTCCATCCCCATTGTACTGAACATCATAGATATATCCCGAAGCGGGGCCGGTTGACGAGCCGCCAGCAGCGGCTTCCCAATTAGGATTGCTACCATCCATAGTGAGGACGTGATTATCGGTGCCCTTAGCAAGCCTAGTAAATGTGGTACCGTTGTGATAAAGTATATCGCCTTGGGCGTTTGATCCGAAAGATATGTTCGCCGTGTTGCCAGAAGCATAGGCGGCAATACCAGAAGCTGTGTTCAAAGACAAAGCTTCACCGGACGCATAATTGGCTCTGTTAGTAGCGGTCGTTATATTGCCCTCATTAGTACTAATATTTGTAGTATTAGTGCCAATACTGGTTAAGTTAATAACTACCGCCCCTGAATTGCGAATAGCTAGGCCAGAAGCATACGTCGCTACGCCAGAAGCATAATTTAACGACAAAGCTTCGCCAGAAGCGTAGTTGGCGACAGCGGTGGTACTGGTAATGTTGGTTGCGTTGGTAGCTGTTAACCCGGAGGCATACGTTAGTGACAAAGCCTGTCCGGAGGCATAAGCCGCAACCCCCGAAGCGTAACCGAGAGATTCAGCTTGGCCCGAAGCGTAAACAGACTGACCGGAAACATAAACCAACTGAGCGGTAGTAACATCCCCACCACCGCCGCCAGCCGAAGCTTCCCAGTTCGGAACGTTGCCGTCCATGGTGAGAACATGGTTGTCTGTACCTTTAGCGAGCCTCGTAAACGTTGTACCGTTATGATAGAGTATGTCACCTTCGGCATTTGACCCGAAAGAAATATTAGCAGTATTACCGGAAGCATAGGCCGCCACACCCGAGGCGTAATTCAATGACACAACCTCTCCAGAGGCATAAGCGGCAACGCCAGAAGCTGTATTCAAAGACAAAGCTTCGCCTGAAGCATAGTTTGCCGTACTAGTAGCCGCAGTTATATTGGTAGCGTTAGTTGCCGTTAAACCAGAAGCGTAAGTTAATGAAAGAGCTTCACCGGAAGCGTAGTTGGCTGTAGTTGCGTTGGTGGCCGTTAAGCCAGAGGCATAAGTTAGTGATACGGCTTCGCCAGAGGCGTAATTCGCCACAGCGGTGGTACTGGTAATATTGGTTGCGTTAGTTGCCGTTAAACCAGAAGCATACGTCAACGACAACGCTTCCCCAGAAGCGTAGTTGGCTGTAGTTGCGTTGGTAGCCGTTAAACCGGAAGCATAGGTTAATGACAACGCCTGTCCGGAAGCGTAAGCTGCGATTCCTGAAGCCGCGTTTAACGATACCGCTTCACCGGACGCATAATTGGCAACAGCGAGTGTGCTAGTAATATTGGTTGCGTTGGTGGCGGTTAATCCGGAAGCGTAAGTTAGTGATACGGCTTCACCGGAAGCATAGTTGGCAACGGCTGTCGTAGCGGTTATGTTGGTTGCGTTAGTTGCCGTCAATCCAGAGGCGTATGTTAATGACAAGGCTTGACCAGAAGCATAAGCCGCTATTCCTGAAATCGCAACACCGGTCGCGGTAATGGTCGACGAGTTGGTTGAAATATTCGACGCATTAGTTGCCGTCAATCCAGAGGCATACGTTAACGACAAAGCCTGACCTGACGCATAGGCAGCAATACCTGAAACCGCAACACCAGTCGCGGTGATATTCGACGAGTTGGTTGAAATATTCGACGCGTTAGTGGCCGTTAATCCGGAAGCATACGTTAATGATAACGCTTGACCGGACGCATAAGCCGCTACACCTGAAGCGTAGCCGAGAGATTCAGCTTGACCG
>NZER01000049.1 GCA_002690445.1 Candidatus Pacearchaeota archaeon
GATTCAGAGAAAGGCGCACCTATTGGAACTAAGATAGAAGACCAACAGAAGACTATCCAAGCTGCTATCTTGGCTTTGAAGAAAGAAGAAGAGGAAGCCGAAGAAGATGAGGATGGCGAGAAAGGAATGGCGTATTCTAAAAATCATGGCGAGGACGATGAAGAGGAAGACTTCCCCGTAGAAGAGAAAGGCGAGGACGAAGACGCAGACCCCGATGATGACATGGACGAAATGAAGATGCAGTTGGATGCCCTTAAAAAGCAGATTGCTGCGTATGAAGCGAACATGGAAAAGGCTGTCTCCAATGAGGCCGAAGGCCGTTTGAGGAAGATGGGCTTCCGTGAAGAGCGTGGCCTTGTTGCCCCCACCCTCACCTCTGGTGATGGCTTGGGCGTTGATGGTACGTCCATCATACAGAAGGCTCAATCTGGTGCGGATACTGTTGAGCAGTTGGCTGACCTATCTTATGGTGAGCTTAGACGCTTGCAACAGAACATCGAAATGGGGAACACTGATGGAGTCCCACGGGAACTCCTAGGCTAAAATAAACTAATTAAGAAAAGGAGGACAAGAGATGGCTAATCCCTCATTGTCTGAATATCTAGCACAATCTCAACGGGGCTTGTACCAATCGGTTTTCGGCCCTGAATACCTGATGAAACAGTCATACTTTACTGTTGATACCGCCACTGGTATCTTCAATACCACCTATGGACGTAAAGTATGGCAGGCATTGAACAACCAAACTAGGTTCTTCAATGCAGTCCCACGTACCGTGTGGGGCAACACCGCTGGTTGGCGTGTTCGTACTGACCGTGGTTCTGGACGCTCTCGCCCAGTAACCGAAACTGGCAGTCTCCCAACAGTGGACATTTCCAATATTGCTACGGTATCGAGCTTGCCTCGTATCGTATCAACGACCTTCGGTGCATCCGTGAAGTCCGTCTTCACCGCACAGTTGGAAGGCGGTATTGGGGATGTTCTCGCAATGGAGAATGAACATGCTCAACTAGACCATGTGAAGGAAATCAACGAAGAGCTTTTGGCTGGAGCAGCATACCTAGCTTCCGCTGGAGCTACAACTACCTTCACAGTTCCCGCTGCTATTGCCAAACACTTTAAGGTTGGCGATGCCGTTGGACAGTTCGACACTTCAGCTTCGGGCCATGACCGCACTAGCGGTTCTGTAGTCTCCGCTGTTAACACCTCTACTGGTGTTGTAACGGTTGCGACTGGAACGACATTTGCTGATGGTGACGTAGCCTATGTATATAGCAGGGCTGGTATGACCTCCATTGATGACATCGTATCGGAAGATGCTATGGCTGTTGGTGGTGGACAGGCTCGGACACGGGCCTATGACCTTACCCTGAATGACCGTACTGCTGGTGCTTGGAATGCTGCTGCTTCAGTTGGTTCCAACTCTGGTACTGGACGGGCTTTGACTCTAACTTTGTTGGACACAGCCATTCAGAAGATACGGGAAAATGGTGGAGAGCCGAAGCTCATCCTCCTCGGACACGACCAGTACTTCAATTTGGAGCGGTTGCTTAATTCCAGCCAGCGTTACATGGGGCAGGAAGAATTCCAAGTTGGCGTAGGTTCAGAGCGTACCTTCCCTGGTACTCGCACTGGATTGGTTCTAGCCACCTATCAGGGTATTCCCATCCTACCCGATGCGGATGTGCCTAAATCTGTAGCCACTAACGATGCCGTTCTAGGTTCCAACATCTATGTTCTAGACACAGATTACCTAGAGATTGCCGTTGCTCAACCTACTCAATACGTTGAGAACCGTGACTACTTCGCAGCTAATGCTCTTGTAGTTCGTGGACTGTTGTACACGATGGCAGAAATGCGCTGCAAGAACATGTGGGTACAGGCCAAAATCATGGACTTGAACGCCTAATATCCGAAGGAAGGGGGGCTTGCTTATCCAGGCTCCCCTTCTTTTCTCCTTATGTCAACGTCTATAGATGATGATGTAAACGTCAAACTTGCCATTTATATGGAAAGACTTGACAACTATATTCAAAGCCAAACGGCTTTGAATGAATCTATTTGTAGAAATCTTGAGAACATACAAGAAGATTTACAAGACGTAAGAACGTGGCGAAGCAAGATGTACGGAATCAAAACAGGAGCCATTGCTCTAGGATTATTGGTTCTTCATACCTCCGCAGTAATGGGAAGCTTCATTGCAATCTTACGTTGGTGGGATAAATAATCGGGAGATATTTTTATGGCGAATGAACGACACGTTGACCACAGAGAGTGGGAGATTGATGCCTCTACAAGGACAAGTGGGCATCCATTTACAAAGTATTCTCCCTTCAGAACCGCAACCTCTACAACTGCTGCTACAATCTTTTCAATTCCTTCACAAGTTATAGCCACTAACTGGATAGAAAATCCAGGGGTGGAAGGTACTGGGGTAGGAATGTTTACTGCTACTGGGTCTGCTGTGGCTAGAGATACAGGCCAAGCTAATTCAGGTGCTGCTTCTCTCTTGGTTAACCCCGCTAACTCCGCTGCTTCGGAAGGTTTTTATTGGGAAAGCAATGTTGTAGCAGTACAGAAAACTCCCCAACATCTTACAGCATCTTGTTATGTAAGAGGGGCTTCTGCATCTGGAAGTGTGAAGATACAGATTACTGATGCATCTGGAACCGAACTGGCTACCTCTGCTAACACAAACCTAACTACTAGCTTTGCAAGAATTTCCGCTTCCTATACAATCCCTGGCGATACGGCTGGTGCTGTATATAGAGTCTATGTAGTTAGTGCTGCTCAACATAATATTAACTGGTATACTGATGATATGATGTTTGAGGTTAGAGAAGATACTTTAGCTGTATCTGATTATGTAGATGGAAACCAAGGTATAGGATATGAATGGACGGGGGCTGCTAACAATTCCTCTTCTTATCGTAGGATGGGAATGACTACTATGCGTGGTATTCAAATTAGAAATGAATCTGGAACATCGGCTGAAGTTGTATTTGTAGCTTTCGATTGTACTGCAACTGCTACCACTGGTATTCCAGTTATCGCTGGACAAGCCTTTGAATCTGTATGGCCTCTAGACTTTAGGTCACATGTTTCTGTTATCTCAGCTTCAGGAACCCCAACAGTAAGTGGTGTTATTTGGGGATTGCATAACGGATAATGACTACCATCAATACACCGATAGGTGAAATTCCAAGCCCTAGTAATTGGCAAGCCCCATTACAGAATTGGCTAGTGGAAGAGAATGCTGAGATAATTCCCCTAGAGAAAGCCACCGATGGAAGGACTACGTTAGAAGATATTGGGTCTGCACTAGATGAATACAAACGATTGTTTAAAGCAGGCATAGCATCTTCTGCTGAAACTCTAACTTTATCTAGAGCGTTCCCTGATAACGAATCTTATTCTAAAGCAGTTCTTAAAAAAGGACTGACTGACAAAGAACCTATGGTAGTAGGTGGCCCTGCTTCTGTCGAATTAGTAGATAGAGAAGGCCATTTAATTACTACTAATGCAATGCAAAGAGCGTTCACTAAGTATATGAAAAACTTCCGAACTAGGAACGCAATGGTTCTGCATTCTGATGTCCAAGTAGGTTGGGCTTTACCCGCCTACATTTCTCAAGGTGGGCAAATATTTAAGAGTGGTGTAGATGAACAGGGTTTGTTTTTCATAACAGAACTCAGGGATGATACAAACATTGCTCAGAAAGTCATGGAACAAGTAACTGAGGGCAAACTTAAATCTTATAGTATTGCTGGTTCTGCTACTAAAACCCAAATGATACAGAAGGGAATGCAGGAGATAATGCAAGTCGATGATATGGAACTTGCTGAAGTTACTGTGTGTGAAAAGGGCGTGAACCAAGCAGCAGGCTTTGATATTCTTAAAGCTAATGGTGCTGTCGATACTTGTATAGATGGAAGTTGTTTAATTCATAAAGAAGAATCTCGATTTGGGGGCGAACATCTAATGACTGATGGAAATAATGAAGTGGACTTTACTCAATCTTTCTTAGCCTTTGCTGAACAAGAAGGTTTACTACAGAAGGGGGAAGACTTGAATGATTTCCCTACACTCTATAATGCAATTGGAAGGGAACATGAACACGCTAGTCTTCTTCAGAGAATGGGATGGCCTGCTCAACCCGAACCTGAAACTGGTAGATACGTTCCTGTAGTGGAAGGAAGTGCGGTTGGCCCCTTCTACATACCATCAGACCCAAAGGTAGTTAATGAAGCTGGTCAAACTCTAGGGGCTGCTCATGTTGATGATGCATTAACTCCCCCACAAATTGGAGATTGGCACAGAGGTGGAGTGGTAGAAGGTGGAAACTCTCCTGAAATGCCAATAACTAAATCCTTCTTAGGCTGGATGGAGAAAGAATCCCGTTGGAAGAAAGGACTTGGAAAGGTGCAAAAGTATTCAGAAGACGCATCTAAAGAACTAGAAGAATTCTATAACTCTAATATATAAGGACACACGGTGAAAACAATATTCTCTTGTATTAAACGGCTTGTTAAACGATACGTGGATTACCACACACACCCTGCATCAGTAGATGCTTGGACTTGGGCTAAAGACACTGGAAAGAAGTAATAAGGATGGAGAAGGTGCGACCACAAATATTAGTAGTCATGTTAATTTTAGGAGGACTCGGTGGAATGTCTCTGTTGGAAGGAAAGACAGAGATAACCACGGGTTGCGTAACTTTAATGGGCGCATTAGGAATGAAGGTATTAGAAAAAGATTAAAAGCCTAGAGGAATAATATGCAGAAGATAGAGTATAAAGAATTGCCCAGTCCTCACGTTGTGATAGAAAACTTCTTACCCACACCAGCAGCTAGAGATTGTTTAACAGAAGCGCAATGGTTAGAGCCTATATATGAAGAGGCTCAAATAAAGGCTGAAGCAAATGGATATGATGATGGTTGTGACGACTGTAACTCTAATCGTCATGCTTTACGNACTGTAGTACGNANNAATAAGCTAGTTTTTCTAGACGACTATTATGAAGGACGCAGACACGCTAGTAAACTTCTTGTAGGTTTACAAACAGCCTTAGTTCAGCCTGCTTTTGTAAACGCTATGAGTACCTTTCCTGGCCTATTCCCTATTGTTAACCAAACTTCCCATATGGAAACCGTACTAAGTTCCTATGGGATGTGTGATTTTTATGGATGGCATAAAGATGTGGACTCTCAAGAAGCTACTGCTGCTGGAAGAGTAATTACATTAGTTATGCATTTGAATACAGAACCCCAAGAATTTGTAGGGGGGGAACTGATTCTTACTGGAGAGACTATCGAAGACCAACTACCATATCAGCCTGTACATAATAGGGCTATCTTATTTCAATCCAATCAATGTGTACACGCAGTTGATGAAACTAAACATGAAGGAGATTTTAAAGATAATAGATTCTCTATTAATTTATGGTTAGGGTTTGATGTTGCAGATGAACGTCATACGTCTTATAGATATAGATAAAGTATATGACTACTAGAGAAAAACCTATAGAGCGTCAAGAGTTTAATTCTAAGGAAAAGGAGTCTATTTATACAACTGAGATAATCCTTTCCCCTGGAGTTCATAACGGTTTGATTCAGACTATACGAAACCTCAAGGATAGAGGAGAAGGTGTTCCCTATGGGTCATCAAATGTTAAAGCCTTTATGACCGATTGGATAATGCAACATGACCCTGGCTTTGATAAGTTAAGCTATGAGATTATTCAAAGGGTAGAACATATATCTAAAGGGAAAAGGGGGAACAATCCAATTGCTCTCGCAAACATGTGGGGATTGTTATATTGCCAAGGAGAGTCTACGAAATTTCATACGCACTGGCCTTCAGCTTGGAGTGGTGTATTTTATTTGGAGATACCTAGTGATTATTCGGGAGCATTAGTTTTCCCAGACTTAGAACATTATATAGAACCTGTACAGAATAAGCTGGTAGTTTTTGAGGGGGATGTATTACATGGAGTTAATAGTTTAAAGAGTACACAGGAAAGAATAGCTATAGCTTTTAACTTTGGCACAGCGGATTAAGGAGGAATATAATAATGCAAATTAAACTATGGCCCGAAGACCCAGATTGTTCCTGTGAGGAATGTACGTGTGACCAAGCATCCTTTGGAAAGAAACGTGAGTGTGATTGCATGACATGCGATTGTGAGCAATGCCATGAAGAAGAACCTGAGGAACCCAACGAATTTTTAGGTGTATCGGTCTAATGAAAAAACTAACTAACTATATCAATTTGCTCCTAACTTTTATCTCGCTCAATAAAACATTGGGTAAAGATGCCAAAGAATTCTATGGTCAACTCGCCTGCTTGGGGGTAGGAGTTAATAACGTTCTTAAAGACCGTCAAGTAACTAACGAAGAACTAGATGAACTTACAGGACAATTGGCTGATGCTTGTGCTTCCTTAGTTAATCTTCTTGAGGAGTTTCGCATACCTGAAGATGAGGATGAGATTGAAGTAGCCTCAAGTTAAAGAGTTGACAGATTCTTTAATGTGTGTTATAATAGAGGTAACTTTAATTAAAGGAGCAGGATATGAATATCCTAGACCCCGTTAAGTTCCTCATCGCCTTACTAACACTAGGCATCTGCCTCTAAAAGAGGAGGGTTCTACTATCTATGAGTAACATAATGCAGTATCTGATACAGTTGGGAGAAGAGTTTAGAGATTCTTACAAAACTGTAGATGGTAGAATTGATGAGGTAATACAATCTCTAGACCTTCTCTCAATGCGTATCGCTGAAGTTGAAAGACGAATGAATCCTAATCTAACTGATGAGGATTATAAGGATGAATGACCCGATTGATTGGTCTGAAGCCGATAGAAATTCTGAAGAGGCTTGGCGTAACTATTTCCAATTGATGCTAAGTAATCTTCATAATGTAATGAAGGGTGAGTTTCAAGCATTTGAAATTTATCCATTTGATGACCCCCGTGACTTTGTGAATGGTTTCACATTAGCAGGGTCTTTCTTTGTGGGGTTACATCTAGAACCAGACCTTGAGATTCGCCAAAGAAACGTGGCTAGTTTCAGAAGAATCTTAGCCATGTTCATGGTCAATCTCATACGTGAGTTAGAACATGATGAAAGGTAAGTATAATAATACTATACTAGATACTGTGGGGGAGTTAGTATTGATTGTGCCAACCTTAAATCCAATGTTCATTAGACATTGTAATATTTGTGACACGTTTAATCCAGATGATATTGCATTCCGAAAGTGGATAGACTTTTTGTTGGCTGGCACTAAGATGCTTCTTCATCCACCAGAACCTTATCTAGATATAAAACACATTAAACCTGATTTATTGTGTACCAATTGTCAATCTAATACTTTAACACAAGTCTTATTTGTGTGGGAAAAAGGTGATGAAACAACCGAAGAATAGAGATTCCAAACTAATCAAACGTAGAAACGTTAAGGCTCAAAACTCTGTGCATAAAGAGAAACATAGAGTTAAGAAAGAAAAACATAGGGTTGTTAGATATGATGTTGAAGAAGTTGTTGAACAAAGTTAGATGCAGAGTAGGGAACCATCCTCCTAAGGATGCACCCATAATTGAATTATGGATAGCTGAGAATTCAGGACAGTTTGTAGTATTTAAATGTGCAAGATGCAATTCTACGGTAGGGAGTACATGGCATGAATCACGCTGAATGGGATGATAATATTCTGGAAGAAGAAGGCACTCGGATAATTTCTCTTACTAGAAACGAGGCTTTGTTCATAGATGATTCGGTAACAATGTTAATTGAACCAGAAGCTAATCTACCACTACCCTTTAGACCCTTAGTACCGAAGGCTTTAATCCCTGTGCCAGCTAATATGCTAGATAAACTAGGTGCAGTTATATTAGCTACGGCTGATAATAATAACCCAGTTGAGATAGAATTATATATTTCTGAGTTGTATATACTTAGAGAAATGTGTTTAAGTTATATAACTATTAATGGGGAAAGAGTAGGCTATAATCTAAAGCGGAAGATTTATAAGGCTCTACTTGGTAAAACTCCTCAAGAGGAAGAACTACTATCAGAAGAACGTAAAATATTTGAGAACCTATTAAATAATGCTAACGTAGATATTTCCGCTAACCCTCTAGAATAATGGTAGACGCTTTATATGCGTTAGCTGGTGTTGGGTTGGCTGGCCTTACTCTCTTCTTAGTGTGGATAAATTGGCAGATACTTCAAGTATCTAAACGGTTATTAAAAATTAGTGTGGACTTACTAGAAGAAACTATAATCATTAGACAGGAAACCATAATCATTCGGGAAGTATCCCAAGTAATTGAACAGGAAACTATACTAACTAGAAAGGCTTTGGTAGGTGATGATGGTACAGAAGATTAATCCCCACGCAACTCAAACAGGAATGACTTTATCGGATACAGATGTAGAAGCTATTAGGAAATTGTTTGGTGATGTGTGGTGTGCCGAAGTAAGGATGAAGAATTGGAAAGAGAAGCATACAGGAAACTATTGCCAATGGACATTACAATTACCTGATAAAGACAACAACAATTTTACAGTAACTAATTCAAATTTATCAGATGCTGTAGACATTGCTTTAAAGGTTCATTGGCAGGGGGTTGACTATTCGGAGAAAAGGGTGTATAATGAATAACTATGGAACCTTTATGGACACGTTCATAGAGAACTATCAGGAAATGCTAGAGTTAATTATACAAGCAAGGATTGCATCTGATAGAGTAGACGATTGGAAGAAGGCGTTAGAAGCTGTACTCAATCCAGAACCAAGGAGTAGACATGACTACACGTATCAAGTAATTAATAGCCGAATAGATTACGATAAATATATTTAGGAGTATGAGAATGGACGCAAAAGATATGGAGAAACTGGAACAAACCTGGGAAAAGTATTACACCGCTAAATATCATGGAAGAGAAGGAAGAATCAAAGCCGTGAATCAACTATCCGCTACGGCTCAATTTGAATGGGTGGTTAAAAACGCAGATTGCTTTTGCAGGGATTGCGTAGCCACTATGCAAAAGAGTTATAGTATGTACATGGATTGGACTGACAAGACTTGTTCCCACTCAGAACCACAAGTGATTAGTTCCTTTATGCAAGGATAGTTGACAAGATTAAATAACTGTGGTATAATTGGGGTAAGTTGAAATACACTTACCCTAATTGCTTTAAGGAGAACTACATGAAAGATGATGGTGGATACTCTGTAACAGATTACTACTTGTTTACGTTAACCTTTCTAGTAGGATTCGTTACAGGCATGATAGTAGTAAAAGATTTATTATGATAGGAGTATAATGTTTTGGTAGAGAAGATGTTAGAATCAATGAGATTAGTTTATTCGATGGTTTCAATAGGATTGGTTAGACCTGATGGAGCAACAACCACAACCAGCGAGAATCCTAGCCTTTATAGGGATACTTTTCTGGGCTATTATTTGGTTTATTAAAGGGGGAGAGATATGGTAGGATATCATTGTAATATAGATATTGGTAGTTGGTTAGTAACTCAACCGTTCTTTGGTTTATTTGAAATGACATGGTTAGTAGTTACAAGATGGTTGCCAGGATTCACAGATTGTTTGCCAGGAGCGATAATATAATGGTTGTGACATACGTTATACATAGCGAAGAACAAGGCACAGAAATATTAAACAACGTAACTGATTACATTGTGTGGAAGACTAAATGCCACCAACAACCTTTAATGGATTATCCAGCAGTATATGTTGAAGGTGATAATGCTGAAGGTACGTGCAGACGTTGTGGGAAGTGGACTAACTTATATGAAGAAAGATAAGAGAGAAGTACCAACTATTTGCAAGAGTTGCGGATTGAAACCGAAAGATAATGTACACGCTGGTTTCTTCTCTTGGCAGAATCTAAACGGTAAAGTAGTAGGAATGTGCTGGAATTGTGCAGACGCTTTACACGCAGAAACATTAGAGATAGAATGGATGTATGGAATTAGAGAAGGAGAGAAGAGGGCTGATGGGAAATGGCTGTTAGAAAATATACGAAAAAGAAACAAGAAATAGAGATAGAAGAACTACCATGTAAATCAGAAGATTTTACAGGCTTTACTAATGATGAGTTACTTGAAAAGGTAACAGAATTGTGTGGAGAATTGAGTGAGGCATATGACCTTCTTGAATCAGCGCATAAAATGACTACAGCAGTAATGGCAGAAAACACATACATACGAAAGCAATTAAAGTATGCAAGAGAAGAAGAATTAGCAAAGGGTTGACAAGAATTAAAATAACTGTTATAATAAAGGAGAAAGTTGACAAACCCTTTCAAAAAGAAACATGAACATTGCTGGATGCCCCTAGAGAAAACGTGGTTAAGGATGCGTTGTACAAGGTGCGGAGAAATTAAAGGGAGTATAAGATGAACAATGAAAACCCATACATGATTCCAAAGAACTTTACGGTAACAGGGACGTTCTCGTTCCCAATTGATATGATGGTAAACCGTACATTGAAGTTTCCCCAATCCTATCAAGAAGTTGCAGAAGAAAGCGTACAGAATGAATCAGAACATATCATGCGTGGCTTCCAACATGTACTAGAAGAATTCGGTTTTTATGGGCCAGCCAAGTTCGATTTTCAAATAGAAGAAGTGGACTTGACAAATTAACAGAGTTGTGTTATAATGGGGATAGAAATAAAAGGAGTGGAGAAAAGATAATGGCTAGAATATTGAAGGCACATGTAAGAGGACATTGGGATAAACAAACTTATCGTGGTGGGCAAGGTTGTGATTGTAAAGATATTTATGATTGCATGGCACAAGAGAAAGCAGAAATGGATTCCATAGGATGGGAGAATATAATGCATTTTCCTGTAGCAGATGGTTCAGCATATTATATGGTAGTGCATGAGAATCCCTTAACTCTAGCATGGATTCCTTATGGTGATGCTTGGCAATTGACTACCCCTTACCTAAAGGGCTTAAACCATGAAGATTTGGTTATGCAAAGAAAGTGGGACGCAATGTGGCGAAATCTATCAGATGAAAGAAAGATGGTAAACGTTGGAGACTAAGCAATACAATATGTGTTACGTATGTAACGATGTAATAGATGTAGAGAAGTTGGAGAAGAATGATGGCCCAAGAGAAGAACACTATTCTTATGTTTGCCACCGCCTACAGGATGATGGTACAGTTATCTATCGACACTTGTGGCATGGCGTACCAGGGATTACCAGGGCCATTGGCGGTATGGATAGCTTTGGCTTTATAGGCTATGCTCCTACCTTAGTAGACGCTAGGCGTAGGGCTGAATACTATATAAACAATAATCCATATGCTGCTCCAGAGGTTAAAGCTGGTGAGCAAGCCGTATTAGATGCGGTAAACTTTGAAGAAAATAGAGGGTTGACAAAAGATTAATTAAGTGTTATAATAGTTATACACTCAAGAAATTAAATGAAAGGAGTAAGAAAAGTATGAGTGCAAGTTTATTCGGAGAACGTTTCCTGGGACGCAGA
>NZER01000050.1 GCA_002690445.1 Candidatus Pacearchaeota archaeon
GGTAACTGCCGAACCGTCTGCCACCCATTCCCAGCGTCCAGCAACGAAGCAAGCAGCATCCATTATGGGGTGCCCCGCCTCCACCCGCCTATCATCCCCTGGTTTGGGGGTCAACTCTCTAAGCGTTGCCATCACTCGCCCTCCAAAAAGCGTTTGCATTGCCCAGTGTCAGGGTCATACTGGGGGGCAATATACGATTGCCAATGCTCACCTGGCGTGGCCGTATGACGATAGCACTTGTCCCTGAGCAGGCACCCTTCGCCCTTACACATGGCGATATCAGCCATCTTATCCTCCTATCTAAGCACTGCCCTCATGGTTCTACTGGTCCATACTCATCTTCATCCTCAGCCTTATTATTCTCAGGATGGTAGCCACAGTGCGGACAGGGATGATCTCCATACTCGTCAGCGAGAACCCGGAACCGCGTCCAGCATCTGCAACAGGTACATGTTGCTGTCTCTCTTTCCATCTGTTACCTCCAAACCGCCCGCGCCACGAGGCCGAGCAGAACACCAAGGACTATGAACAGGGTTAGGTCTGAGCGGGTCATAGAAGCAATGCTCCGATCAGAACCCCAGCACAGGTGGCGATGATGCCTACCGCACACCCAGCGGCAAAACCTTGATACCAGTTACTCACTTCACCACCTCCTTGAACTCAACCACCAGGCAGGGGACGTTATTCTTACAGAGCATCTTACTTTGTTCTTGTGCCTTATCCTTCATCGTGTAAACCATACCGAACCTGCGTTCCTTGTATGGCTTCTTGGTATTCATGGTTAGCCACTCAATGACAAACACCTTCATCCTTACCTCCCTTCAAGTTGCAGAACCACGGCTCCTATGCGCTCTCGCAGGGCGTCTTGCGAACCCTGTTGGATCTGCTTGTAGTGGCCCGATGGTCGGAATCGAACCGGCTGTTTTGTGTGCCTGCGCGAGGGCTACACCGTTACCCAGCGCCAGCTGCAGCGGGCCTCCTAACTCCTAGCTCTCGGCTTTCTTAACCGCCAGCCTAAGAGCAACCAACCCTAACCCACCTATAATCAGTGCTAGCCCTGGCAGGTTCTTAACATCCAGTCCCAGCAGAACTGAAGTCCCTAACACCACAGCAGCTCCACCAATCACGAAACTCTTAGCACCCTTCAGTACTTCACCCATCTTACTACTCCTAACTAAAGATTTACTTACACCAGCCTAACACCAGTGTTAGGCGCCAAACTACTAGCCAAACCCTAGGGGCCGGCTTGAAACACACTGCCGCTCCGAATCCAGGAAACCCTCCCCAGCTCCAATCAAAACCAAACCCAACTCCCTTCATCATAGCACCTGAGCTAACACTAGGGACAGAACTGGGCCTCCAGCTATGGCAGAAATCCCTGCTACAAAAGCCCAACCTGGCAGCACCTTAGCAAACGCCAGTAGAACAATCAGGACTCCAGCAAACATCACCTTCTCGGAGGCTCGGTGGGCAGCCTCCTTAGCCACTCTCTTAGACTCAACCTTAGTTGTCCCCTCGTCTAGTCCAAACCTAACAGTACTAACATCCCCTCCTATGTCCCCAGCCTCCACAGTGGACTCATCCTCGGCTAGGTCGGTAGTAGCATCCACCACAGCCCCCTCACCTGCTACTATATCAGTGGAGGCTCCTTGATCCGGTCCCTTACACCCAACAGCAATTAGCACAAGAGCCCCACAAACAACTGCCAAGAAACCTACCCAAACAAGCCAGACAACTGTTCTTTCATTCACCATCATAATTCTCCCCTCCTTTTTAATTACCTACTGCATCATCAATACAAGTATCACAAGGAGCTACATTTACCTCTATCTCAGTGTCCTTGTCATTAGGGCCAACTATGATTACGTCTAACTCACTTTCACATTTACGGCATTTGATTGTAAGCCTCATCTATTGTTCTCCTAGTTAAGTTAATTGAGTGAGCCCTCTAACCACTCTCGCCTCCAGGGGGTAGTACTGAACTCTAACCACCTCCCAGGGGGTTGCAACCAAAGTCCGAGAAACAGTGGTGGTCACCTGCATTAGCNGGCTAAAGTCTGGGGGCTGAAGCAGCAGCCTTCTAGTCCCAGACCCCGTTCTTTTGGGCCCCTGCTTGGGAGAGAGCTCACTCAAAGTACTATTCCTTACTACTCAAAAGGATTGGGCTTAGTGGGCTTATGTAGAACACAGGTTTGCCTATACAAATAGCATGGTCTATTTCATTTCCAGTACTCCATCCTATATAACCATTAACATTTAGCACTAGCACAAAATCACTAACGTCAATCTTTCTCATATGCAATTCATCCAGATTAGTCTTATCCTCATCACTAAGCTCCTTTCCTTCTGCCTGAGTATAGTGACTAACTCCCAGCACTACAATCCCCGCCATTTCTAGGCGTTGGGTGTAGGCTATCCAAGTATCCTTGAACCTAGTGCTGCCACACAAACAAACTATAGGGGGTTTCATTCCTCAGCCTCCTTAAGAGCTTGGGCAAACTCCATCATTTCATCCTGATCCTCAGGGTGGGCTCTCCAGTACTTAATCCAATCACTTGTTCCAGGCTCCAACTCGTGGAAATCATCAGCCACCTCAGGCTCAGCTATCTTCCCGGTCAGCCTAACTAACGCCCTATCATAATACTCCTTGTTCAACTCACAACCCCAAGCTTTGCGATTACAACCTAGGGCTGCCCTCAGAGTGGAGGCTGAGCCAGCAAAAGGATCAATTACCAGTTCGCTAGGGAAGGTGTGCTGTTTGATTAGGTAGGTTAGTAGGCCAATGGGTTTTTCAGTGTGGTGAATCTTTCCAGCTTGGGGAACCATCTCATAAGGGAGAACGTTTCCAGAGGACCCTGGATTCCCAAGGTCCCTACTCCCTTTCTGGCAATGCAAGATACACTCGTAGTTCATAGCATAGTAGGAGCGATTGGGTAGAACCCCCCCTCCGCCTAGCTTGTGCCAAACCAAGGGATGAGCACAAACACTAAACCCTCCTCCCTCGCACACACTCCTAATCTCCCGATAGAGTGGAAGGTCAAAGAACAGCAACATAACTCTATCCCCCTTGAGTATCCTATATCCCTCCTTAACTACTCCCTCTATCGTGCTTAAAACATGCTCCTTATCGTCCTGGTAGTTAGGGGATTGAGGCCCTTCAGAAGACCTCATTTTAAGATCCTTCCCATAAGGAGGATCGGTTAGGATCATATCTACTGACTCATTGGAGAGGGTTTTGAGAGCCTCCCTACTATCCCCTAACACTAGCTCAAACTCATCCTTCCTCTTATCAGGTTGGCCCTCAACTCTCTTCTCTACCTTCTCAGCCAACACTGCTACCAACCCTTTCTCCTGAGCCTTAGACAACTCCTTCCAAGCACTGGTCATGTTCCTGGCTTCAGCTAAGTTAGGAACCTCGTCCAAGCCATCTGCAACTTTGATAAACATCCTAATGGAAGCTTCCGAAGCTCCTAAGTAGTCCGCTGTGTCCCTTAGACTCCACCCCTCAGTATGCCTATCCGCTTGCCCCTCTTGCCCTACCTTTATCTCATGGAACTGTCGGACTGCAAGAGCTTCCTCCTGCCAGGTTAGATCCTTCCTAGCTACATTCTCCTCTATCTCCAATTCCAAGTCAAGGGTCTCACCCTCTTTGTCAGTAAAGTCCTCCCTGTATCTAACCTCAATCTCAGTCCACTCCAGATTTTTAGCGGCTGCTAGCCTTCTATAGCCGGCCACTAGCTGATTCCCTCTTGTGATAACTATAGGCTGAATTAGCCCATATCTTTGGAGGGATACTGACAGCCTCTCAATATCTCCTGAGTCACTCCTAACTCTCTCGTCAATTAGTATGTCCTTGAGGAGAACTTTCATGTATCTTGTGGCTCCATTCCTTATCTAAAATCCACTACTATCGTAGAAGCAGCACCTTTTATTTCTTTGATTAGGATGTTATAGCAAGGCATATCGTGCTCTATGGCTACTTGGATGATAGGTTTTAGCTTACTTGAGTCCTCAACATTGCAGCAAACAAACCTAACCATTTCTCCTAGATTATACTTCCTATCCGAGGCCTCAAACTTAACCCACCAAGTAGTTCTAGCCATTAGGGGGATCCTTCCTATAGAAGGTGGTGGGACAAGATTTTCCCTCTTTGCGAGGGTTCGGCTGGAGGTGGTTAGCCGTTTCTTGTCCCACCTACTAACCTCACTTAGACACAGGGAAGAAGGGAACCAATCTTGTTTCTAATCTTCCCTTCCCAATCCTCATGGATTACATCAGCAGTGGCTCTCCGCCCAACACAGTCGTCACTGTTGAACTTGACAACTATGTTAGGCTTCTCGCCCTCTGGGACATACCTAACCCCTAGCGCATCCAGCTCCTGTATAAGGCGCCAGGCTGCTTGAGGCTGAAGGGATGTGTTGTGGAACAACACCCTTCCTGCGAACTCAGGGTTGTCCACCTGAAAGCGCCAGCTGAGTTTGAGGCTACCACTCTTGGCAGTCTCAATATCACACTGAGTCACTGTCACAGGATACTGCCCAACTGGGAGGGGCTCAAACCCACCCTTCAAATCACTAACTCCACTAACCTCTACTTCAGGCATCACTGCCTCCTCTCTTAGCAGTAATCGAATCCCAGATCGAGGACCACACCCTTGTGGGGTCCGCTGGGATGTCCAAGTACTCAGGCATACCATACCTGTTCTTAGCATCATACCCGTCCCTACGTTCAGTGAATAAGCGACGGTCAGCTCTCCCCACCGCTTTGCCAGTCTTAGCGTCTATGACTGATTTGAAGTTTCCAAATAGTACAGCATCAGCCCACTTCAGGGTGACTCCCCAGGTTTTTTTGTGGACATCAACTACATACCTATCGTAGTCGGCCCCTAGAGGGTTCCCAAAGGGCCTAACCTGCACATGGGCTATCAACAATATAGTAGTCCCTTTAGCCCTGATGTTATCGAGGGCTATGAGCATCTGTAGCCAATCTGTCACAGCAACATCGTATCCTTTCTGGTAGCTAGTGAATCCCTTCTCTCCCCAATCGCCCTTGAAGTCTCTCTGACAAACCCTCTCATGACACATCCTTTCAAAGCCATTGATAGCATCCAGGGCTAGGACTCCATACCCCGGATGGTCAGGCTTGGCGAGGGTTTCGAGAGTGTTTAGGAGATCAACCCAGTTTGTAGCTAGGCCACAATCGACCTCTGGAACTAGCCCTGATCCCCGGAGAGTCAAGTATCCAGTCTCATGCTCACTCATTATGAGGCATGAGTTAGGAGCATAAGCCCCTGCAGTGGTTTTCCCCCAACCCTCCACTGCACTCAACACTATCCTAGGCGGGGGGAACACTTGGTCAGGCTTAGTTATCTTCATTCTCTTCAGTCTCCTCTCTCTTGTAGAACATCCCCATCACTGACTCAGTACACCCTAGCTTGCACAACTTATCATACTGGCACATAACATAGTACTTATAGCAGTTGGCCTCAAACAATGGGAAGCTCTTAGTCCTGATAGCTCTCTCAATGTCCTGAACCAGCTTAGGAAAGGTATCAAACACAAACAGATCCAACTCATACTTAGACCTGCTGGTCACCTGTTCCTCAAACCTAATCTTCCCACTATCCGAGGTGTTAATCACACTCACTATAGCCCCTTGACAATCTCCTATAAACTCCCTGCAAGCATGACAATAGCAGGTCATTTGTAGGTTGGGTCTAAACTCGTCTATAAAGTTGGCCCCTACCCTTGACTTAGTCTTATAGTCCAGCACATAGGCCATCCCTTGTTGCTTAACTATCAAATCCAATCTCCCAGTTAGGAAACTCCCCTCAGGCATAGCCAGCTTGAAAGCTGACTCATTAGCCAACACTTCCCTTTCCTCACCCTTGTAGTGATTGTCAAACTCCTTAATCAAACTCATCCCTCTGGGGGCTGTGAACTTCTCACTCTCAGGGTATGGCCACTTATCCCACACCTCTAACGCTTCCTTCATCCCTAGTTGAGTCCTAGCTGAGAGTGAGTCGTGCATGAAAGTTCCAAACTCCATAGCGTAGCTAGGCTGGCTTGGACTCAGGCCTAACACATAGGTATAATAGAACTTCCTAGGACACATCTGCCAACACCCTAGGGCTGAACTATCATACTCCCTTCCCTCCAAATTACAATGCCCACCTTGGCTCATATCTCTATGACTCCTAGAGGGGTGAAAGATGAACAGGAGTAGGTCCCCATTGGAGGGCAAGCTATGTCTATCCTTTTCGTGCTTCGCCTCCAAAACTTCCATACTATCGGGGGAGTCATGTCTGAGAGGAAGGCTATTATAGTCCTCCTAGGCCTAGCTCTCTTAGCATTCCCTACTAGGACCCCCATCTGTCTATCTCCCCAGTTCATTGTAGCGAGGGCAAACTCCTTAGCCAACCCTTTCTCCTTGAACACAAACAACCTCCCAACTATTGGGATAGTTGGCTTGTTCAGCTTATACTCCACCATCACAGCAGCTGGGGCACATGCAGAATAATACCTGGACCCGCTCAGATCACATGATACTCTCACTACCTTGTAGGCTTCCACTTGAGGCCACCTCCTTTGGGGTTAGAGCGCAACAATTGCGCTCTCATCTTTAGGGGTATAGGAGGGGGAGACTATTGGGGCGGTTTCGCAGGCGGTTGAAACCTATAGCCTCCCCTCTCCCTCACCTATCCAGAGTTAGGCCAAGTCATACTTAGCCCTACTCCCGCCTTCAGCGCCCTCCTTGCGCCTCTTGGCAATGGCTATAGCAGTGTGGATCAACCTATTGTTCCATGAGTTAGCCATCTTCTCATCGAACTGATCCCCTGCTTCCACTCCATTGATGGTAATCTCAACTCCATTAACCACCAAAGCCTCTCCATCCTGCTGCACGACCATCTTTCTAGGCACTACTGCCTCCTTCGCCCTCTTTGAGGGCTTCTGTAGAATTGAGGGGAATCAAGGAATACTTATTCCTCGACTTCTTAGGTTTCCCCTCAGGTACGGACTCACTTGACTTCTTCTTGGGTTTTGATCTCCTGAGGGAGTTGTGCATTCGTCTGATCAACTTCCTCTCTTCCCTCAACTTTTCGAGGGCCTCTAGCGCTTCCTCCTCCGACATATCAGGATTCAGTCTACTCACTACCAACTAACTCCTCCTCTCCTTCCTTATGGCCTCCACAGTTCCACCCCACTATAACCTCCTCCTCAACCTCTTGGTCCTTCCACTCAGTGGCTACCTTCTTACTAACCACTCTAGTCTCAGTAATGGCAGTACACTGGGCAGGATTCTCTTTCACCGCATATATCCTAGCCCTCAACTCCTCACAGTCCATAGTATACTCCCAGCTCCCTGCATAATCCCTCCAGGTTCTTTTCCAAACCCCCACTGGCAGTACATCCCTTAACAACCCTAAGTCAGCCAGAGTCCTAGCCTGCATACTCAACTCAAGCCTTCCACTAATCATACTTGCATCAAAATACACTCCATCAGGCATCTGCTCCAGATAGGGTATAGCCAACCTCAATGCTTGTCCTGTAGTAGCCATCCTAACACCTCCTCTTAGCTCTCTAGTTCAACTCAAACCCTTTAACCATCTCTGGCTCTAGCTTAGCCTCTTCCCCTGCCAACTGCCCTAACTCACTCCCTAGATCATCCACCTCCTTCCTTAGTTTCAACTCTCCTAGAATCTCCAACATCCTCTCAATCCCTGCTAAGGCCCCTAGATAGGCGAGGTACTTATTGGTGTTCCCTCCTAAGGCTGACAAAGTACATTCTACTCCTATACCTAGGGCCGACTTACGAATCTCTTCCCTCTCCTCATCAGTCACTCCCCTACCTCCTCCCCTATCTTAGCCTCCTCCCCTAACATCCCACAAACCCTCTCTGCCGCAGTGTGGACAGTAGTGGCTAGGAGGGCTCCAAACATCTTATCATCCACTTCCAGACATGCCACTTCAAACATCTCAGCTATCCCTCTCCCCTTCCTCCTATAAACCGCTATGAACCCACTTGTTAGGGCTACAGCTCCATGCTTGGCGCTCAAAGTGATCTCACACCAAGCATCAGTCCCACCTGCCAACCTTACAGTCTGACACCCTCTCGGCTCACCTGACTTTGAGCATGTGGCTATGATACTATTCAACTCCATCTTCCACCTCCTTCTAAGCATTGTCAACTCTTAACCTTCACTACTAACCCATCCTTCACTTCCACCTGAGCATACCACTTATGGGGCTCAGGATAGTGAGGCCCTTCTATGAACTCAGCTCCCTCAGTCTTGCACCCAAACGGCCCAGGGCTGAACACACTCACTCTGTCCCCAAGCTTGACAGCCTCCTTGAGTGCCTTCTTAGTCCTAAAATTCGGACTCACATAAGCCATTCTAATCCACCTCCTCTTCTAAAGTGACCTAACCTCAATCCCTGCTTCGTCCCACAGGCTATTCAACACCTGCCTAGCCCTATGCAGCTTACTCTTCACTGACCGGGCACGGACTGCAATAGGAACCCTCAACTCCTCATCATCAACAAAGTCTTCCATCCTACTCAACTCCCTAAACGCATCACTCATATCCTGCAGCACTACGCTTAGGGTTTGAGCCGAAACCTTATTCTTTGGTGATCTCACCTTCCACCTCCTCCTAAACCAGCGACTCAGACCCATCGTTGAACTTCAACACAGTTTCGTAGTCAAACTCTTGCATCACTCCTTCAGGCGCTCCACAATCTCTAAACACTTCAAACAAATCAGCAACAGTCATGTCTCCTATCTGTTGATCCTGTAGCATCTTCACCACTTTATCCATGAGCATTGATCTTCACCTCCTACGCAAGTGTGTACTTCGGAGCCCTTGGCTTCCTCGGCTCCCTAATAACCCGCAATCTACTACCACTCCTAGCACTCCTAGGAGCATCGGGCTTCTCAATCCTCACCTTCACCAACTGGGCACTCTCAACCTCCATTAGGGTGAACTCAAAAGGAAGGGCTCTCAACTTCCCTCTGTCGAGAGCCCTCACCGCTGACCCAATCTCTCCCTCAATCCCATCCAGTTTCTCAGCAAACACTACTACCTTACACTCCAGTCTCAACTCCACCTTACAACCTTCTTGATACTCAAATCCCTCACGCATCGCTAGCCACCTCCTCCAGGTTGAGCACAAACACATGACTACAACTCGCACTCTTCCAGTGTTTAGCAATCAACTCCACTGTGGAAGCCT
>NZER01000051.1 GCA_002690445.1 Candidatus Pacearchaeota archaeon
AACCGAATCGCGGACCAAGATACAGCCCATCGGCGCCGGCGCCCAACTCATGGCGGGAGAACAAGATGTGACAACACAAAGAACAGTTTCTAGGTACAATCCCAAAGGAAAAGAAACTAGTTCCGAAACAACAACCGACACTAGAAAAGGCCTGCCAGCAGCAGGATTAAACCCAACAACGTTACCTTCGAAAGGGCAGAAAGCACTTGGATCATCTTACAGAATGGTAGGAGAATCTTTTTTACATCAAACTATCCAAGAAGAACTACAAGCAGTATTAAGCGAACAAACGCCAAAATATTCTAAAGAAGATTATTATGCAGCTAGACAAATGATGCAAGGACAGGAAGGCGGCCTAGGCCAGCGGCGCGCCCAATATCGCAGCCGAACCCGCCAGTCGGATAAGGGCACTGGTGAGGATCAACGCTTTCGCGGCGGCGGCAGTTGGGACACTTATGCCGGCTTTGGACATCAAGCAACCGGAGAGCAGAACGTGAAAGACGTACCGCTAACGGACAAACAACAAGGCTGGATGAATAAAGTTGCTGCTCTTAAAAAGTCAGATCCAGAAAAATATAAAGCCTTAGCTGCTAAAGGCCTGGGCCGCAGAGTTACCCGCACAGATAGAGTCAAAAGCGGGATTACGACCCGCGATGAGCAAGGGCGACGAAAATCTGGTGAAGAGTACTCCAGTGACGATGCGACACAAACCGCGGGAACCGAAACGCGATTCCGGTACCGAGATGAACCGGCACTCGCACAGGAGAAATGGAAAGAAACCACCGGAGACTGGACCGGCGTACGGGCAACGGGCACTGGCGCCGGTTCTGAAAAAAATGTTAAACAATATACTCTTCCAGGTGATGCGCCCGATATTGCAGCCTTCGACACCGAAGCCGGTGGCCACGAAAAGATTATGGGCGCGAAGAATCTGACAGACCTGGATAAACCTAAGCCTGCAGCGCCACCGCCGTCAACAGTGCCAGTTGCACCAATGAGAGAATCTTTTTTACATCAAATTATCCAAGAAGAACTAAAAGCTGTCCTCACAGGAAAATAAAAAACTTAGGAAGATAAATGTATGCAAATAACTAAAGCCAGAATGCAGCAAATTATTCAAGAAGAATTAAAAATGTTAAATGAAGCAGCACCAGTTGCCGGCCAGCGCGGTCAGCTTGCCGGTACCGGCGATGTTCGCGCTCGTACAGCCCCGGGGCGTAAGTCACGTGAAGAAAACATTCCTCTATATAAAACTAAAGCATATCAAGAAGATCCTAATATTAGCAGTATAGCAAAAAGAGGCGGAGGAGAAGCACCAGTAGGCAGATCTGATCCCTTACAGGCTTTTTCTCCATGGAAAAATCGAGGTAGAGCGTCCGTTGCTGCAGCCGCTGGTAGAGCAGCACAAGGCAGGGGAGGAGCCGGCCGCGGAGAAGAAGAAGTCACTGTTCAGGCCCACGGAGAGAGGGGCGAATCCCGAGGTGGCGGCCCTTACAAATCGCGTTATATAGAAAAAGGCTCAACTACGGTTGGGGGGCGCCCACATCATAGTCATACTAGTAGGGAAGGCACTGACACACCATACTCTTATGAAGAATCTGGGGAATATACCACTCCACAACCTGAATGGGCCGCAATCAAAGCCGCCGAACGCAGCGCAGTAGCTCCAGGCCGGACTGCTGGAATGTCTGCAGAAAAACGAAAAAAACATGGCCTGGGTGGTGCCAAGCACATGACCCGACGCGCTGCCGTCGAACATGATCCTGAAACGAGAAGGTTGGCAAAGCTAGCCGGTCGAGAAGGAACAGCTGCAACGGTTGTGCCCCATGGGAAGGTTGGTCGCAGGGTGCAATCTGATGCGCAGCGTCTCAAATATGGAGGCAGAGGCTCTCGCGAACACGAAGGAAGTCAAGTGTACGGAATCGGCAGCGAAGTAAGGAGTAAAGAGGAAGAACGCAGAGATACGCGTACGCCGAAAAAAGATTATTTTAAATCGAGATCCAGCAGTGTAAACGTTCAAAACACCACACCAAGCTTACAGTTTGTTGACCCCGGACACGAAGGTACAAAACGTGTAATGAAAACAGGCGGCGTTGAAGCATATGATCCCTTTCAGGCCGTGAAGCAAACTGGACGCGGCGCCGCAAAGCGCGATGATCATGTTGCATGGGATTTATCAGAGGGCGCCCAACTCAATCAAATCATCCAAGAAGAACTACAAGCAGTGTTGGCCGGCCAGTCGGCGCCAATCACTGGCCCACTTTCAATTACACTTATGCCCCCGAATGCTAGCACGCTTCAAAACTCTTCAGAGACATGCAATGGTCGACCATGCGAAGAGGTGCATGGTTCTAATTGGCATAATAATCCAGGTATTGTATCTGATCAAGAGTGGGAAACATCGATATAAAGTTAGAGTTTAATCAATGGGCAATATAATTTATCTCGAAGAAATAAGAATTAAAAAAGATATAGCAGCTGCTATGAATGAATTAAAAACTGCTAGAACTTTATCTACACANGGAATTGACATACCTAAAAACATCTTTAATANATTAGAACAAAAAATTGATAACTTAGAAAATAAGTTACGAAACTATATCTTAGGAACTAATTAAATATATGATGAAAATTTCTTATCTCCAACAAATTATTCAAGAAGAAGCAGAAGAACTTTTAACCGAAGAACATGTATACGGTGGTCGCGGAGACACAAGCCAACTTGATCCTGAATCATTAATATATGATTTATATTTAAAACACGGTCGGATGCCACACTTTGTAGGCACGGCACCAGACGAACCTCTTCCCACTCTTCCAATACGACCTGAAGAAGAACTATATTACGCTTCCCTTGGAGATGAAGACACAGTAGAAGATGTAGTCAATAAGCAAGCCATGGCGGCTGCCAATGTGCACGAACATCCAGGAACTGTATGGAATCCATATACTCAAGATTGGAGCGCTTTAGCAGATGCAGAACCACCTACGATTGTGCGTGAAAATCAAACACGACTACAGCAAATCGTTCAAGAAGAAATGCAAAAGCTTTTATATGAACAAGGCGGCGGACTTGCTGGCCGCGCCAGTGATGCATTTGCTGGTATGGACTCGGCCATGACCGACTACGACACCCCAGCCGCATCTTCAGTCCCCGTTGCATCCACGCCGGACAAATCGAAGTTTGCCGCGCCAAAACCTGCGCCGGCCGCACCAGCACCAGCAGCTGCCGCGCCAAAAGCAGCCGCACCAGCAGCGGCCGCGCCAAAAGCAGCCGCACCAGCAGCAAGAGTGCCAGCAGCAGTGTCGCGATACAAGCGAACCGGATCTGTGGCAAAAGCACCAGCAGCCCCAGCGGCAGCAGCACCAGCAGCCGCACCAGCAGCCGCACCAGCAGCCGCACCAGCAGCTGCACCAAAAGCAGCAGCACCAGCAGCAGCACCAAAAAAACCATACGTTAACCCAGCAGATGCAGCACAGGCTAAATACGGTACGAAGCCAGCCGAAGGCGCCAAACCCGCCGAGGCCGGTGCGCAAAAGCAAAAACCGAGTGGCGGCATCAAACGTCGACTCGACCGCCAGACTGACCGGGCGTTTGGCTCGAAGCCGCCAGAGTCAAAACCCAAAGGAGATTTCGACCGGACGGAGACAAAAGATTTGGGCGGCGGAAGAACAGCCAAAATCAGAACATCTCAAAAAACGGGCCCAGGGGAAAAGATGAAATACAACGACGCAGAGAAAGCTCAAGCCCAAAAATGGCTCGGACAAGGCAAATCCATGATGTACGTCAAACGAAAAACCAAGAGCGCAAGAAGAAAAGCGGCAAGAAATCAATAACCATGAGCCTAGCCGAAGAGCAGCTGCAACAAATTATCTATAATGAAATACAACATTTATTAGAGCACGCCAAAGAATATGTATGGGGCGTCAAAGGGCCCGGAAAGGTGGCAAATCAATATCTTCTCCATCGACTCTCTTCAGAAAAACTTCGCAGCTTGCTTTTAGAAGAGCTTGAAGAAATGGGAAAAGAAATTAATCTAGCATCTCCCCAAGCTTCTGATTTTAAAGATCTTTTATCAAAATTATTAAATACAATTGAAAATCTAGATATGAGTATCGATTATCTCGCCGCAGCAGTAACTGGAGAAAGTCCATTAGAAATTAAATTTGCACAAGCAGGTTTAGGAAGACTTTATACTCCTCCTGGCGCAAAAGCACTTCCTATAGAAAAAGCTTGACATTCCTACAAAATAGTTGTATAGTAGATATATAACTCTAAACACCTACGAGGTTAAAATGCAAAACACTACTACAGAGAATAACAATCCAATGTCGCAAGGCATGAATCCAAATATGATAAAAAATGCAGAAGATCTAAAATGTGAAAAATGTGAAAAAATATTTTTTACACCAACAGTCATAATTAAAAAGATCTCCGCATTAATTTCCCCAACCGGCAAAGAAATATTAGCTCCAATTCAAATGTTTCAATGTGCCTCATGTGGGCATGTAAATGAAAGTTTTTTGGACGCTTTAAAGTAGCATTCGATCTTTCACTCTTTTCACGTCATAGTTACTTATGAAGTGAAAATTGGAACATACATTCGTCATTTCTTATACAGGAACAGAGGCAAAGCAATATATCGCTATGGTATTGTATTAAAATGTGAATCAAAATGTTCAACAAGATCTATTAAAGTTTTGTGGCATCCGACATCGCTCAGTGAAGGATATCACAAGAGAAAGCAAAGCGCTTATATCGAAATTATAAAAATGGAACTAATTGAAATTATTTCAGAGCCTTGCTGACTATTTATCTTTAAGTGAGGTAACTTTTATGAAACGACTAAGTTTAATTCTTTTGTTATTGATTTTTTCTTTTGAAGCACAAGCAAAAGTAACATACAATAAAAAACTTTTTCACGATGCGCATATAATAACTGTAAGAGGTTTTTTATATGAAGTTGTGGAGAACCAAGAGCCAAGTGTGAAGAAGCAGATTGCACCTAAGATTGCACGTACAATTGTCTGGCTAGATAAAATCCACAAAAGCAAAAAAACACATGAGATTACAAAGATCAAAACAGAAGACGCCAATTTAGTTAATGCATCAATTAAATATATCGTTAATGTCTCTTCAGGGGATATGGGTGCCAACCCTGTACAAATAGAAGAGATACTTACAAGATGGTATATTTTAGGTGAAAACCTTGTTGCAGAATATAAAAATAGGCGTGGAAAGATTTCTTGGAAGCTTGAGGTGAGAGAGCCTAAAAAGTCCAAAACTTCTCCGAAGAAGGAAAAGAAAAAATGAGACTAATTGAAAACTGGAAAGAATTTTTAAAAGAGGTTGCAGACCCAGAAACAATTGATACTTCAAGCTTTGAGGTCAAGAGTGTGTTACACCCAGATTTTTGGGAAGACGAAGAAAGACTTAATGAAGAGATTGGAGATCGACTTTACAGTATCGCAAAAGAATTTTTTAAAAGTTTAGATTTAAACTGGGTCGATCTTCTTGATGTAACATTTACAGGGTCTCTTGCAAACTATACGTGGTCAAGCTATTCAGATATCGATCTTCATGTTATTGTTGATTACAATCAAGTTGATGAGAACCAAGAATTAGTTGTAGACTTCTTAAGAAAGAGTGGCGCGCTTTGGAATAGAAGCCACAAAATATTAATTAAAGGCTTTGAAGTTGAAGTTTATATACAAGACGCAAATGAGCCTCATTACTCTACTGGCATTTATTCAGTTAAAAAAGATGAATGGATAGAAAAGCCTTCACAAATCGAACCAGAAATTGATGCTATGAATATACAAAAGAAAGCAGCAACCTTAATGGACGATGTTGATGAGGTCTATGAGCTTTTTACGAATGAAGAATATGAACCAGCTTACAAGCTAGCAGAAAAGATTAAAGATAAAATAAGAAAATTTAGACAAGCTGGCCTTGAACGCGGCGGAGCATATTCTGTGGAAAATTTAGCATTTAAAGTTTTGCGCCGGAATGAATATCTACGCAAGCTTTCAAGTTTGAAAGTTATGTCTTATGACAAAATGATGTCAATAAACGGGGAACACCCTTAAGGAAAAAAAATGTGTTTCATTTGCAGACAACTTAAATCACAAAAACTAACACTTGATGAGACAATTGAAAACTATAATGGAATGAAAAAAATTTTAAATAAAGATCATCAAAAAGAAATAGATAAAATAATACATAAAATTTTATGGAAAGATTATAAGCATTGGAGTATAAAGGTAAGATAATGAAAAAGCTATTCGAAAGTTGGCGTGAATTTTTGGAGAAACAAAATTTAAATGAATATGTTAACGCTCCAATCGCCACTGTGCCAACACCAGCATTTGGAGATTCTAATGCAGGCTCTGGTATAAATATTCAACCTCAAGGCAAAAAGTTTGCGGATGAAAGAAATGAAATCACCGAGGAAAAAGAAGAAAATATATTTCCATATCAAATCTATTGTGACATGGATGGCGTTTTAGTTGATCTAATTGGCGCCGTACTTGATCATTCACAAAACGACCCTTCAAATAAAGCTCTAAGAAAACAAGTTGAAAATATTTTAAAAATAGAATGGGGGTGGACAGAAAAAAATCCAAAACTTCAAAAAGGTTTAGACTATATTAATGATGTGGTTAGTCGCGATGTTGGATTCTGGGCAGAGTTGCCTCCAATGCCAGATAAAAATCAATTATGGAGTTATATTTCACAATATGATCCTATTGTTCTTTCACACCCATGGGATGAAGATTCTGCAGCGGGGAAAAGAATATGGATTAAAGAAGTATTAGACCCACAACCAAAAAGTGTAATATTAACTGGTGACAAACATTTACATGCTGTGAGTGAAGATGGATCTCCTAATTTGTTAATAGATGATTTTGAAAAATATACAATCCCATGGGAAAATGCTGGTGGAATTGCAATCTTACATACATCTGCAGAAGACACGATGGCGAAGCTTGAAGAATTAAAGGAAAGCGAGTGATGTGTATAATATGTATTGAATATGAAAAAGGTAAGTTAAAGCCTGCAGATGCGCTCAGAAACTTACAAGAATTAAAAGAAATATTAGATAAAGAACATGTGAGAAAAATACAGAAAAAAATTATAAATGATGCGTGGAAACGCTCAAAAGATAAGTCTAAGAGACTATTTAAACAGCAGGGTGGCGATGACGGAGATCAAAATAAATGAAATTTAATATAGATCTGAAAACTCTTGTTTTTATCATTTCAACAGCTTGTATCTTAGCAGGATTTTATTATACTACAAAAGCAAGATTAGATACAGCTGAAATGGAAATATCATTTCTTAAAGGTCAAGTTCATTCCTTGAGGGTAGAAGATAAACGTTTAAATAAATTAATCAGAAATATAAAAAAGGGGCAACCTAAATGAAATTCCTACTTGAAAATTGGCGAAAATTATTAGAAGGCGAAGTTATAGATTTTCCTCATCAGCCAAGGATATCTGAAGCTGACTTACAGTTTATTATTATGGTTGAAGACTCAAGTACTCAACGGCTTAAAGACGCTTATGGTAATATTAGCGAAGTTCCTATTGAAAAATTTGAACAACTAGATGAGATAATGAATGATTTAGAGGAATTGCTAAAGAAGTGAAGCATTTAAAAAAAAATAATGAAACATATTTAGATCACTTATTATTTGCAGGAAAAGTTGGGCTAACTCTCATATTTGTAGGTGTTATATTTTTATTACACGCTCTTCTTCCAATTTGTAAAATCCCAAAGAGATGGAATCTTGAAGATACAAGCATTAAATTGTATAGATGGAGCGAATATACAATTAAGAGAAAGAATAAATGAAACTCCTATTTGAAAATTGGCGAGAATATTTAAATGAAGATCGCGGCACTCGCATTGAAACTTTGGAGGAGTTTGATTTGAGCCCACCTGCTGCCAAAAAGTTAGCAGATAATAGATTTATAAGATTATCTACTTATATTGCCAATAATTATAGTCGATTTGGTGAAGAACAAATTAAAGATTTCGAAAAAAGAATATTTGATATCTTTTTTCAAGGAAAGCGTCTTAAAGATAAATATCCAATAACTGGTTTTGAATTTGAGCCTGATCTCTCTCCCGAGCTGCGTGATAGGCCCGGGTACGCCGGGGCGCGCAATGGGTATATGCTGCTTGTTGATGGCTCTCCGTTTTATGGCCACAACTACCCCGACGAAGATGGAGAATATCTTGACTTTGACAAGGACTTAACATAATATGAAACTCCTACTTGAAAATTGGCGAGAGTATTTAAAAGAAGAACTAGAGGCTCCTTGCGATGATATTTTATGGCATGGATCTCCAGTACGTTTTGATGGTCCAGTGCAAGCTCGGAAAGCTCACGACGTTGGCGGAAATCCGGAACAAAATCTTGAAGCAATATATGCAACTCCTGATAAAAATCTGGCAATTACGCTTGGCTTGACAGAAAAAGGCTCGGATATATTTTCAGACCATGAGAAAGGTCAGCTAGTTCTAGTTAGAGGCGAGGTGCGAGATGGTAAACAGATTTATTTGTATAAATTGCCAAAAGATACCTTTAGAAATACTGGGGTACCCTCAGATAATCCCGAATGGGTGTCAGAAGTTGATGTGCAGCCGTGTGACATTGAGGAAATAAACGTGGATGATTATTTGCACTTAGTTAGAAAAGCGACTCCAGAAGATATAGAATTTTGGGATAAACACAATGTTGGATAATGAACAATATGAAACTATTATTTGAAAATTGGCGCAAGTATTTAAATGAAGAAAAAGTTTCTAATACAAGTGTTGTTTTGCACATTCGGCCATCACAAATACATGGATTAGGCGTTTTTTCAGGAGAAGTCATCCCAAAAGGCACAGATTTAGGTATAGCTCAGATTAAAAAAGATTCAGACTATGAAATAACACAACTTGGCAAATATCACAACCATTCTAACGAGCCAAGTTGCATAAATGTATTAAATGGCAATAATCGCCATCTCGTAGCAGCTAGAAATCTCGAACCAAATGAAGAAATAACCATAGATTATACTTTACAACCCGATTTACAGCAACCAATGGATGGGTGGGTATGAAGTTCCTATTTGAAAATTGGCGA
>NZER01000052.1 GCA_002690445.1 Candidatus Pacearchaeota archaeon
GCCGGGGTTGGCTTGCATCCAAGCGGCGGCGGCGAGCAAGTCCGCATCCGTGCGGCCTCGGGCCTTCAAGGCATGAAGCGCCGACCGAAGCCCGCCCCCGCCGGTGCCGTCCACACCTTGGCAAGCCTTGGCCACCGCCGCCCGATCTCGATTGCTAAACCGGATCGACTGGATCCCCCCGGACGGGGGGTTAGGGGGGCTGATCTGTTCATCTTGTCTGTTATGTGCGCGCTCACCGCGCGGGGGGTCCGCAACCTCACCGCGCGGGGTGCTACCTGACCGCGCACCCTGCGCGCCCACCGCGCGGGGGGTAACGTAGGCGCGCAGGGTACGCGCCCCCGTGTTGGCGTCGAAGGATCGGCTCAGCGCGCCCTTGGCCACCAACGCGGCAAGATGGCGGCGCACCACCGCCACGCCCTTCGCACAGTCGGCCGCAAGCGTGGCGTTGGAGGCAATGCAACCCCGAGCCCCGTCTCGTGCCGCCACGGCACACCACAGGCGTATTTCGGCGTCGGTTATGTCAGGGGACGCCACAAGCCACGCCGGAACCTTGGCCCATCGTTGCCCCGTCATCATTCGTCGTCAGCCACTAGGCGCATGGAGGGCCGCCCACCTTTGGCCGCAAACGTGAGCATCGCCCGCACAAGCTCGGAGCGACTTGCGACAAGGGCGACGGCCAAGGCGTCGAAGGCGTGCTCCCGATCCACCTTGGCCACCGGCACAAGGTCGGAGGGTAGGTCGAGCCGATCACACAGCGCCGCTTCGATCTCGGCCTTGCTCGCCGTCTTGGCCCCCGTGGCCTCGGCCTTGGCCTCGCCGGGCGTGACCGACATCACCGCCAAGTCCCGATCGGCGGCAAGCGTCACCACACCGCCTATGACGTAGGCCAGCGACTTTGCCGCCCTCACGCCCTTGGAGCCCAACGGCGTCTCATAGGCGACCACACAGGGCCCGTGGTCGTCGATTGCTCGCACGATGGCCGCCAAGATGATCCGCAAGCGGGCCGCGTCGTCGTCGGCTTGCCTGAGCTTGGCCTTGCGGCCCGAGGGCAACGTCCGCACGGATCCCATTTCGACGAGGCGAACGCGCCGCCCCAACTCGATGACAGCGATCCCCGTGCCGGCGATGCCTGGATCGATCCCGAGGATCCGCGGGCTACTCATCGGACGTTGCGGCAACGCGCCGCCGCTCGGCCCGGTTGGCCACGGCCTCGGCCACCTCGGAGGGCGTCCGGTCGAAGAGGTCGCCGACGCCTTGGAGCCCGAGGGCGCCCGCCAACTTTTCCGCCGTGCGTAGCGTCGGTGTGGCGCGGCCGTTTTCGTATGTGCTCAGCGCCTGACGCGGCACGCGTGACCGGGCTGAGAGATCGTCTTGGGTCAGTGAAAGCTGACAACGCCAAGCCTTGAGGCGTGCGCCGAATTCGTGGGGCTTCATGGTGGGCCTTGCGGGGTGTGGTCTAATATCGGCGGCAACGGTAAACCCGCCCGAGGGCCGGCGCAACTTGTCGCAAAAATTGGACAGGGCGGGGGGTTGCAAATACAACGGGGCCCCGTCACAATGCCCACGGAGACCGACGATGACGACCGAATACCAAAGGCAACTCAAGGCCGGGCCGCCCCGTCAGATCGAGCCCGAGCGGCCCGCCGACGATGTCACGCTTGGCGACTTGTTCGCCCTCATGGCCATCGCCCCGCACACCTCGATGACGATGAACACCCTGAGGCCGATTCGTCTTTGCGACGCTATGGAGATCCGACTCCACGGCCTGCCGTGGGACAAGTGGGGTGACGTCGTCGTGATGTTGAGCGATCAGGGGTGGGGATTCCCCGACGGTCACAACCTCAGATCTCTGACGGCGCGAGACTTCACACTCCGCGCCGAGGTCGACCGGCAAGACGGCCGGCGGATCCTCTTGACCGTTTTCGTAGCTAGACAATGACAAGGCACACCATGAGCGACGCCGCCGACACCCTGCGAGCCCTTCAAGAGCGGATCCGCCGGATCCGGCAAGACGCCGCCAAGCCGGGGCCCTCGGCCCCGTTTGCGCGTGTCTACACCATCACGGATCGGTGCTATGAGCCCGAGCCGTGGCCGCCAAGCGAGGCCGAGACGAAGGCCAGCGCCGAGGCCGTCACCCGCCACTGTGCCGAAGGTTGCGGCGACATCGCCGACGCCTTGCCGCCGTGCCCGCACGAACGCGAAGCCCTCGACGACCACCGGGGCCCGGCCAATCGTGCCGACTTCGGCGATTATCACCACACGGAGCCCAACCCATGAGCCTGAGCCTGTATGAGATCACCGAAGGGATCGCCGCCCTCCAAGAGTTGGCGAGCGTGGGCGACGGGGCCGACGCCGAAGCCGCCGAGGCCGAGGTGGGCGAGTTGCTTGATCGGTATCTGGATCGGCTCTTGCCCGAAAAGGTCGACGGCTATTGCCGGATGATCCACTCGCTCAAGGCGGCGGCGACGGTCAAGCGAGACGAGGCCAAGCGACTCACCGACCGCGCCCGAGCCCACGAAAACACCGTCGCCCGTATGGTCGAAAGGCTCAAGGCGGCGATGGTTACGTTGGGCCGCAAGGCGATAGACACGGACCTTTTCCGTGTGACCGTCCAGGCGTCGCCCGCCTCGGTGGTGATCACCGACGAAGCCGCCATCCCTGACGCCTTCCACGTCGCCAAGGTGTCGATCAACAAGTCGGCCCTCAAGGCCGCGCTCAAGGCCGGCGACACGGTGCCGGGCGCCACGCTCGCCGCCGCCAACTCTCACCTGAGGATCAAGTGATGCCCGACTTCAACGAAATGCGCCGGCCCTTCAACGATGACGAAGTACAGTGGCGCGTTGACTCCGTGATGAAGTGGCAAAGCGGGCCCCATGTGCGCTTGCTGGCCTACATCGACGCCCGAGCNGCAATGGAGCGCCTTGATCGNGCTTGCACCCCGGCGGGTTGGTCGGATGCNTACGCGCCCGGCCCCGGCGGCGGCGTGGCTTGCACNCTGTCCGTGAAGGTCGGCGACGAGTGGATCAGCAAGACGGACGTNGCCGAAAACACACAGATCGAAGCNGTCAAGGGCGGCGTTTCTGACGCCTTCAAGCGNGCGTGNGTCAAGTGGGGNCTNGGCCGNAACCTGTACGCGATCGGGGATACCGTGTGTCCCGTGGTCGACCGCAAGCCCGATGTCCGGGCNGTCCGTGTCTACTCCAAGCGCGAGGGGATCAAGGGGTGGGCCCAAGCCCCGCACATCGAAGCGGGCGAGGCCGTGCCGTTGCCGGCCGTGGTCTCGGCCCCACCTCCCCGCCCCGCCCCGCGGCAAGCGCCACGGCCCGCCAACGGGGCCGAGCCAGTGGCCACCGCCGATGACCTCGACGCCACGATCCCCGTTTGCCCGTTGTGCAAGGGGCCCGGCGCGTTGAACCACGACAAGCGGACCGATCGATCCCCGGATTATCTTTGCCCTCATGGCTGCAAACGTGAGGGCACGGACTACGATCTCGGGTATTGGGCGGCCTCCGAGAAGCAACGCCGGATGGCCTTTGCCGTCATCGGCAAATACGCCGCCGCCGCCGACTTGTCGAAGGAGTCCGCATTGGCCGACATCGCCGCCGCGCTCGACGTGCCGGGCTCGGTGTCGGAGTGGTCTCAGCCCATGTGCTCGGCCGTCATCGACTTCGTGGACGGGGCGAACCGGTCTGGCCAAGTGGTCGGCAAGGTCGAGCCGGGCCCCGACGACGTGCCCTCCAAGGTGCCGCCGCCTGAGCCCGAGTTTGAGGATGACATCCCATTTTGATCCCTACTTGCGGCCCACGGGGCCGTTTCGGCTATGCTCGGAGCATGACTGTGATGACCAATCCCCACCACACGGCGAAGGGCGTTGTACTCGGAGCGAAGGAGATCGGCGGCCTGACTTGGGCCGCCTTGGCCTTCGTGCTCGGAGTGCCCGTCGCCACCCTTACCAACTGGATCCGCCGTGAAGACAAAGAGCCATACGGGCCCGCCGTCGTCTTGTGCATGGAGATCGCCGCCGGGCCCGAGGCTTGGAGCGACGTGCTAGCCCACCGGATCCTCATGGGCAAGCGACACCACCCGGACGGGCGCAGCGTGCGCTCAGCCGAGCCCGAGGCGGCCACCGTCTAGCACCTAGGGCCCCGACGGCCGACAGGGCCAAGGGGTCGGCAATACCGCCGGCCCTTTTCTGGCGTGCAAGCCTGTAGGCCGTCGGGGTCCATTTTCCCCACCGCCGCCACCTCGCCCCACGCGGGCCGCCACCGGCCCTTGCCGTTGAGGCGACCGAACGCCCCGGCCGTCATCATTCAGTGACGTTGTGGCCGTTTTCGGCGTCTTTATTTGCGCCCGGCTCATTTTATTTTTGGGGCGTCGTCGTCGTGGCGTCGTTGGAATCGCCGCAAGTCGTGCAACCGTGCGGGGTTGCGGGCCGTTGGCATTTCCTCCCCAACTTATTTGACCATGCCCCACGGGCACGCTATACATAGGGTATGAACACGACGAACCACACCAACCCCGGAGACACGACGATGACGACGACCACGATCAAACTCACCCGCTCACAGTGGAACGCCTTGTGGGATTGCGTCACGCGAGGCGGCGACCTTCGCCACGACGAAACGCCCACCCCCCGGCCCGTGCGGCTCAAGCTCGCCGACAGCGGAGGCACCATCGACCTCAGCGATCCGGCGCTTGTCGCCGAGGCGTTGGATTGGCTCGGTGAGGTTGCCGACCGGACGGAGATGTACCCGCCGCAAACGCGGGCCGCCGCCGGCCGCGCCGCCGCCGCCATCCACGAAGCCAGCCACCGCCTCCACGCCCCGGCCACTACCATTGAGACCGCGGCCGGCATCACGCGGGGTGCCGCCGATTGTTGGAGGTTTGCCGCCCCGTCGATGCGTACCGCTCGCCTCGCCGCCCATTGCGCGGCGTTGCTCGGCTACGCCGCCGCCATTGCCCACCGACACGGGGATCATGGTCTCCACGCTTGGGCGTGGCGTTGCGCCGAGGCGTGCGGGGCGATGGTAGACTGAACCTCCCGCCCCGGCCTCGGCCCTCGGCCCTCGTCGCCTCGCGCGGCGGGGGCTTTTTGCCGTCTTGCGGTCGGCCGCGGTCGAAGCGACCCCCGAGTTGCCCAAAAAAAGCGACAAACCGAGCCCGTCGGGCCACTTTTTTTCACGTCGCCGGGGCTCGATTCGCAGGCCGGCGAGCGGAAACCCGCACCACCGTTGACGCTCAGGCGCTTTGCCCGTCTCCCCCCGTCTATTTGATTACCTGCCTGACAGGCATTACCTTGTAGCTATGAACACGACGAACACAACGACGACGCCCGCCGCCAAAACCTACCCGTGCCGAACGTGCGCCGCCCCCATCGAGGCGACCACGGGCAAGCGGGGCCGCCCTCGTCAGTTTTGCGATGACGAGTGTCGGCAGGTTGAAAACGTCGCCGTGTGGATGGACACGTTGATCGGCGGTGAGTCGATGTTGGCCAAGTGGTCGGCGACGCCCGAGGGCATGGAGAAGGCCCTCGCGATGCGTGGCCGCCTGTGGTCCTCGGCGAACCTCCTCAACGCCGCCGCCAAGGGCTACCGCAAGGCCGCCAAGGAGACGAAGTGAGCAACCTCAAGCAATTCATCGCCCCCTTCAAGGTTCTAGGCGACGCCGCCTTCGTGCGCGAGATCGTCGTTGCATTCGCCCACGAAGGCGATGAAGGGGCGCTCAAGGTGTTTGCGAAGGTCGAAGCCGCGGCGCTCAAAAACGGCCAGCCCGTACATTACGACGACGGCCGCAAAGTGTGGCGCGAGACGGTCGCCCTTTACACCTTCGACGCCTCCGACCCCGACGGCGGCCCGATCTACGAGTGGCACGACGACGGCGACCGTGTGCGCCATCACCGAGTTGAGCACACCATCCACCCCGACGGCCGCAAGGAAAGCCGCATCATCCGCAAGTTTTGGGCGGCGTACTGCTAGCCCCCACCACCACCAAGGAGACGACCATGACGAAGCCCGCCACGACCGCCGCCCTTTACGTCAACGGAACCTTTACGGCCTACGTTGAGCAGGATCCGGGGTGCCCGACCACCGCCGCCGACTTGGAGCGGTGGAGGGCCGAGCACATCGCCCGCGGGCACGACGCCGAGATCCGCCACTTGTCGCCGTTCAAGTTGACGGCCGAACTGTGCGCGCTGGAGACGGAGGTGGCGCACCGCCTCGCCGCCCGAGCCGAGCGCGACGCCGCCGAGTGGGGATGGGCGAGGTAGCCCGCCCGGCATAGGGCGCCCGCCGCCCGGCCTCGGCCCTCGTCATCTTCGGATGGCGGGGGCCTTTTCATGCGTGGCCACACAGCCACGCCACCGCCAACCGCCCGCAAACCGGGCCCACGGTATAGGCCCAAGCCCACACGCGCCGCCTCAGGCCTTTTCGGCGTCCCTATTTATAGATCATCTTGACGTAGAAGGTGGCCACGGGATCCCCGCTCGCCGTCTTGCCGGCTTGGCCGCTCGCCGCAATGACCAACCCGTTGGCGAACGTGACGCCGTCGGGGAATACAAAGCGCCGATCCGCGCCCGTGCCCCACACCGAACCATCCCAAAACAAGGTAAAATCCGGCGACGTCGTGCCGACCGTCAGGGTCGAACCCCCGCCGAGGTCGTAGGCTTTGAAGCCGCCATCCGACGACGACGCCCCATAGGCCAAGTATATCTCGTAAACCGTCACCGCCGAGGTGGACACGACAAGCGGGGCGCGCGTCAACGAGTCGGCGGCGAAGATGAATTCGCCGATCCCTGTGCCGGTGGTGTTGGAATTCGCCACGGTGATCCCTCGTCGTTAGGTGTAGCCGATCCGCACGACCACGGAGCCCGCTGGAGCCGTGCCGGTGAGATCCGCCTCGGTGGTACAGGCCACGGCGATCCCGGAGCCGAACGCGATCTGATCATAGGTCGACATCGTCAAGGTCTGCCCGCCGGCGACCTTGAGCATGTGCTCAGGCTCAACGCTTGTCACCGTCGGNGCCGTGGCCGAGTCGTACAGCCGAACGAAAACGGCNGAGCTNGCGTTGGCCGTGTTGGTGATCTCGATCTGNAAAAGTACGCCGNCCNNNGCCTTGACCACGGTNGCCGNNTTGGAGCACGGCGAGATCGTGGCGGCGGTGGTGTAGACGTTGGAATANGTCGCTTTTTGNGTCANGCCCACGGCATCACCTCACGANCGANAANACAAGGACAGCGCCGAGCACGAAGCCNNCNCCGACGGACGCCACCATCCAACGCGGAGCCGCGGGGATGGGCTCAAGTTGCGCCGCCGGCGGTGGAGCCTCGNCGGCAACTCGCCGCTCNACGATCANTTGCTCGGCCTGNGCCTCGCCGATGCAAACACACCCCGGCCGGCTCAAGTCGTAGCAAGCCTCCACCGGATCGGCCGCCTCGGGCCCCGGAGCGGCATCCTGAGCCACCTCCGACGCTTGAGCGGGGCCCACGTATACGCCGACGGCGCAAAGGGCCCACAGAGCGGCACAGGCGGCCCTCATCCCTCGGGCGTCTCGGGCGCCTTGAGCATGTCGCCGAGGATCTTCGCCTTGGCCTTGGCGTCCACGCCCTGGAGTTGCTTCATGGTTTCGGCCTTGACCTTGGCCTCAGCCTCAACGTGGGCGGCTTTGATCTTGGCCCGGCCCGGAGCGTAGCCGAGCAAGCCGGCGACGTGGAGCGCGCCGCCGATGGCGAGGCCGACAGGGCCCGACCCAAAGATCCCCGTGTCAAAGCACACGGCGACCACTTGGCACGCCAGCATGACCCAGAATTCAGTGGACTTGATCCCGGCCTTGGGGGCTTCAATCTTCACGGCGTCACCTCTTGATCTGATCGAGCTTGGCGGCGAGGCGGTCAAAGCCCGCCCGTTGCTCAGCCCGGAGTTGTGTTTGTTCAGTGCGTAGATTCTCGATCCGCTCGGCCATCACGCCGACAGCAACCTCCATCTTGCGGATCTCGGCGGTGCGGACTTCTAGCCGAGCCTCCACGGCGTCGACCTTGGCGGCCGGTGCGACCCAGCCCGAGCCGACCATGACGGCGGCGACAAGGGCGAGCACAGCCCCAACGCCGGCCGCCCCGCCCGCCAACTTGCCCAAGGCGTCGGTCACTTTTCGGCTCTTTGCTGGATCGTCACGGCCATCCCTAGTTCGTGGGTCTTGTCGACGACTCGATCCATACCATCGGCGATCTTGATCATCTGCTCTTGGTGTAGGTTGAGGATCCGGCGCATCGCCTCGCGGTCGCTGTCGAACCTCTCCAGCAAAATACCCTCCCGTTTGTCGTTGCGCTCGGCCTCGTCGATCTCCCGTTTGTCGCATCGCTTCTCGGTGCGCTGTGTTTGGATCCACAAGAGCAAGGCGAGCACGCCCGCCGGCCCGCTTTGGACCAACGCTTGAAGGATCTCAGACTCCATGATCCGCCATTATTGACGCCTCAGGCTTTTGTCGAGGTAGAAGCGGTGGAACCATGCCCCGGGGGCCGTGTGGTGTGGGGGCGGAATTTCTATCAGCCACGGCCACACTTGACCCAAGGCGACCGTGTGAAAGTGGGTCGCCCCCGGCGTTGGGTTGGCCACCTCGCCGGCTAGGATCTGATCGGCTTCAAAGTGGATCGCCGCCAACCGTTCGCGGTGCCACGCCACGAAGCCAGGCGACCACGGCAAGCCGTCGGCCCTCGGCGGCAATTCCCAACGACACGCCGGGGCGGGCGCCGCAAACTGACCCGGCCACCGCAACACCTCGACCAAGCCCGAGCCCCACCACGAAGCCGCCCACGTCGCCCGACTGATCGCAACGTGAGCCACGGCCGCCCGCTCGCCCACGGTGCAACGCTTACACTCCGAGCACATCACCGAGGCCAGCGCGTCCACAGGCGGCTCAGGCTCGATGACAACCGCCGCCAACGAGGCGAGGGCCGCTAGGATTGCAACGGCTCGGGCCACGACTCCACCCCCAACTGAGCGCAAAGGGCGCGGAACGCATAGGCCGGCGGATCCCACCCGCCGCGCTTGCTGGATCGGCTAATCGGATCAACGTCGGCGTGGCGCAGGATCGCCGTCTTGGGGATCTCCAACTCCTCGACAAGCGAGCCGGCCACCGTGCCGAGGTCGTAGCGGTCGACGAGGTCGATGACCAAGGCCCTAGCCCACATGATCTGAGTCGTCGGGTGCCGCTCGCCCGGCAACGGGGCGAGCAAGTCGATCCCAATGCTCACGCCATTGACGCTCGACCCGTCGATCAGATCAAGCGGCGACGCCTTACCGGGCCAACGCTCGGCCCAGTCGTCGTAACGGCTTTGGATCTGCCCCGTGTCGACAAGCTCACGGCCCTTCGCCACGAACCGACGCCAATGGTCGGAGCCCTTGGCATACAACCGACGCCGACTCTTGCCGACCCCGGCGTGGTAGGCCGTCACGTTTTCGGGCACGGTGCCGACGATGGTGCCGTCGTAGCCGATGAGATAGTGGGAGGCGTAAGACTTCGGCCGGGCATAGTACGCCGCCGCATAGTCGAGCGGATCGGCGTTGGCCTTCAACGCCTTGCCGATGATGCCCGATCCGGTCGTGTGGATGATCAAGGCTTGAACGGCCTTTGACCTCGCCGGCAAGTCGCGCTGAGTCCGATCCACCCTTGCGGCGTTGCCGCTCCAAACATCACTCACGGCAACTCCCCCACGACTAGATCCGTATCCAAGGCGGCGAACGATTGAAGCGTGGCCGTGTTGCCGTTGACCGCCCCGGCCATCACGTAGACGTTGACGACGGTAGCCGTGTCGCCACGGTTGACCGCCGCCGTCGTGGCCGTGAATTGCTGATCACCGGCCCCCGGCGCAACCCATACAATCGTGGTCAAGGCCACGCCCGCCGTTGTCGCGATCTCGATCTTCACGGAGCCGCCGTTCGACGTATGGATCCGGCCGATCCCCGTGATTTTTTTCATGTGCTTGCGCGGCACGACGACATAGCTGAGCGCCTTGACGAACGCCGCCGCCCCGCCCGCCGTCGTCACTTGGATCGAAGGCGTGCCGGCCACCACCGCATCCCATTGCTGAGCGGGGATCAACCCGTTGCCGTAGTAGGCGCACAGGGAGTGGTGGTCGTAGATCAGATCGGCGGCGTGGTCGTCGTCGTGATCCGAGCCGGGCGACAACTCGCCGGGCGCGTTCAAGTCGTTGAAGGGCGACGCCCGGCCGAGCAATAGGATCGCCATTAGAGATCCCCAGCGCGGAAGCCGAGCACGGTCAAGCCTCGGAGCCGCAACATCAACGGGTCGTCCCAATCGACAGCCCCGCCAGAAAACGAGCAACGATAGGCGAACGTCAATGACCCATAAGCGGCGTGGTCGCCACCTCGGGCGCTGCTATTCGAGACGTGATAGTGCGGGTCGCCTAGAAAGCCCTCGGCCTGTCCGGGCGACCACCCGGCCCCGCCAACGGCGAGCGGCCAACCCAAGGCCAAGGGGCCGCCGGGGCCGAAGGATTGCGGGCCGCCCAACACTGACTCCCCGCGATCGAAGGCCCCGACGCGGTCGCCCTGGATCACGTCCAAGCTCAAGGCGAACTGATCGATCTCGCTTGTCGCCGTGTGCGACCCGTCAAGATGCTCAGTCGTGGCGTTGTGGGCGATCCGAAGGTCGATGGCACCGGCCCAATGCCGGCCGACATCGGCGACGACGAAATAGGGCAGGCACACGAAGATCCGATCGAGTGGCGTACAGGCGACCGACACGCGCAAGGTCTCCGTGGTCGACGTGCCGGCGGCGTCGTGCGCGATCTCAATGTCGTTGTATCGGGTGTGCGACAACACCCGCCCGCGGTTGGACAGGTGTTTCCAATT
>NZER01000053.1 GCA_002690445.1 Candidatus Pacearchaeota archaeon
ATCGGATGGGTAGGTGATAAAGACACTGGCTCCCCCACCCAGATTAATTTTAGAATCATCGCTGTTGGAGCTTGAAAATACTTCGTCCCTAGAAAGTGTATTAGCGGCACTGTCATATTTGCCAATGCCTACTTCAAAACTACTACCTTCTTCGAGAGTATAATAGGTGCAATTCCCACTTCCAATACCTGAAATAGGAACAAACCCAGCAACGGCGCCTCCTAATGCGATCAGGCCAGAGCCAGTGGTAGCGGTAGTTTCTTTACTACGATCTAAAAACCTAATGATGGGATGCGACATTGATCCTTCTTCCGTTTCAATAGAAAATGTTTATTAAATAGAAGGGTCGGTGATATTAGGAGGAGTTGGCACCTCGGATATCGCAGCCTCTCTTGCTAGTTTCAATTCGTAGGAATATGTATTACTCATTAAAAATTCCCTAGTCATTCTATTTGCAAAATCGTTCTTGGTCTCCGGGTTGTCAATAGTTTCTAAGCTATCAGGCCCAGACTCCGCTTCTGAATCGAACGTTGGGTTGGGAATCTCATCTTGGTATTTGTAGTTGGCACAAAGGGCGTCAACCAATCGTCCAACATCTTCATCGGGAATGTCTACACAAAAACTTGACATAAACCATACCCCTCATTTTTATGAAAAAATCCGGTGGCAGCAGGTGCGCCACCACCGGATATTCGAACTTGCAACCCCAAACACCGACTTTTAGAATGCCCCCAACAATACACGCCGGGTATCGAGAGCAGCAAAGCCGTGCTCGGCCCAGCCATAAAGACCTGCCCGTCTCTGACGATGAAGAGTGTCATCTTCAAAAACTTCCACAGGAGCGCGGACGGGCATCACAAAGCTGTCACGGTTTCTCAGGTCGAGACCCACAACAATTTCAGTCTTAGTACTCGGCAATGAACCGGAAAGGTCACTGGTATAGAAGTTCTGATACTCTTGACTTTCACCAAGTTCATCCAAAGTGTGAAGATTCACGTTGAAAATTCTCACTAGAAGACCGCCATCAGCCACGATAAGTTCACGACGGGTAACTGGATCAACTTCGTCAACACCCCAGTTGCGGATGTCTTCGATACCTTCAGGACTGAGGTAAAGATCAGTTAATTCGCCACGATTAATAGACGTGGAGTTGCCACCGCCGTTACGTCTCATCACAACCTTAAGAAGCGAAACAAGTCTCTTGCTGAACTGTCCAGCAGAGGCGTCCGCATCATAGATCATGACGTTCCGGTCAGCGCCAGCCGAAATCAGGGTATGCCAGCCATCGTCGTTCATCTTCTTAACAAACTGACTCTGGAGGACATCCATAGCTCGGCCAACCACATCCCATCTTGCGTCACGAGCATACTTCAGCAACCAGTCAATAGATGCTCCAACATCATAAGTTGGAACCATAACATAGTCACCTTCAACGTGTCGCTCTGGGATACGGCCATGGTTAGGAATTGTATAGGCAACAAATTCCTTCTCAGTGCCCGGTGATAGGAAATCAAGCGGGAACTCAGAGGTGGCGCCGGGAGCCAGACGAATGGCTTCAAAAATGCCATCGAGGATATCTCCACTCATGACACCTTTGCGAAGAGGAAGCTCAAGAGCCTTCGCTAGTTCGCGGGTAGCTGCAAGAGACTCCTCTCGGTTCATCGAACCAGCTTTGGTTAGAAGCTCATTCATTTCTGGCGTGGGTTCAAAATATTTTCTGTTAGACATTATGTTCTCTCCTAGGGATATTAAGTAATGTTGATATCTACTTTAGCGTAGCCGTCAGCATCTTTAATGCTAAGGAACCGGCCAATTTGCGTGCTTAAGCTATCTTGATTAGTTGCGGAAATCTGGCCGCCAACCGTGAAGTAAGCCTTCGCACCAACGGTGGGTGTCCCCGAAATCTGATCGGATACAACCCAACCACGACGGAGCAAGAGAACTTTGTTGCCCTGTTGCATCTCATCTTTCGCAAAGTTGATATGCTGTCTGGTAAGGTCCAGATTAACAACGTCGTTTAGCAGCAACCCAGCCGGGTTTTTACCACTAACGGTTGTAACTGGGGAAATCACCTTGGCATTTGCGTCATCCATAGCTGAACCGGAACCTCCGGTGGAATGGACCACAACAATACCTCGCTCAGCCGTTTCATTCATGAAAAAGCTAAGGTCAGTTAGGTGTTCATTTCTATCTGGTCTTAGTGCCATTGTTTACTCTCCCGATTCTGAATTATTATGGTCTAGAATAACAGTTTGTACCCAATCGTGTAGACTGGCACGAACGCCGTCCACTTCATCATCTCCACCAACACTAGCGTCAGCTTCAACAGACAACGCAGATGCTTCTTCGGCTTGCGCAGTCTCTAGGACTTCTTCGTCAGACTTCTCTTCAGAAGCTTCTGCTTCTTCGGAAGCGTCCGAATCATCCTCATCTTCGTGATTCTTCTTCTTCTTCTTCTTCTCGTCTTCCATATGGCGAAACGCTTCGCCGGTATCTCCGTCCTCTTCATCAGTAGGAGTATCGGGAGTAGTTATAGTTTGTGTATAAATCGCAATCGTCTCAGCTAATGCGGCAAATTGCTCATCATTGAGATCGCCAAAAGTCTCTAGCTTGGCTTCTGCCTCTTCGTCCGATAGTCCAACTTCAATAAGCGACGACTTGCGGGCGCGAATCTTCTCAGCGGCTTCCATCTCTGAAATGTGACTTTCAAGCTTTTCATGTGCTTCGGTAACTGACTCAAACTTAGAAGTCAATTCTTCGAGACTTGAAATGGTAATTTCTAACTCGGTAGCCTTTTCGCTCAGATTCTCTTCAGCAGCCTTGATCTGGTTGTTAAGCTTGTCAATTGACTTTTCGTATTTCTCGACATTCGCTTCAGCAAGTCTATCGGTCAACGCACTATTTTCTGCTTTCGCAGACTCAAGAGCGTTCTTTAGCTCTGCAATCTGGTCATTTAAAATTTCGTTTGACATATCGAAACTCTCCTGTGTGTCAGAATAATTAGGGTTATCTATTTTCATTATTACACCATTTTCATTTAAAAACATGTTTTTGGACGAAATGGAAGCTTTGTTGAACTCAAATACCTTGTTTTGATCAAATATGACACTTTCTGGATTTGCAGGTTTCTTTACAAATCCCTTACCACTGAAAGTGATATTCCGTAAAAGCCTGCCAACTTGATGGTCCTGATAAGAACCGGCTCCCCCATAAGATCGCAAATGCTGTGTGAGAAATGCAGTCTCGTCATTTCTGGCAAGTATGTGATGTTTTCCATTCGGAGCAATTACGGCATAATCAAATCCTTTAAAAATACATTCCATAGAAACATACTTTTCTCCAGCCTCTATCTCGTCAATCAAATCCAAGGCTCGCTTTTGATAAGCAGGGTCTTGCCATTGCTTATAAATAACAGAAGCCACTAATATATGATAGTGGTCTGGAAGATTTTTAGCTTCTAAATTTTCTTCAATTAAATCAAAATCATCATTGACTGCCCAATTATCCACAATCCCGCCAACAATCTGTCTCTCGTCATGTTCTAGGTTAGTCGGCTTATACTTCGGAGTATTTTTAGAAGCCCAAACCTCTTCCTTATCAAAAACATCATCGTTTTTATTCCAAGAGGTAGTAACTAAAATAGAGTACACATGATGAATGTCAGGATCGTTTTTAGCTGCGGTAGCTATAGGGAGTGACTTGAAGTTCTTTTTGATGTCTAGGGAGTCATCACCAACTAGAATCGGAGAATGGTATGCTATAGATGCATTAGCCTGAATAAGGGCCTCTAATCCGGCATCTTGCTCATCTTTAAAAACTTGAACTTTATCATTCATAGAAATCCCCTATGGATTATTAACGAGAACTAATCTTCGGCCATTCTTTTTATAAAGGCCTCTTCGGGCGTAGTAAAAAATTTCGCCGGTCAACTGGTCTTTATATGCATACTTACCTTCTGCTAGATAATTTTCCGCATAGAAAGTAGCACGTATATTTCTAATTTCATCAATACTTAGCTTTCTATTCATATCAGAAGCAGCGTGAGAAATCCATTCATCACATTCTTGAATTACACCATTTGGCAACTTTTTGTCTAATCCTGCATGTATGGTTTGCGCATCAACGAGATCTAAATAATCTAACTGGCATAAAACAGAAAACTTGACACGTTCGGCAATGCTGAATTCTTCAGAGTTTAGACTTCTCATGTTCTTTTTATCGAATTGCTTCAAAATGCCGGGGTTTAAAATTTCAGATATCTTATTCTGAGACTCTCTAGCCCACAACTCAACAGCCGCTTTAGTTTTTGGCTTGAATTGCTTTTCCTTTCTAGGGGCGTCGTCACGAGAATTTTTGGGGCGTCCCGGCTCTTCCACGTTGGGATCTTCCGTATTTTCCCGCTTAGGCCCTTCTTTCTTTTCTTGAGGCCTTCTCATCTCTAGTGCGGATTCCTCACCATTTTTATCCGATAGCTCAAGCCCAACCTGACTTGGTGAGGCCACGCCTGTTTGCAAGGCGATCTTTTCCAATCCGTAGTCCTTGTCCACAGAATGATAAGGGCTAATCTTTTCGAGGTCTTTGCCTTCTCTGCCCTTGGCCTCTGCGAGAACTCGACGCTTCTCAATGTCTGGCTTGGCCTTAATGTGCCTTTGCACAAACTCGTCACTTACGATATTTCTATCGGCCATAGATAACAAGAGATTAGTCATAGATGCCGGGTCATCCAAATACATGAAGTCAAATTCAACCTGAGCGGGAAATCTAAAGCCCATAGTCGTCTGCACGATCTTAATTTGAGCATTCCAGAATTCTAACAAGGTGTTGCGAACGTAACTTAAACGTTCAGTCAACGTCTTTAAAGAAATAAAGTTGTTCGTTGTGCCGGAAGCTCCAAACGTTCCCGTTAACGTTGGGGGAATCCCTAGGCAAGCATATATAGCCATCAACGTAGGACGATATTTCTCCTCGCCCAAGAAGCGTTGTACATCCGTCCCCGTTTCAAGAAGTTCAATATCTGGCCCCCACACGATATCGGTTGTGCCACCGCCTACATTCGCGCCCAAAATAGATTGCAAAGTTGAGGCTGCGGCGGGAGTCGGAGCAAGTTTGTGCTCAAGACTTCCAAGTTTGAAAATACGAATTTTAGAAATAGCACCATCCAGAGCGGTCTTATCTGCTAGCTTAAGTCTTTCGTACAGAATGAGGTCATTAAAGCAGGCATATGTCATGGGGTCGGCCCATTCTTGCCAATCGTCTTTCTTGTAAAAATAAACAAAGGTCTTGTCGGGAGGAAGCAAAACCCCTTGATTATTCTCGGCAGCTTGCAGAATCTCAGGATCAAGATCGCTTAACAGGTTTCTTTCAAGTGGGTCTCTAGAATTACGAAGCTTTCTAATCATATTTATGATATGCTGTGGGAGCTTAATCACATACTTACGTTCGCCAGATAAATTGGAGAGTGGGCCACCTATAACTTCTATAGTGAGAGGATCGATAAAAGTATACTGCCAAGGAATTTCGCCCTTGGAAAAGTTAGAAATTTTTATATCAGCAGTCATATCGGGAGAGGCAACTGACCGTTGCATTTCTAATCGCTTTTGTTTGTTTATCTTAGCAGTGCGCATTCTTATGGGAACGTTCGCCTCTCTGAACAATAGGTTACAAAGTCTCTCAGAAACTTCTTTCCCTCTAGCGCGACTAAACCAGTCATTATAGAACTTTTCTACCCGTTTATTCTGATGGACTAGCCGCACGCCTTGGCAAGCAAAATCACCCATAAGGTCAATAGCGTTTCTAATCAATCCTATTCTTCTATAAGCAGATCTGGCAAAAGCGATAATGTCTTTAGGCTTTTCTGGNACNGCTTGGTCTGGCCTGAAATAATCGTAATCAGAGCTACGAAGGCCNGGCCTTCCACTAAGAGTAGTGGTTAGGTCTGANAANTCTCGTGTGCGAGAGCTAAACGAAGCGGTNGCNGANTCTTGGATGGCTTGGGTGTAAATCTCTAGATTAGCTTTTTGCTCGGCCTTAGTGCCGTCCAAGCTCACATAAGCCGGTCCATCTGCGGGGAAAGTTTGTTTAGCGTTGGGAGATGGTTTCTTTTTTGCCACGTTTGTTCCTATAGAAGTAATAGTAATTGAATATGAATCAATACCTATTGATTATTACACCAACCGCCCTAATCTCGTCGGATTCCAAAGCAGGTATTTTTGTTAATATTCGACGCCCACTCTTGCCCAACATACATTTGATTAGATGGGTTAACATCAAATACGCCGGGAGTGATAACAGTGCCTATATTATTGTAGGATGGTCCGGGGATTTCTCGCTGAGCCTGCCTCGCAAGCATGTTAGCAATAACTAAGGCGCTATAGCGGTCCTTGCGCATGCGACCTTTCTTGCCTGTATCAATTTTGATTTCTGGAGTGTCAAATCTTTCTCTGCCCCCCGGAGTGATGGAAACTACAACCGTGACTAACTCGTCTTTAAGTTCTTCTATTTCCATAACGGCGTCTTCGAGGGTGTCGTATAATCTCAAGGCGTTGGATTCTCCCACCTTGTCTCTAAGCTGCTTAAACGAGATTTTATCTTTTTCGCTCATCAGGCTTAGGCTCAGGGTGTCAAATCTGGGAAACAACAAGATTTTATCTTCCATATCTTTTCTAAGACCATGGTTAGCCTGAGAAGTCCAATCTGCTTTAGCAAAGTTGACCAACTCGATGACATGATCTCCAGCAAGTCGGTCGGTATCTTGCTCCTTCTTTTCATCAATAATGGGCAATATCGGTCGCTCGCCTTCAAACATTTTGTCATGATCCCGCAGTCCTTCAGCAATTGCATAACCACCTCCTTGAGAGTCTATGCCAATCCGCACGCAGGGAAATGTCTTATATAGTTCTCTAATCTTTCTACAACAAAAACTATAATAATCATTCTCATCTGTTAAGCCGATGCGCTTTCGACTTTGGAAGTCCTTCTTGTTCGTTGTCCATGTACACACCACCCTGTGGTGCTCTGGATGTATCTCAATAACTACAATTGCAAAGTTATCCTGCTCTGAAGCCGGGTCTATGCCAAAAACATACGTCATCCCCGGCTTGCCACGAGTTACCGGATCAAACGGGGAGGGACACCACGGCGCCCATTCGTGACTAGAACAGTTACGATCATGGGCTACGCACCCTTCTATCAAGCTTCGTTTGAAAAATCCCTGACTATCCGACGTAAAGCAGGCTCCATACTCCATCTGATATATCCCATTATGCATCGTGGCTCTGGCACGAGCTACTTGCTGATCATCCATGAACCCCTCCGGTATTAGCTCGTAAGGGATTCTAATAACAGAAAATGATTCCCAATCTAAACGCTGCATATATTCAGGAACTTCATCTAAGTCATCGCCAGCCTCTGTTGCCGCTTTTTTAAAATCCCCCTTCGTCTGAATGGTGGACTTATACTTTTTCCAGTAAGAGGCAAAATGCTCAAATCCGTATCCGCAAGTGCCCGATATAATCGACTGGTTAGTCTGTCTATCCTTATAGTCGATTTCCATGCTTTCGTCCCAATCACCAGATGCCTGAAGCCTCTTTCTTCTGGCGGCCTCTTTAACATTCTGGGTCGGATTCGCGGATACGGCAGCAAAACCCGCCACAACAGTTTCGTAAATCTCTACAGGAATACTGTTGAATTCATCAGCTATAATTGTATGGGCGCGTAAGCCCCTGATCTTACTGCCATCACCTAGCGGGACTGCCATCGCCCAGCTATCATTGAGTCGCATAGTGCACCTGTCTACATCTCGTCTGGGGCCGCTACTGTCGGTGCATATACTCCGCAATATAGGAGCATTACGCCAAATCGTATCCATGTATTCAAAAATTACTTTGCTCTGCCTAAAGGCAGCACCCACAATAACAATTTTAGTTGCCGGTATAAGCGTGCATTTTAATATCGCATAGACAGCCAATAAAAAAGATTTGCCGAAGCCTCGACTTGCAATATACATCGGAAAGGCACGTATCCAGAGTTCCTGTAAGATAGCAACTTGCTCAGGAAGTAATTCGACATTTAATAGTCGCTTAACTGTCCATTGAAAATATTTAGGCT
>NZER01000054.1 GCA_002690445.1 Candidatus Pacearchaeota archaeon
TAAGAAAAAACTTTAGAATAGATAAAGAGCTACTTAAAAGCTGCTACGACGTTGAACAAAGGTGTTTTGACTTATGAATATAGCATTACCAATTTTATTATTAGTATTTGGTGGTTTAACCTTTTGGGTGTTAACCGAGTCGTCACTGAAGTGGTACTTTAAGATTACTTGTATTTCTGTTTTTTGTATTTTTACTGTTATTTTTTGGTTGTCTATTCATTCGTTTTTGGGATGGCCAGCTTTAGAAGACGACATGCCAGAGAAAATAGCTATTCACTGGATAGTCATTAAAGAACCAAATAAGATTTCAAAATCTAAGGGTAAGATTTATGTTTTGGCTGAGTCAGTTAAAGAAGAGGAGTCTAGTTCTCTTGCGAGATTTTTTGGGTATAGAAGAGCTAAAATTGAGCCACGTTTGTATGGGTTAAAATATAGTCGTGATCTTCACGAACAAATAGAGAAACAACTTATGCCAAAACTTAAAAGTGGACGACCAGTGGCGGGGAGATTCCTGAAGGGCAAAAGACCTAAAGGAGTAGGCAAAGAGGCGGACGGCGTACGGAGTGGTAAAGGGGACGGTAGCGAGTCTCAAGAACAGGAATGGCATTTTCACGAACTACTGCCTTCAGAAATCCATAGGAAACAACAATAAATGGAGCGATGAGAAAGAAAATAATTATGGCAAATAAAGAAAAAAGAAAAAAAGAAAAGAAAAAACCAGCTAAACTAACGCCAGCAGAAAAGAGAAAGAAGAAGAAAGAAAAGAAAAAGGGCAATAGATGGTCTTAGTCGTAACGGGCTTGGCGGTAGGAGCAACAGTCATCGTAGGCATTTGGTTAATGAACTTTACTGAATTAAAATAATTAATTATGTATAAATATAAAGCCAAGGTTATTAAAGTCATTGATGGGGATACCCTTGATGCAATGATTGACCTTGGCTTCAATACTTGGGTCAAAAAACGAATCCGTCTAGCTGGTATAGACGCTTACGAAACGAGGACAAGAGACAAGGCAGAAAAAAAGAAAGGCTTGGCCGCAAAACTTAGGGTAAAACAAGTGCTAGAAAGTAACGATAATGAAATCTTTTTGACTTCTCTTGGCGTTGGGAAATATGGAAGATGTTTAGGAGAAATCCTGATTGCTAAAAACTACATTAAGTCAGAAAAATATCATGGCAAATGTATAAATAAAATGTTAGTAAAAGAAGGACACGCAAAGGAATACAAATGAACGAGACAATTGAAGCATACTTAGCCTTTCTTTGGCAGCAATTTCAATATGATTGGGGTTGGATGTCTGATCCTTGGATGCTGTACACGCTTTTTCCTGTGTGTTTGTATTTTGTGTTTTTTGTGTGCAAATGGACAGTTCTTTTAGCGCCAATAACCGTACCAATAATGGTATGGAGATGGCCCATGCCTAAACAAAAAAACTTATCTGAACAAAACAATTACATAAATAATTAAAATGGAAGTCAAATTAGTGTCACTTACTCAACCGCAGGTTGGCACACCTGATCGTGCGCCTATGAGCGCAGAAGACATCATCGCTTATTGTGCTAGGGTTTCTAACCCGAAGAACCAAATGAATACAAAGACCGCTCCTAAACTTATAGCGTTCTTAATTAAGCATAAACATTGGTCGCCCTTTGAGCTTGCAAATATGTGTGTCGAAATAAAAACGAGTCGAGCTATCGCTGCCCAAATATTAAGACACAGAAGCTTCAGTTTTCAAGAATTTAGTCAACGATATAGTGAAGCTACAAAAATGGAGCCACTTGAATTACGTTCTCCAGCAGAGAAGAATAGACAAAGCAGCTCAGAGATCATAGAGGATGAAACAATAAACAAAATGGCAAATATGTTTATGGATGGGGCTAAACAACTATACGAACAAATGATTACCGCTGGAGTAGCAAAGGAATGCGCGCGTATGATATTACCCCTAGGCACACAAACGACAATATATATGAACGGTACGGTTCGCAGTTGGATTCATTATATTAATTTAAGGACGGAGGAGAACACCCAAAAAGAACACAGAGATGTAGCAAATGCGATAAAAAATATATTTATAAATCAATTTCCAGACACGAGCGAGGCATTGAGTTGGAAACCGCACGAATGGACTAAAAAAGAACTCGAAGAGATGGGTTGGGATAAATTTCAAGGTTTCCACAGAAAACCAGACGAATCAGCACATGAATAGCTTGACTAAAAATAAAAAAATACTACTATTAAAGTATTATGAGTAAGGAAAGTAATAGTCATCTTTCAGGTAAATACAAGCAGCCTCCACAATTATCACTTGACAATCCAGAGCTTCCTCCCAAAACAGATTGGTGGGATGATCTTTGTAAGAAAGAGGGTGTCCCGAACTATTGGAAAACAGCCGCTCAAAAAAGAAAAGAAAAATGAACGCTTCAAATAAATACAAGTGGGAGCTTATACCCTACTTCAATCATAAAAACGTAGAGTGGAGCAGCCTCTCGGCCAAACATCTTTACGGAAAGTTTCTTAATTACACGGACGAGGAAGACTTTGTTGGTGCTGATTTAGCAAAGAAAATGCTTGAACGTGGGAAAAATAAAAGCGTTAAGTTCAAAGGTTATTATAATCAAGCTTGTGCCAATGAAAATTTTCTTTCCTTAGAAGATTGTTTTTATGATAACTCCTGTGAGAAAACCATCAAAAACTAAACATATTGAAATAATAGATTACTGGTGCAGCAGAGTCTATGAAACCGATATGGGTATAGATTGGGCTGACGCCATTTATGTCGAGTCAAATGACGGCAACATTAACGATTTTTTAGAAGAACAAAAGCTGACGTGGGAAAATCTTAAAAAATTGAAAACCCCAAAGGATGCAAAGTATAGGTGCTGGAGATGCGCTGACTTACATCCTAGAGGGGGAATCGAAAAGTGTCATATTATTGCTCATCAATTTGGGGGAAAAGATAGGCGATCTAACTTTGTTCTTTTATGTAGTTTGTGTCACGAAGAAGCTCCTGACTTGGCTAACGATAAGCAAGCTATATGGGAATGGATAAAAGCCACAAAACAATCTTTCTATGGCACGTTTTGGTCTATGCGAAGCATGGAGGAGTTTGAAAGAATCTACAAAAGGAAGCCTTTTGATATATCTGACCTCGATCCGTTTGCGCCCATTGAGACTCCAAATTACGAGAAGGTTATTAAAAAATTTAGAGCTTTAATAAAAAAAGAAGCGGGAATTCATGCATTTGCTACAACCCATAAAGGTATTGCACCTTCCACTCTTGCTATGCTTTTACATAAAGCTGGGGCATAAAAATGAAAACTAAATCCGAAATAAAATATGAAAGAACGATTGCTCGACAAAGAGAGAAAAAAGCCGCGCTAGTAGAATACAAAGGGGGGGAGTGCTGCATCTGCGGCTACGCAGGATGCAACGGAGCATTAGACTTCCACCACGCTGGCGAAAAGAATTTCGACATATCATCAAAAAGAGATATAAGCCTTGAAAAATTAAAGAAAGAAGCAGACAACACTATCATAGTATGCAGAAATTGTCACGCCGAAATACACGCAGGGATGCATAAAAAGTATAAGAATGAGAATTGAATCTGACACGAAGCTGGACTATGAGGACGTTCTCCTTCGGCACAAGCGTTCACCGTAAAAGAATATGAAGACTAGAAAGCCATTATCAAAAGAAGGTAAGAAAAAGAAGGCTGCCTACGATAAGGTTTACCGCAAAAAAAATAAAGAGAAGATAGCGGCAAATAAACACGATTACTGGGAAAAGAACAAAGAAGAGCGAACGGCTTATAATGTGAATTATTACCAAGCTCATAAAGAGGGCATAAAGAAAAAAACAGCGGCTTACTACTATAACAATCATGAAGCAGAAATGGCGAAGCGAAAAGAATATCGAAAACAGCCAGAAAATATAGAGAAGATGCGGTTACATGGAGTGCTGTACCGCGAAGAGAACAAAGAGAAGAGAGCCGCCCAGATATACAAATGGGCGCATGACGGTAGAGGAAAAGCTTGGAGGGAAGCTAATTCGGACAAAATCTCCGCCGCAGCATCCAAGAGACGAGCGATTAAGAAAAGAGCGATTTTACCTACAACAGATTTTGCTCAAATAAAAAAATTTTTTGCTCTAAGGGACGCTATGACTGAAGAGTTCGGAGAAAAATACCATGTAGACCATATCATTGCTTTAGAAAATGGTGGAGCGCACCATCAAGACAACTTGAGGGTGATTACTGCTAAAGAAAACCTAGAGAAAGGCTACAAATATATTCCTGAATTGGGTGGCGTTTGGGCAGATAACAACCGCGCAAGAGAATTTAAAAAAAAGCACAATATTAAATGAGAATTGAGCCAGAAATAAAGTTAGACTACAAGGACGTTCTTCTTTGTCCCAAGCGTTCCACGTTGGAATCCCGTAAGGAAGTTGATTTGGTTCGTGAGTTTACTTTCCCTAACGCTGGCGGTGAAGGTAGTGACCCCAAAGACTATGGTTGGAAGGGGGTTCCGATTGTTGCATCAAATATGGATACGGTTGGGACTTTCGAGATGGCAAAGGCTCTTGCCAGACACCGTATGCTTACTTGCATCAGCAAGCACTTCGACGGTGATGTCTGGGCGCACAAGCTAAATGGCTACGGTGTTTGGAAAACAAAAGAGCAGCGACAAGCCAACGAAAAAGATTGGAAGTATGATCGTGACTCAGATCATTGGCAGAATAGAATTTATGAGCATATATCTCCTTCTATTGGAATTAAATATGATCCAGAAAAAACAGATGATTTAGATTATCTTACTAACATTACATGGAATTTTTATCACACTAGGTTTGTATGTATTGATGCGGCTAATGGATATACAAGGAGGTTCTGTGATTTTATTAAAAGAGTTAGAGAAGCGCATCCCGCCCTCATTATAATAGCTGGNAATGTNGTCACGGGAGAGATGACAGAACANNTAATTTTAAATGGAGCAGATATTGTCAAAGTCGGTNTTGGAAGNGGTTCTGTTTGTACTACTCGTATCCAAACTGGCGTGGGCTACCCTCAGTTNTCAGCGNTCNTTGAATGCTCTGATGCTGCTCATGGNCTNGGTGGNCATATTATGGCTGACGGGGGCTGCNNCTGCGCTGGCGACGTTGCCAAGGCCTTTGCCGGAGGGGCTGATTTTGTTATGCTTGGNGGTATGCTNGCGGGACATACNGAATGCGCGGGGCAAGAAGAAGAAATAGATGGAGTTAAATATAAGACTTTTTATGGAATGAGCTCTGCTGACGCCATGAAAAAGCATAGTGGTGGTGTAGCAAGCTACAGGAGCGCCGAAGGAAAAACGGTGAGGGTGAAGCATAGAGGATTGGTTAAACACACGTTAGGGAGCATCCTCGGCGGTTTACGGTCAGCCTGCACGTACATTGGAGCAAGAAGGTTGAAAGATATGCCAAAATGTGCCACCTTTATAAGAGTGACACAACAATCAAATGAAGTTTTTGGGAGAAATACATGAGAATAAAAATAATTAGAGAGCTAAAAGCCGAAAACGACAAGCGAGAACTCCTCCTTGAAGTAGACGAAGAACTATTAAACATCTATAGGGCAGAAATGAGAGAAGATGATTTTAATCAAGATTCCTTTAACGAATGGCTAGAATACTTGGTTAAATGTTCCTCAGACGGAGAGGATTGGAAACATGAAGAATGAACTTAAAAATATAATAAAAGATACCCTCTCTGAGTATTCAGATGATGGTGAAGGAAATCAAGCAAATCTATCCTCGTTTATGCTTCAAGACATCCTATCAGAGGAAATAGAGAAAAGAATAAAAAGAAAATTTCATATTTTTAGGATTAATAGGCTACTCACAGATGATTGAACCCGTATATAAAGTAGAAAAAGTTATTCTCAACGCTATCTGGAAACATCCGGAATGGAGAGATGTAATGCAGTGGGAAGGGCGAGCGGCAGCTTTGGCGGATCATATTTTTAAAGAGTTAAAAAAAGAGGCGAAGAAAGATGACTCTATGTATTTAGATATATATTAAAGTATGTGTGGAATAATAGGATATATTGGAAATGAAGACAACGCGCTGGAAGCCCTTCGCTTCGGACTGGAGAAGTTAGAGTACAGAGGGTACGATTCCTGTGGCATAGCGCTAGCTTCAGAGGAAAATATAGAGGTTTTTCGTACGCTCGGTTCTCCCCAAAATCTACCGAGTAGCTTCTCTAGATTATTTCGTTGTGGAATTGGCCATAATCGTTGGGCAACTCACGGTAAGGTAACAGTAGAAAACGCGCATCCTCACAAGTCGGAGGATGAAGAAGTATATTTGGTGCATAACGGAGTGGTAGAGAATTCAGACGAAATAAAAAAATCTCTAGCAGCGGGAGGAATAAAGTTTACTAGCGATACAGACTCTGAAGTTTTGGTTAATTTAATTTCTCATTATTATAAAAAAAGAAATACTCACTCCTCCTCTTTGGAGAACAACCATCTCAAAGCGATAAAGTCCGCGCTTAATTCTGTAGAAGGAACGTATGGGCTAGCGATTTTATTTAAAGATTCTCCCGACATAATGTATGGAGCGAGAAGGAGCTCGCCATTAATTATTGGAGTAGGCAAGGATGAACACTTTATTGCTAGTGATACGAATGCGCTCCCCGCTCACGTTGACAAGGTTGTATATTTAGATGACGACCAGATAGTTTCTTTGTCTTCTGATAGCTTTATTATTCACTCGCTAAAAAATAACAAAATAGTTAAAGGATTCGAGAAGACAAAAAAAATAAAAATAAGAAATGAATCAACCAGTAAGGGAAACTTTTCGACCTACATGGAAAAGGAGATTTTTGAGCAAAGCAAAACAATAAAAGATACCTTAAGGGGCAGATTTACTGATGATTTTTCTTCTGTAAAGCTTGGTGGGCTAAATTTAAATAAACAAATAAATAGAGTTTTATTTTTGGGGTGTGGTACAGCCTATCACGCTGGCCTACTAGGTAAATACTACATGGAAAATATAGCCAAAGTACCAGCTTCTGTTGAGTTTTCCTCAGAGTACAAGTATAAAAATAATCCAACAGAGGATGGAACGCTTGTTGTAGGAATAAGCCAATCGGGAGAAACTATTGACACGTTGTCCGCTTTACAAGAAGCGCAATCTAAAGATTTGGATACCATAGCAATAACAAATGTTGTTTCTAGCTCAATAGCCAGAGAGGTTCCCCAAGGAGTTTATCAAAGAGTGGGGCCAGAAATTTCAGTAGCATCAACCAAGGCGTTTACCTCCCAAGTAACACTACTTTTAATGCTGTCGATTTTAGTAGGAAGAAAAAATAATTTAAGTTTAATAGATTCAAAAAAATATATAAACCAAATAAGGCTTCTTCCAGAATTAATAGATCAAACCCTTGAATTGCAAGATTCTATTTCTCACATTTCTGGACTCTACCAACTAATGCATAGCATAGATTTTTTAGGCAGACAATATATGTATCCCATAGCTCTTGAAGGAGCCCTAAAACTAAAAGAGTTAAGTTACATTGACTCGCACGGTTACCCTAGTGGAGAAATAAAACACGGGCCCTTGGCGACAGTCTGCAGGGGAAGGAGATGTATTTTCCTAGCTCCCCAAGAATCCATAAAGGATAAAAATATTTCAAGCATGAAAGAAATAAAAGCTAGGGGAGGGGACATTATTCTCTTAAAGCAAAAGGGACAAGAATTTCCCAAGGATTGTTACGATCAATTTTTGGAAGTACCTAAATGTCAAGATATTTTACTACCTATCGTTTCGGTAGTTCCTTTGCAAATTTTTGCCATGCAGATGGCTAGAAGAAAGGGGCTTAATATAGATAAACCAAGAAATTTGGCTAAATCAGTAACAGTAGAATGAAAACAAAAAGAAAAATAACAAAAAAGAAAGATGGGAGCTGGGACACCGCAGACCTTTACAGGGGCGGGAGAAACCCCTTTAACATAGAGTGGGTAAAATACTACAATTCAGTTGAGGGTAGAGATCAAATAATATTCCTTTATTCAGACAAGCAAACAAAAAAAATTATAAAACATAGAATATTAAGATGAATGTTCAACTAATATCAATTACGCAACCAATAACAAGCACGTCGACGGGCCTCGGCATTAATTCAGCGGAGGATTTAATATCTTTCTGCGCCAGAGTGTCTAACCCTAAAAATCAAGCAAATACAAAGACTGCCCCCAAACTTATTAAATTTTTAATCAAACACAAGCACTGGTCACCCTTTGAGCTTGCGAATATGTGTGTCGAAATAAAAACAAGTAGAGCAATCGCAGCACAAATATTAAGGCACAGAAGTTTTTCTTTTCAAGAATTCAGTCAGAGATACAGTGAGGCGACAGACATGGAGGCCTTAGAATTACGTTCTCCAGCAGAAAAAAATAGACAGAGTAGCGCAGACGTAATTGATGATCCAAACTTAAGAATAAAAGCAAATAAAGCTATGACTGAAGCGAAGAAGACGTATGATGAATTAATTGAAGCTGGAGTAGCAAAAGAGTGTGCTAGAGCAGTCCTCCCACTAGGTACACAGACCACAATGTATATGAATGGTACAGTTCGTAGTTGGATTCATTATATTAATTTAAGAACAGAAGAAAACACACAAAAAGAACACAGAGACATAGCAAATGCAATTAAAAATATATTTATTAATCAATTTCCAAATACAAGCGAGGCTTTGGATTGGATAAGGGTTGTAGACGATGCTGGCGTAGACCTAAAGACCGGAAAATTTGTTATGCCAGAGGGGTATAGTGTAGACCAAGGAGGAGTAGTGTAATATGCAACATGAAAGACACAAAAGTATGCTTAGTAGTAGCCTTCTACGAAGGACTTCGTGACCGAAGCCAGCACTCTTTCGGCAAAGAATGTGCAGATTTGCATAAAAAATTTCTTAAAAAGTATAAGCACAATTTAGATACAGTTTTTTTTGTTTTCGCTGAGGACGGAAGAACAGAGGTGAGCGTTGTCGAAAATAAAGAAGAAAATATAACATATATATATCGTCCGAACGAAAAACTCTCATTTGGTAGCTGGGTGGATGTATGCAGAATGTACAGGGATAAATTTGATTATTATATACTTACTGAAGATGACTACCTATTCGTAAAGGATGACTTCGATAAAATTATGGTAGATCAATATGAAAAACATGAAGAACAATACATGGTAACATGGAGGCGGAGTCCGTATTCTGGAGGCTTTCAAAGAGAAGAGATTTCAACGACTGGAATAATATCAAAATGCGCCTTATCCCAAATAGGATATTTTGAAAGCTTTTTTTTATCAGGTTTGACATCCAAAGGAGCGTGCATGATTGGGTTCCTCGATTCTTTTTCTGGCATTTCGTCTTTAGATTACGAATATGACTGTTGGCCTTATTACCATAGCCAAAATTTCGTAAATATTTGGGGATACGATAAAAACTTGAGTCTTGAAGCTAATATGGATAGGGTAATATATACTTCTTTTCAGTTTTCTCAGGCTTTTGATGGAGATGACATATCTCCAGAGAGAGCGACTCGGTGGAGTTGGGCTGTTGGCCCAGAGTGGAGCAATGAGACACAAAGTTGTTGACTAAAAGCCAAATAAAGTATATAATTAGTTATGAAGCCAATGATTAAGCCAGAAGTGACGCCGAAACAAAGGGCAATGGTTCAAGATATAATTGATAGCCTCTACGAACCCTATGAATATGATGAAGAAGGAAATATTGGCATAAACATTCCCTTACCCAGAAAAATAAGAAAACAAATAGAAAGAGCAAATAAAAAAGCTCGCAAAAAGAGGAATAATTCAAAATGAAGTTGATGCAATTAAATCAAATAAGCGATGAAGGATTAGAGAGCTTACGGTATTCTTTCAACTACCTACCAGAAACCACTCACCTAGACGGCAAGTGGAGATTAAGGCGCTATTCCGCAATCGAGCTACGTACTAGTTTTTGGGATGCGAAACTTGAGGCAGAAATAAGTCGTTTGCCTCGACAGGATTTTGTACAGAGCAAAGACCTGAACAGGCACCAAGGAGGAATGGTTCGCAGCTTTGAAGAAATGGAAGAGGAAGTCCTTCAAAGCGATGGCATGAAAGAAGCCCTCCTCCTCCTTAAAGAGGCAAATGATTTTTATGATGGTCAAGAAGTGGAGATTCATCAGATGAGAATCATTACAGGTACAGAAGCAGAAAACGATGACGAAGAAAGTGCCGTTGCTCCCGAAGGTATTCACCAAGACGGCTACAAAAACATAGCTATGCTTGGAGTAGACAGGTTTAATATAACTGGAGGAGATTTACTCGTTAGCGAGTCTGGAGATGAGGATGCAGAGGTGATGATAAAGAAGGTTCTTGAAAATGGAAACATGGTGATGTTGAGAGATGATATTTTTTGGCATAATGCTATGCCGATTGTACCAGTAAACCCAAATAAACAAGGACACATGGACATTATTGTTTTTTGTGCAAATAAAGTATGAATAGAAGAGATTTTATTAAAGCGGTGCCAGCGATTGCAGCCTTACCTGCGGTTGTGTCGGCAGAAACTAATTATAAGAAA
>NZER01000055.1 GCA_002690445.1 Candidatus Pacearchaeota archaeon
CTTTCATTACTGACCATATCCTCCGTACGTTCTTTTCTCTCCCGACGGTAATAACCCTGATGCATTTAACTGCTGAAGAACTTCATTAAATCCGCCGTGGTCCGACATAATAGTACGCATCTCATTATCTATTAACGCGTTAGTAGTTTCTACATCATCAAGTCGAGCTTCCAACTCGTCTAAAGTTTCTTCTAAATCAGAGGGATCAAATTCTTCTTGCTCCGCATCGATCTTCGGACCCCAATCATCCATCATCCACATCACTTTAGTTTCCAGTTCAGTAATAGATAGCTCAATAGGAGAAAGATCAATTTGTTCTTGATATGACAATTTGTCAACTTTCTCTCTTAAATTTAAAAAATCAGTCTGAAGAACAGCGACATCAACGGTTGCCTGAGATTCTTGCATCGCGGCAACAGTAGTATCTAAGTTTTTAACAGTGCTATCCATCTGGGCTATATACCAGATAACACCGAATGCCTGTGCAACTATGGCAATAACAATACCGATAGATACCTTCATATTTTTGAAATCCATCCCTAACCTCTCCTTTTTAGCGCCTCATCCAACTTAACTTGGTTGTATCCCACAACCACCTCACCATCAATAACCGTAACCGGAGTAACCCTATAACCTAATGACATTAGTTCTTGTTGAGCGTTCCCATCGGTAGATACGTTATGCTCTGTAAAATCAAAGCCACCTCGTGAAAGATACCCTTTCACCATATGACATGGACCTCAACCAGTTGAAGTAAATATTTTAATCATCTCTTATCCTTTAACCACATTGTGAATATCCACAAGCTTGGCATTTCTCACACCCTTCAGACATATTCAAAGGACCACTACAAACTGGACATTCATCGACTGCCGATACTGCGGCAACCGCTCCTTCTGTAAATGACTGCATAGCAGTCGTACTGGTAGCTGTCGAGTCAGAAGACTCTCCAAGTACTTTAGAGATTCCGTCTGCAATAGATTGAACAAGGACACCGTTATCCCAAACAGGAGTACTTTGTATACCAGATAACTGATTAATAATCTCTGTCGTAGGTATTTGATACTGCATAGCTAGAGAAATTAGCCTGCAGATAGCTTCTGTATTAGCGTGTGCTGTTCCACCCGCCTTACCTATAGTGGCAAAAACTTCATACAAATCTCCATCATCATCACTATTCAAGGTAACGTACATGGTTCCTTGTCCAGTATTCATCTTAGTAGTTGAACCGCTAAGACTACGTGGTCTGCTTAACTTATCTTCGGATGGCGCAGGAGCAGATTTATCAGAAGAAACCAGAACCTCTTTTGCACGACTACCCTGACGATAAACTGTTATTCCTTTGCAGTTACCACTCCATGCTTGCATGTATGCGGTATAAACATCATCTAATGTGGCGGTATTAGCCAGATTAATTGTCTTAGAAATACCGCTATCTACATATTTTTGCCACACAATTTGCATCTTTACGTGCCATTCGGGAGATATAACGTCCGAAGTTCTGTACAAATTAACCAATTCCTCGTCTAAAAGGGCAGTTATATTGCCATTCTTCTCAAGATATGCATCTAAATCATCATGATTCAAAGCTTTTTTAAGATCCTTGTTAACATAAAATAACTCAATATCTTGCATTTGAGACGACATATTGTGCTTCTTAAAGGCAAGAGAGAAGTGAGGCTCGATACCAGAAGAGGCATCAGCAATCATTGAGATAGTGCCTGTAGGAGCAATACTCAATCGCCATGCATTCCGCATATGGTCCCACTCTCCGCCATTCTTTTTATTAAGAGGAGACTTAGCAAAAGCGGGAAAATCTCCACGTTCCTTTCCCAAATAATTACTATAGTTATCAGCAGTTACCTGAAGAGCGTTACCGATCTGATCTGCAAGATCTAACGCCGCTTGCGTGTCATAAGGAATATCCATACGCACGAGACAATCAGCCCATCCCATAACACCAAGACCAATCTTGCGAGTCTGAGCGTTTACCTGACGAGTCTTCTCTGTTGGATGATTATTTACCTCAATAACGTTATCTAAAAGATGTACACAAGTCTTAATGGTGTATTTAAATCTATCTAGATCAAATTCTTTATCGTCAGTTACAAAATTTCCAAGATTAATACTACCTAAGTTACAAGACTCTCCGCTCAAAAGCGGCTGTTCGCCACAGGGATTGGTAGCATTTATATCCCCTAGATGAGGAGTAGTGTTATCTTGATTGATATGATCCAACCAAACCATACCCGGCTCACCGTTTTTCCAAGCACCTGTAGTAATCTTATCGAAAAGTTCTCTAGCTTTAATCCACGTACCCTCTCCTGTTGTAGACAGTGGTAGCGTGTCATATGAATTCGTATCTAAAGGCCAAGTCAGGTGTAAAAAGTTGTCGTCTTCGACAGCAGTCATAAAGGTACTGTCAGCACCAACCGAAATATTAAAATTATCGATATCTCCTTCGACTGCCTTACACGAGATAAACTCCAAAATATCGGGATGATAGACAGATATAACTGCCATATGAGCACCCGCTCGTTTACCACCTTGAGTGATCATAGTACCGACTTGACTAAGAGTCTGTAATACAGCAATCGGACCACATGCGCGTCCTTGAGTAGTTTTAATGGGCGTGCCTTTTGGACGGATGCCACTCAAACTAAAACCAACACCACCACCAAACTTCTCAATCATCGCTTGGTCATGCGCCGTCATCATAATAGATGACATCGAATCACCTATATCAAGTACATAACAAGCACTGAGTGTGCCTTGTCCTGTACCTGCATTCATTAATGTAGGACTGTTAGGAAGAAAATCCAAACTCCACATAACCGAAAAGAATTTCTCAGCCCACGAATCTCGTTCATCTTTCTTTTCAATCGATGCTAGAGAATTTGCTACACGTTTGAACATTTGTATAGGTGATTCAGTCGGTAAACCATCTTCATCACGATGAAGATACCTTCTATTCAAAACCTGTAACGCATTGTCGGTAAGATTTCCTGTGTCCTTAATAAGCATACAACTCCTCCATTTAAATATTATTTCCTACTCTTAAGTCTCCCCATTTTGCAATACATAACGCATCAACTGAATCCTGACTAAAGCGGGAGAGCTTATTATCAAATATCTTCAATGCCATCTTTCTAATCTTGTCTTTATCAGCCCTACCATCACCGATGACATCCTTTTTCCATGTACTGACATTAACGCCAAATATATCAATATTATGATGTATACAAACGACTCTAACCATCGCTTGCACATGAACCAACCTAATTACTGCTTGCCTGTTTTGTACGTACGGAACGTCTTCGACAAAGACCGTATCTTCCGCAACGACATTCTCGGCTACATAAGGAAAAAAATCTTTATACAACTGCTCAAGTCTTGTCTCCCAAGAGCGAGATTTTGATCGAAATTCTATCACAGAATAATCGCCTTTAGATAACTTTGCTATCGCGATTTTTGTCGTAGATATATCTACACCAAAGACGCTCATGCTCGAAGTCTTTCCTGTCCACGACGAGTAACTATCCTGCTAATAGTTTCAAATTGTTGGTCATACATGAAGTATCTTCCACGAAGAATTTTTAAATGTCCTTGCTTCACAGCAATACGCATTTTTAGTGACTGAAGAGAAGAATCCTCATTCAAAACTTTGCCCTTTATACTGTCTTTTAAAATACGCTTGGTGGAGTTTTCATCAATCTCTGCACCCTGTGTCTGCATCATGACATCAAATCCTTCAGAAAGAACCGAAAGCTCAGCTTCTAACTGACCAACTCGATATGATGTATAGCTTTTCCATCCACCTAAAAACAACAACCATCTATCAATACTAGCGTCTGACAGTAACTCCGCATCACTAGGAAATGTATAAGACTCTCCATCACTATCAGGAGGATTCGCGGGAGGAAAAAACTCCGTGGTTATATCTCTATCCGTACCGTACCTTCTAATCTCTTCTGACCTTGTCCTAACCCTATCTGCATTCATTTAAATCCCCTCTATAAAATGTTCTCGCTCACATAACTTTTGAAAATTACACCAATCGTGGTTCTCTTTTGGACGATATGGAACTTTTTTACCTTCATCTATATATTTCTTTATCTTGCGTAACTTATGAAGAGTGGCATCCAATATCGTTTGATCTCTTTCTACCGGATACATCATGTATTCCTGAGTGTTCTTATTAATATAAAAGATCAATCCTTCTTCTAAATCTGTCATCATTGAATACAGATTCCATTGAACTAGATGTTCTGCACGAGGAAGATACCTCAATGCGTATTTACTCTTAGGATTAGCCATCGACTTAATCTCAAGAAGAATATGCTTCCCATCTGAAGGACGCTCCAATATTCCATCGTAGTGTCCTATGATCGGAGGATCGTCCCAAGTAACTTCTTCTTCAGAAGAAACTAAAACTCCCGCTCCTTTTAACTTCTCTTCTAACCATTCATGGTAAACCGTACCAACCATCATTCTACGAAGAGCGTTAGCAGGTACAGCATCCTGTGTGTATTCCATCATGTAATACCAAATAGCACGAGGACACCAATGTGCGGAAGAAGGCGAAAAATGAGTTCTTAGTTTAGGCTCACGTAACGTCGTTTGATCGTATTTATCTAGCGCCTGTTCCAGCCATCTTGCAGGATTGGATATATCTGATATGTCGCTTATCTTAGCCATGTATTTTTTCGTCCACTATTTTCCAAAATTTTTTTAAAAACTCTTCTTTATAAGAAACCTTTACATACTTAAGAGGTATACGCCATGTATCAATTCCTTGAGATAAAAGAATGTCATCACGTCTCTTATCTCGCTTAGATAAATGTAGAGGACCATCTATCTCAATAGCTAAATCCAAATCAGGAACATAAACATCCACAATATAAGGTGGAAAATCTTCCTGAGAATTAGCACCAATACCTGTATCTCGAACCCAATTTAAAACCATAAGTTCTTGAGGAGTATCTTTTTTACTAAGTTCTCCTCTAGGCATCAGGATCAATACGACGCATAGTAGGATTCTCTCTGTCCCAACTCGACGGAGGAATACCAGCAGATCGTTTAGTAACACCACCGCTCTGCATCGCATTTCCTAGTAGAGCATTTACGTCCTCTCCGTCCTCAAGTGCGCGAAGAAGACTTTGAGGATTCTCTTCTAATTCCTCCACACCAACACCTGAATCTGAAATATCTGTAGTATCTACTTCAGTAACCTCTGATTTAGGTTTACGTCCGCGTCTCTTCTTAGGCTTCATTCTTTTAGAAGGATCTTTTGAAAGTTCCTCACTAATAGTTTTAGTCATCTCAACAAATAATTGCCGATAGGATTCGCGCATCCTATTAGAAAAATCTTCTGCTAAGACCTCCGCTAATTCAGAGTCTTGGGTATGTATACTCTCCAGTAATGAAATAAAAGATTGTAATTGCCTACCTATATCCTCACCTAATTGAGACACACTTGATGTGTTTTGCATTGTCATAATTCCTTCTCCACTGCTAATTTAACCTTGCCTAGTAATTTATCGTCTGCTTTCAAAAGTTTTACAAAATTTTCTCTTCCTACCGCCGAATCATCTCCAAAAGAATATTTCGGACCGGATCTAGAAATGACATCCATATCCGTAGCTACACTAAAAAGTTCTAAGACTTCATCAATCTCACCTGTGTAGTAAAAAGGTATAGAACAAGTAAGATTGGGCTGATGAGTTTTATTCTTCTCAGTACGAGCATCTATATTAAATCCCTCATCTCTAATAGATTCACCACGCTTCACACGAATCATAATTCTTGAAAAGAATTCTTGTCCTTTTCCACCGGGAAGTGCATCCCTAACGACGTATCCACCAATACCTGCACGAATCTGGTTAATTAAAATTACAGAAGTTTTCTTATTTACAGGAGGTAATTTCCTAAAAAGTTTATTCATTAGTCTGGCATGTACGCCCATAAACTGATCATCCATATTGCCTTGTGACTCTGCAGTAGGAAGAAGAGCCGCTATCGAATCTAAAACTACTACATCTATTTCTGATTCACACAAAGCTAAAAGAATATCTAGTGCAATCTCTCCTGTATCAGGTCTAGATACAACCAGATTACCTACATCAACTCCAACCTTTTTAGCCCAAATAGGATCATAGCTATGTTCAGCATCTATAAAAGCCGCTGACATGCCTTGCGATTGTGCATAGGCAATAGCTCTTTGTGCTATATATGTTTTTCCAGAACTCTGGTAACCAAACAATTCAACTACCGATTGGCGAGGAATACCCCCACCAAGCATTTGATCAAAAGCTGGCATACCAGTGGATATACGATCCATCTCAAGTGACTTAGAGTTACCGAACGTTAGATTCGTTTTTAAACTTTTATTAATGGAGCTTAAAATTCGCTCCATATCTTTATGGTCGTTATTCGACTTCAACTAGATCTCCCCAAGACTTCTCACTATGGAGAACATCTACCGACATCGGCATACTAAATTTAAAATTTTCCATTATCTTATGAATTTCTGGTATCTGATCTTCATCAATATCATCAAATAACATTTGATCATGTACGGTATTACGAATCTTTCCGCCATTCTGTTGTAGGTACTTATGCGCCCTGTACAGACTGATCTTCATGCAATCACCTGCCGTACCTTGCACAACATAGTTAACTGCTACATATGGACGTTCTCTATCTACTCTCAACCTACGACCAAATAACGTCTTAACTTCACCTTCTTTCTCACCTTTTGCGATAGTGTTATCTACGTATCGCTTGATTTCTGGATATGCTTTCCAGAAGTTAGCAAGAAATCCTCTAGCGGCAGATAAGGAACTCTCCAAATTCTTTGCTAANGTTCCCGGTCCGATGCAATAAATAACTCCGAAGTTAACTCTTTTACCCATAGATCGCTGTTTATCNGTAACCTGATCAAAAGGAATGCCAAACATATTTGCGGCAGTCATCTTATGAAGATCNCGATTATTGTTGAAACCATCAATCATGCTACGTTGTTTAGAAACATGAGCCATGATACGTAATTCCATTTGACTGTAATCCATATCATAGAAATGATTATCAGGAACAAAAATGCTCCGCATTCTATCGTCTTTGGGTATGTTCTGTAGATTAGGTTCAGAAGAACTTAATCTTCCAGTAACAGTTCCGGACGCATTCCATCTCGGATGAATACGACCATCCTTCTGCTTCTTTAAAAATGGTTCTAAATATGTTCCTACCAACTTATCCAAACCGCGCCATTTCAATACCAGACGAACAACCTCACTTCCTATCGGATGGTTTATCATCTCTAAATCTTCTTTAGCAGTAGATGGCCTCTTTCCAGATACAGTCTGCTTATTAGGAACAATACCCAAGCGTCCAAATAAATAATCTCCAAGTTTCTGGGAACTACCTATCTCAAGAGGCTTTCCAACAATATTAAATATCTCATTCTCAATAGAACGTTTTTCAATAATCATGTCTCTTCGAAGTGAGGCAGTACGTTCTACGTCTATACGAATCCCCTCTTTCTCCATTCCATAAATAATAGGAATAAGAGACATCTCCAAATCAAAAAGTCTGGGGTTATTCTCTCTAACAGTCGGAGCAAAAATCTCAGCTAACGTCTTAGTCAGTACGACATCATTAGATGCATACTCATCCATCATCTCAGTAGGAATACGTGAGTAATCTTTAATATGATATTTACGTTTATAATCGTCTATGACCTTTTCATTGTAGGAAGCCGTCTTACCAAAAACGTTCTCTCCCCAATCCTTAAGACTGTGAGACATCCTATTGTGATAAAGATGTGCAACACGAAGGGTGTCTAAAACCTTTCTAGGAGGTTCAGCACCGTATGACTCTCTAACCATGTGCATATCAAATTCTGCATTGTGATATACAAATGTTTTGTTACTCTCAAAGATCGCCTTTAAGAGACGAGAAATATTATCTATTCCATCTCTGTCGTTCCTGAGGAAGACACTTTGTTGGTCCCATGCAAGGGCTACACCAAAGGCGCGTGCTCCTGCATCCCAAGAGAGTCCTGTAGTCTCTGTATCAATAGCGACATAATCATCCTTACTTGAAAGGATAGATTGTCTAATTACATCAGTATTAGTTAGAGAATTTGTGTAAGAGGGTAATTGTCTCACCATCACTTGTCATCCATAACATTCCAGATTCTTGTTGCCTGACAGCAATGTCATCTCCTAAAGAAGTGACACACTCAAGTAATAATTTTGTACCTATTGAAAACTCATCAAAAGGATTAGTTTCTTTCGCATTTTCTAAAAATATCTCGCTTTCCATACGAATATCAGCAAAACTCAGAGTGATATTACCCTGATCGTAATTAAGATAAATCTTATCTCCGTCAGAAATATTATCTCCTAACTGAATCGCATTAACGAAATCTTCTTTACTAGTTTTAAATAATGGGTTTCCATCATTGTCAATCAAGGTACTTATAGCATCGTAAGGAAATTGCCCATTAAACGAAGATGTTAAAACTTTTGTTCCAGTATCCGACTCTATATAAATATGACCTCTATTACTTACAGAAATCTTGCAACTAACGCCAGAAAATATCTTTGCCAGAGGATCAATACAGGTATCAGGAACCATCACATCAAATTCAAAATCAGAACCATACTTAGCGTCTAATGCAAATTTACGACTATAAAGATGAACACCATCAGTAGATGCCAAATCCATGCTGCCGTTATGATGTTTAAAGTAAACACAAGTCAGATTAGGTTGATGCTCAGACTTTGCCATAAAACGGCGTGCCGATATAAGCGCATTAAAGAAGTCTTTAGGAACCTCAACTAATCCATAAACCGATGCATCGGGTATCTCATCAACAAATGAATCTGTGTAAGCCATTCGTACACTAGAGCGACCACCACGTATAGTCATGGATTTTTCATTAATCTTTAGACCGATAGTCTCAGACGCTAAGCGAGAGACAACGCTATAAAAATCGTTTCCCTTTACAGCAAAAGTCACAGACTCAGCGTCTTGAACACCTTCAAGTGGAACACTCTCCCAAACGGAAAGATAACCCTCTTGATATAGATTTAAAGTGTTGCCACTAAAAACTCCTATTAATGGATCAGAAGTAGGTTTCTTGAGACTCTGATTTAAATTAGCCAGAGCATTTTGTAATAATTTTCTATTTATGTTTACCAATCTCCGTCATCATCCTCTTCTTCATCAGAAGAATCAGTTGTATCAACCATAGGTTCAGATTCAACTGTCGATGCGATAGAAACAGCACCAGACGAATTAGCCAGAGATGCCTCAATATGTTTTTCCAACGAATCTTCTAAATCAGATATTTTCTTTTTCATCTCAGTGACAACTTCCGCTTTCTCTGTGGCTTCTGAAGTCTCGACAATCTGTATCATCGCCTGTTCAGCCTCGGAATAGGTATAGTGAATTCCTTGTAGAGCCGCCTTTATCTGATGATCCACGCCATCAGGATTGTAGTTACCGTCTGCATCTTGAGTCTCAATATCAGATATAGACAGTTCGGGACGGAAAAAATTATAACCGCCACCAGTTGACATTTTTAGGGTCATTCCTAATGTAATACTTATCTTTGCCATTATTTACTCCTCATCCTCAAAATTAGCCATGTTCGCAAATGCGTCGTCATTAACAACCTGTTCTTTCTCTTTCTTAGCGGTTTGAAATACAGGTAGATCTATTTCAGTAAGAGCGCCAGTTGAGATGTCAGTCATAGGAGGAAGACTAGATACAGCCTCTTCCAGTTCTTTCTGGAAACTCGGAACTTTAATATCCGAAGAAATGAGTTTATACCGCACCTGATTCTCTCTAAATACACGACGATACTCATATGTCCTACCTAAAATAGTTCCATTACGGATGTAATCATCATGAAGATCGCCCCATGTACCGGGAGCCAATTCCAAGATTTGAATCTGCATCTTGGTTTCTCGGTAGTACATCTGACGACCAACCTCAACAGACTTCCAATCCTGCGTCCATTCTCGTTGTTCTGCGATAGCAGGATTAGACTCAACATGATACGTGCCGTAATGCATTACGTAATAACGATATCTATTTCTAAGGATAATCTTGCCGTTCTCATCTCGTAGCTTAGGATCATTATTTTGGCAATGACTACATGGATCAGAGAAAAAAGGTTCGGTTTTTATACCCACCCCTCGTTCATCTTTTTCCAGAATCTTGTAGTTAGCTTTAGCGTCGTTACAAAATTCATATGAAGTGAACTGCCTACCGTTTTGGCTGACTCCCTGAACTGGATGAAAGAGAGTCTTATCTCCGTCCTCCAAATCCTGTCCGGGTACAAAACGAATTACTGCAAACTCATCATTAAATTGTGGACGAATATGATTACGCCACAAACTCTTTGAATCTGAAAACTGCTGTGTCCCTGCGTTTGAACTACGTTCTTCTGCTAGATTTCCCAAATCTCCAATTCTCGCCATTTTCTTCTCCTTACAATTTTTACTTCGTGTATATCTCAGTTTACGCTTTTATTTATTACGTTTGTCAAATTATACGTTTGCTAAAACTTTCAAATCCTGTCTTAAAGCCGCCATCTTAAAAAATGAATGGGTTTTCATATTTTTAAATGACTTAACATCTCCAAAATCTTTTGCTCCATCCGGAGCAAAGGTATAAAAGATATTGAATCCAAACTTCTGCAATAGTTGGGTATTTCGATCTGCGATCCGTACACCACTGACATCTCTATCTGGACAGAGAATAATGTTGCGACTCAACCTTCCCAATAACTTCACTTGACCCGGACTGATAGCCCCACCAAGAGTCGCTACAACATTTCTTATCCCTTTAGAATATGCATTGAGAACATCAAAGACACCCTCAACGACAATAATTCCATCATCGGTTGGTTCAACAAGATCGAAAGGGAACAACAATCCATCTCGATCTAAATTCACACTATTCAGATATTTCGGATTACTTCTTATGTTTCTTCTCACATAACCTTTTAATTGGCTATTCATATAAAGAGGAACAACTATCGAATCAAATGGTCGATGATACTTAATCTGAAACTCTTCAACTGTCGTATCAGAGATACCTCTAAATGAGAGATATTCATTACCAGACGCCAACGGCAAAGCCTCTACATCAATTTCATCTTTTTTAGGTTCTGGTTCCTCATATCTAAGAGTCATAGGAAACATGGCTACATAGCGAGGAAAAAGATCCTGATCAGGACGTATAGCTTTAAGAAAGCC
>NZER01000056.1 GCA_002690445.1 Candidatus Pacearchaeota archaeon
AAAGGCAATGTAGATGGACGCTCCATGCGGAAAGTACAGGGCCTTATAGATCGCTTGGACACAATGGACATGCTTGAAGATGAGGAACTCAAAAGTTCTGCTCAGAACTTGGCTAGGAATCCCACAAGAGCATCAGCAAATAAATTAAAAGAAGTAGCCAAGAAGGTAAATCCTACGTACGTTCGTAGAGTCCTCTTGGACTAATAATCAATAAAAGGGAAAAAACAATGAGTAACAAAACAATAACTGAAATAGACAGTCAAAGTGAATTAGGAACCAAGTACAACATCGTACTTGGTGAGGATTACAGAATCTATTGCACATGCCCTGCATGGAGATTCAGTAAGACTCCCAATGGAATTAAAGAGTGCAAGCATCTGAGAGCATTGTTTGATGTATCTCAGAGCGGTAATGGGATAATGCTTGACCTCAATCGAACAACAAATAAAGCCACTGATAGAGGAGTCTTTATCAGAAAGGTACTACTGGACTAAGGAGAACAAAATGCCCTGCTACATAACATATAGAGCATACGCAACAATTGAAGATAAGGATTACATCAGTTTCATAAATGCTGTTAAGGCATTGGGATACACGCCTGTTGCAATGGGTAATGTAACCCAACTTGGAGATGGTGTTGAATTAGCTAAGACTCAAGGTAAATACGAACTACGTGGTGGTTCAAGAGTTACAGCTAAAAAGATGATGGAAGAACACAACATTCGCAAGATCGAAAAAGAGGCTCGTAAGAAGGGCCAAAAAACCAAAAGACAAGTTGATGAGAAAGGTCTTACTCAACTCGTAGTAATTGCATAAGGAGAACATCATGGCTAATAAAGAAATCATATTCACATTCGATGGAACAGACATATCAGTTGAACTTGGCAAAGGCTTTCGATCAGGAAGTAGGGCTGAGGTTGAGGCTGATAAATATCTAAAAGGAATAGCAGTAAAGGATAAAGTGTCCCACAAGCCTCATGTCCATACTGAGTCAGGACAAGTTATCTATACAGGTTAAACATGCCTAATCAAAAAACAGAGCAACAACAGGATACAGATGCATACATAAAATGGGTACAGAGGGACAATACCTATACCGTCCCGATGGTATGGTCATTCATATTTTTTGACATGCCTAGCTCAGCATTCACTAGACGCATCAGGTTACACCGCAATCTAAGGCGTACAGGATGCACAATGCACTCACAAAGTGTTTATTGCATGCCATACAGTCAAAAAACTCACCTGATTCTCAAAACATTGGATGAGAGTATAACGGCTGTACAGGTCATAGCAGATGAAGAGCAAGCATATTCCCTAGCGGAAACCTATGCAGATTTTATAGATGACCTCTTTCTTGAACTGGAGAATAAGGTAGAAGAGTTAGAGGATGCTAAAGCACTCTCTGAGGCCCACAACAGTCGAGGCTACACCAAACGCTTTAAGAAAATGAATGAGCGAGTGGAGCGAGTCAAAGATGTTCTACGGCTGTTTCCCTCACAAGAGGCTCATACAAGACTCGTAGGACTGGAAACTTTAATAGATCAAATACATGAAAGAAAACAAGGAACGGCATGAATTCAAATATAGATGACTTAATAAACATAGCAAAAGAAAGCGTAAAAGAAATCGCACCTAATGCAGAACTAGTGCCTACTCTTCTCGTAGAAACAAATCATACAGCGGTTGAATCGTTTCATCCGGAAGGGTATTCATTTCTAGAATCCACTAATAGTTATAAGCCAAAAAATCCTAAATTCATGGCTATCGGTCTGGTAGTGGAAGGATCGGCATCTCTCACACAAGCTATAAAATCGGCTCTCGCTCAACTAAACGTGAGTAAATACGTTCTTGTAATGGAAGGATATGGAACCGAATTTACAGAATCTGCTGATAGATATAACGGCAACATTAGAAATATGCCACCAGAAGATAGATTTGATGTAGCCGTCATAACAGCGGTGTCTAAGGGGAATACCCCGAAAGGATTCACTGCTCGTATAGACCCTGCTCCCACTGAAGATGGGCTACGCACTCTCAGAGAGTGGGAACCAAACACTGCTATGGGTGGCAGATTAGCCATAACAAACTGGTAGTTGACACATACTCAAATTGACATAAAATAAAATAAAAGGAAAATAACATGGAAATGCTAATAGGTTTTGGAGTAATTTTAATAATTACATGGCTTATATTTAGAAAACGATTCCACACACATCCAGGTTCCAAAAATTGGGCTTATGTTGTGGATGAGCGTATTAGTGAACTCGCTCAAGACTGCGACAAGATAGAACGCTTGGAAGGACAACTCTTGGATTACAAAACAAGAATTGAACGTATGGAAATGAATGTGGAGCTACTTGATGTAATTCTCAAGGAAAGGAGTCACTAAATATGAGTGATGAAATCCTTGATGAGCAGGTAAGAATTTTAGCAGAACTAACAGTAAATGATATGACCACCTCTGTACTCAGAGCATTCGCTATAGACTTCATGGCTGATGTTTACAAGAGAAAACCTCTGATATTCCAAAGAGATTGGGAAGAGTACAAAGATCAAGTACAGAAATATTTTGTCAAATCTGAAGATAATTTAATAAATTTTCCAAAAAAGGAGTTGTGAATGACAACATTAAAAGAAATAAATGCCGAAAGGCGAAAGAGTGAGATCATTAAAATGAAAATTGACTCACCAGAAAGAACACTTGAAAGTATTGGAGATGAAGTAGGTGTTAGCAGAGAACGTGTACGGCAAGTACTCAGTAAAGAAGGAATTAAAACCAGTAAAGATGTTCCTACATGTGCGGATTGCGGTGTAGTTCTTCATCCTAGTGTAACAAAACCTTATACAAACCCAAAAACTAATCAAAGATACTGTAAAAATTGTAGACATTCCATGTTATATGGCACATATAAGTGCGATACATGTGGAAAAGAAGTTAAAAGAAAGAAAAGTCAGATAAGAAATAGGCAACAAAGACATGTTTTTTGCGATAGAACATGCCTAGGAAAATACGTAGGGACACATTATGCAAGAGGCCGAACAGCTAAATCCTGAATTAGAAGAATGTATTGAAGAAGTGGACGGTTGGATCGGTGCAACTCTTAAACACCCACTGGTCTTTGCCGTCCCCTACTCCAAGGACATGAATAGATACCTTAATCGTATGTTTGAGAGCAAGGTTAAGGAAGTGGAAAGGGCCATCAAGAATCGCAACTGGAGTCAAGTTATGTGGCTCCATGAACGGCCCTGTAGACCACAAGCCATGAGTAAATTTATGTGGTTTATGAAGGCTAATGAATACTGGAAAGTCCTTGCTGATATATGGATAGANACTGAACTACCTTTCCATTCTCAAGATACATGGATANCCCTATTTACGGCTCCTATAAAACAAAAAAGAAAACTAATGAATAGTGTAGATAGAAGAGCCCTTCAGAAATTTCCAAATTCTATTCGTATCTATAGAGGATACGATGATAAAAAGGATCAGGGCCTTCTAGGACTAAGTTGGACGATAGATGAAAAGAAGGCGGAGTGGTTTGGTAAACGATTTGGATATGATGGAACTCCTGCTGTTGCCGTTGGTATGTGTAAAAAATCAGATGTACTGGCATATTTTTCTAGAAGAGGGGAACATGAAATCGTTGTTGATCCAAGAACCGTCCAGATAATAGAAAACAAAATATTGGAAATAACTCCAGAAGATTTGCTAACACAATATGAAACTAAAAGTATCAAAGACCTTGAATAATATTATTGACACAAATCTGAAAGATGATAGAATAAAAAAGTAATCTCACCGAAAGGAGATGTTGATGGCTAGGCAAAACATCACATGGAACAAAATGCCCAATGAGGGCGTAATAGTAATATCAGGTCATAGAGGCGAGGGTAAAAGTGCCCTTGCTTGGTGGCTTGCAGAAACACAAAAAACTAAAACAAAGAAAAGAATATCGGCTCTGGGAATTCCAGAGAAAGCCCGAAAAGCAATGCCCAAACGAATTGTGCATGTTGACTCTGTTGAACAGGTGGCTGATCTCAAACCATCCATAGTTGTAGCGGACGAGGCATCCTTCGTAGCTAACGCTCGCAGGGCTCAAAGTACCACCAATGTTATGTGGCTAAAGCTGATAGCTGTATGCCGTCACAAGGGACACCTACTTATCTTTGTAAGCCAACATAATAAACAGTTGGATGTACAGATACTAATGGACGCTGATTTTGTAATCATGAAACGTCCAACTCTCCTGCATCTCAAGTTCTGCCGTCCAGAGTTCAGAGATGAACTGCAAGAGGCGTATAACGAATTTGAAAGCATGAGGCGATCAATGACTAAGAAAAAAGCATACGTAGTGGATTACCACAATGGTAGTGCCAAAATGCTAACGGCCTCCATGCCCAAATGGTGGTCTGAGAAAGTATCCAAGGCATATGCCACCGTATCTCTGGATGGAGAAGGTAAGTAATGGGTTTAGAAAAACAGTGGTATGAGAGGCACCTGGAGAATTGGCATGATGGAATGGATAAAGTCATTGAATCAGGAACCATGTACGCAACAGTTGAAATGTGGTTTGACTACATGCTCGAAAGTTTGAGAGAACAATTGGGTTCAGTGGAAGAGGCAGACAAAGTGATGGAAGTTATGCCTGATCATGTTGCATTTGAATTGTTCTTGCAGTGGTTGAAAGACTCGAAAATGAACTTAAAACTCCCAAAAAACAGAATAACATTTGGATAGGAATAAAGAATGACTACATTTAAACAACTAAAAGAACTACACCACAAACAACCAATGTGGAAAAAAACTATTGAACGTCATAAACAGCTACTTTCATGGATAAGGAGCGAATCAGCCACATGGGATTTTACTGAGCCTAAAGCAGATGACAGTTTAGAGCGAGTTCAATATGTGTGGAATAAATGGACTGCTCAACTGGAACCTATTGCGAATATATTGGGAAATATGGATTCCTCGCTATATGTTCCAGCTACCTCGATAGATAATTCTTTCTATTTTGGATCAGGATTCGGAAATCTAAAGCGGAATGAGTATGGAAAAACAGTTTCAAATAGTGAACACATATGGATTACTGGTAAGTGGGCAGATGCGGATTACTACTTTATACCAGTGGCATCTTCAGAGGATCGAATCGCATACCCATACCCCAATCTCACTCTCTGGAGAGATAATAATGAAATAGCGGATTCGGATTATCCGAATTGTAGCACTATGATGCTCACTTTTGTCAGTCCCCTTATCAAAAGGGAAAGGCAAAAAACTTTTCCTGATGACTCTGATATCGATACGAGGTCACAAGAATTACTAAAACACATTGTCTTCTCAGCGACCCAAGAAAGAGTCAGTGAATATAAAGAATTAGCAGATGGAACCTTCGAGCCAACAAAACGAATAGCAATGAATATAACCAAGATCGTTCCAAAAAATAATGTCTGGTTTCCTCTATGCAGAGAACTTATCCAGAAAAGAATGAATCAGTATAAAGACTGGCATAAGAAACATGACGAACAAAGACGAATAGACATTCTCAGTCAAATGGGAGTTTCTAACAAGGCAAATTAATGATGAAAAGAATTAGAGACATAAGAAACTCGTGGCTAAAAGACATGGGTAAATTCGCAAATACAAGTGGCAACAAACAACATTCCCATGAAATGGAAAAAACTATAAATGCAGGAGAAGAAGAAATGGCAGGAAAAAACAGAAAGAAGAATGCACCTAACCTTACCGATCAACAGATGGATCGAATTGATGATCTGTTTGCTCAGTATGGTAACCAGAAAGAAGTCAGTGACATTACTGGTATTAAGACTCATCTCATTCACCGATACCTACAGTGGGAAGGCAGAGTCGAACGTCCTTACGTCAATCGCCGAACAGGTGAACGTATTGGACAAAGAGTCTATACCCCTGAAGAAAGGAAACGTATTGATAAATTCATAAGGGAGAATGCTACTCTCAGTAGAACTGAACTGGTTAAATCAGTATCTCTCAGATTCAACATCAAATCGAAAACTGTCTACGGTTGGGTAAACCCCCCAACTCCTGCTGAGACTATCTCAGAGGGGCTAAGAGGTGGCATAGAACAGTATGCATCTACCATGAAGAAGATTGAAAAAACCCTCTGGCTTGATAGACATATAAAAAGTAGACAAGGCATGCCCTTCAGTGAGATTTTGAAAATTTTGCAAAATACTATAGGAAATGAAAAAACCTCAGAACACATACTAATGAAACTGCTAGAACATATGCAAAAAGAACATCTTATTTTTCTAGAGCAACTCGCCAAGGGAAGACCTTGGACTATCAGGCTCTCAAACGAGCGTGTCATAGAAGTTCAAGGACGAGATGGCATGATCAGTCAATCAAAAGGAAAAACCCCCAATCCTGAGTGGGAACGCATATGGGAAAAAGGAATGAATGCAACTCTATGGCCCAACGAACAAAATACATCAGAAGGAGATGACATGGCTAGGGTACTAACACCGCAACAGCGATCAGAAATTCTAAAAAATAAAGAAGAGAGTGAGGTAGCTACAGAAAAAGAAGTAGTCAATCCTACTGGCGTAGAGGCCGAGGCCGTGCTAATGGCCCTCTTCAAGGAGACCAGTGCAATCGTAGAGAGGCACAATACAAATAGCGATCTTCTACAAGAATGGGCTCCTAAGATACAGGCTCTAGTAGATGGTGGAGATGAGGCTGTTGAGCTAGAGAAAGAACTACTGTCAAAAATCTCAAAAATACAGAGTCTGTATGATGGGATCAAAGATGAGGCTAAAAGAATAGAAGACCTCATTATAACGGCTGACAATACTGAGTTCTATATCAGTGATTTAGAAAAAAGAAACTCAGAGTTGGATCAACAGCTAGCACATATAAATAATAAGTATCAAGAGGCCCTTACCGTAATCGCCAATCAAGACAAAACAATTAAAAACCTTACAGAAAGGGAAGGAGCCTATGTCAGAGGGGCGAACAAGGCAAAAGACGATGCAGATAATGCTGCTAAAAGCAAAGCACGTACTCAACAATACGCTAATGCCGTTGAAGCAGAGAATGCAAACCTGCGTAAATCCAATGTCCGAGGTGGACATGTAAATTTTGGGAGCAGTTCAAGAAAAATGGAAGGAACAGAATAATGGTAGAGAAAACAAACATAGAATCCACAACCGAAAAACTTCAAAAACGGATATACACTGATCTCCGTAAGGAGATGAGAGAAGACCATGTATGGAAAACTTTCACCAAGTATATGAAATACATCAGTGCTGATAGTCCTTCGATGGGATATGACGAAAGAAGGATTCTCGCAGGAAACCTCACTCTGGCTAATGAAACTAGCATTATTGCTAACGTAGTCTATGAAGGACGTAGAGGTAGATGAGAATTCGGGTAGTCGAACATATCATGCGGGGCCTCTCTGAGGGCAAATCAGACGAGGTTAGCTACCTCATGAGCTATGTAGATCACATGAGAAACATTCTTAATGTGACTAACTCTGAGGATGATTGGCATGTACATGAAGAACGATGCCAACGATGTCTTAAATATATCCTCAAATACGAATTCGAGATTGTTTGGAAAGCTGAGTAAAAATGATAATCAAGTTCCCTTACAACGAAACAGTTGTTGAGAGAATCAAGGAAATACCTGGAAGACGTTGGGATGCTGAAGAGCGGGGATGGTCAATTCCAGATCAATACTTGAATATAGCATCTCGTATCTTAGAGATGAGATATCCAGATATCGCAAAAAGAGTTCAAGTGTATGCAGATGAACTCGCACCTAATGCTCAAGCCTTACAAGAATTAGGGTCTGCCTTTACACCAGACGATATAGAGTCTGAACAGGGAAAGAACATGTTAAAGGAGATTCGTCAGAGGTTAAACATAACCAATGACCTGTTCCCATATCAAGAACTTGGAGTTGTATTCCTTGAAATGACTCCAACTAGAGGGGCTATCATTGCGGATGCTCCGGGGCTTGGAAAAACAATTCAAACATTGGGATGGCTATCTATACATCCTGAATTGCGTCCAGTCATAGTAGTAGTCCCCGCATCAGTTAAAAAGAATTGGGAAGTTGAAATAGAACGATGGATACCAGACAAGCCATCAGTTCAGATAATCATGACGGGCAAGGATAAGATCAAGCCCAAACAAGATATATATATAATCAACTACGAACTGCTATGGAAACTTGAAAATAAACTCCTCAAGATGAGTCCTTCAGTAGTTGTATTTGACGAGTGTACATATCTCAAAGAACGTAAAGCCAAGAGAACCAAGGCAAGTATTGCACTAGGACGCAAGGCTAAATATGTAATCGGACTATCAGGAACTCCCATACTGAATCGTCCTATGGAGTTCTACAACATTCTCAGTCTAGTAAGTCCTGAACAATTTCCAAGTTGGTTCAAGTTCGGAGTACGTTACTGCAATGGATACAATAACGGTTATGGTTGGCAGTTCAGAGGCTCTTCAAACACTAAAGAACTAAGGAGCCTTATACGGCCCTTTATGATTCGCCGTAGAAAGGAAGATGTTCTCAAAGAACTTCCTCCAAAAAGACGGGAAACTATACATACCCTTCTCCCCGGAAATTATCAACAGGATTATCATGCCGCTGACATTGCCCTTATGTCCACCGTTGGACAACTCCAACAGAGCCAAATGGACGATAATGATGCATACACGCATATATTCGCCCAACTTGGAGTTCTACGTCATATAGTAGGACGAGGAAAGGCGGAAGTAGCCAGAGAACATATTCTCAATCTAACTCAAGACAATGAGAAACTTCTGGTCTTTGGTCATCATCATGATGTTCTGGACTACCTAGAGAAGTTTCTGAAGAAAGAAAAAATCAAATACGAGAGAGTGGACGGCACTACACCTAATAAGTTACGTCAACCCGCAATAGATAGATTTCAAGAAGATGAAGAATGTCTCGTGTTCCTAACATCAACAGCAATGGGAATGGGAGTTAATCTGGTTGCTGCCAGTAACGCCCTATTCATAGAACGTCAATGGTCACCCGCAATAGAAGAACAGATGGAAGATCGCATTCACCGCATTGGACAAACGAAAGGTGTAGTGATCTGGTACATGCTTGTTGACGATACCATCGATTCAAAGATGGCTAGTCTTATAGAATCCAAACGAGAACTATTAACTGACATATTGGATTCTAATATTAGAGTTAGGGATAACGGTGTTATGAAAGCACTGCTTATGGAACTGAGTCTAAACTAAGACTCGTCTGATTCCAAAATCTCATAAACCTCAAACTTGGCCTTATCATAAACAGGATCATCTACTAAGGCAGTGGGAACATCGCCTATTACATTATTAGCAGATATCTCTCTTAACGATCTATGAACTTTAATCTTTAGATTATATCCAACAAGCTCATCATTGTATCTTGCATTGGAATGAGCTATTTCCCTAATTAACCAAAGCTCATCTTCGGTAAATTCCAAAGATGCAACCAATCCTACAGTCGTACCTGAAGATTGTTTCTCATGAAGTTCCACCAAAGCACTTCCTATCTTGGTCATAAACTCCAATGGAGCAGCGGTTCCTGCTGATGGAACAAGAGTTCTATAAATTATTTTAGGCCGTTCATCATCCTGATCAGCCTCTCTGAACATTGTTAAACAATCGTCTATGAAACATAGCTCATTTTTTGTTAGATTCATCATGTCTTATGGCTCCTACACATAGTGCCAAGTATTCTTTTATGGATAGATTATGATTAGCACTTGATGAAGATACAGCCTCAAAACCCATATAACGGATAAGTTTATGCATCATATCAAAATCATCTCTATACTTTTTACGCCGTAAGTTACTCCGAAACACACGTAATGTATCTATATCTAGTAAAGAATCCTTATATATAAGGGACTTTGATGTAAGTTTATAAGGAGAACTATGTTGTAAGTTACCAACTTGGACTTGATTTCGCAGTCCTTCTTCAACAAACACTGTCCATATCAAATCTAATCTAGTCTCTATTCGAGTTAATCGAACAACTACCGCATAAATAATTCCTACAAGAGCGATAATACCTGGTACAGCTGCTATTATGATATTCCAGTTTGTTTCCATTCAGGTAACCATTTAGTCTTTAGCTTTCTTAAAGTATCTGCCAACAATGCCGCTTCATCAGGAAAATCTCTATTACCGCAATTCAAACAATACATATCATAAGTTCGATCTGGTAATCTCTCTAAAGATAGGATAACTGGTCCATTGCACCTAGAGCATCCATTCTTTGAAACAATCATACTTATAATTCAGGAAGAACATTGAAATCCAACAACTTCTTATACAAACTTTTTCGTTTCTTAGGAGCTATCTCTCTTTGCCATATAACCAGAACTTGATAGTCTGATCTAGCAAATAGTTTTATTCGTTCCTCTTCCTCCTCAGGTTCGTGCCACCTTTCTCCATAGAATTCAATTATCTTCCGATCTCGTAGATGTACAAAATCAGGGGCTTTTCCCATCAAAATAAATTGACCGTTACCTGTGTAACGGTATTCCATACCGAGATAGCACATTATCCCGAATAATGTCATCTCTCCATTATTCGGCTCCTGTTTAGCAAGTCTGCCCCAGAAGGCCGCAGACTTATTAAATGGCTTACCTCTATAAGTAGGCCGTTTAGGAAGAGAGGAACGGCGAGGTCTTCCAGGCCGTCCCGCTCCCTTAACCTTTGGAATCTTGTATCTCGTCTGAGAGAGTCTGCATATGACGTTCCGCAGCGGCATCAGCTGTATTGGAAATCATATTCTGCTGCAAATAGGTATTGAAACTTACACTCCAATTCTGAAGAGCGGCTATCTGGGCCCTCAAGCTTGCTAGTTGTCCCTCACAATTACAAGATGAAGTAGTAGCAGCCTCAGTGGCAGCAGCTTTCTTAGGTCTCCCTCTTTTTACTTTCGGCTTCTCTGTAGTCATAAAACCTCTCCTTTACCTTTATGGTAACCCATATGTATTTGGTTCCCGATCCTCCTCCGCATCATCCTTACCAATACTCTCCTGCTCCGTACGACGAGGAGTCGATCCCTTTTTATCAGATCGCAGTATTGTTTCAATTGATTTCTGCAACTCGTCTATTATAGCCATGCCCAGTTCCCGCCGCTCCAACTCCTTTACCAAAGCAAATATCTCTGTAGCTGAAGATTCCTTCTGTATGGTTTTCTCTTGAGCCTTATGAAGCAACTCTGTACGAGAACCATGTCCCTGATCTTCAGGATGCCATCTATCAACACCATCATGACGATGATGGCCTTCCTTCTGAAGAAGTCTTGGACGACCCCGTCTACTCATTCGATAACCTCTCAATCAACTCTTCTACCTCTCTATAAACAGGATTTTCCATCCGTTGAATAACATCATCCAGACCTATTGCAGCGAGCATATCTTCCGGATTAGGTCTCTCCTTCTCCCGCTCAGCAGCATTGAAATGTATCTCTTCCTCAGCCTCATCAACGGGTTTTCTAGGGTCTGGTACATCATCCAACTTCAGAAGCTCTTCCTCACTATCGGCTTCCATATCATCAGGAAGAGACTCTTTCATCCTCTGGACTCTCTTCTCGATCCTTGTAACATCAGAGGCATTGTGACCTGCGGAAGTTGCATCAGCACGTGATAGCTCAAAGAACCGTTTCAAATCTCCTCTAAGAGTGAGAATCAGTTTTCTGTACTCATCCTCATCGGAATCGCCCTTAAGGGCTGAATCTACAAACTTATGATTCTCTACCAATCGAGCCACTCGCTCTATGATTCCTTTATTGAACCCTAATCGGAGCAGAGAGCTTCGAGCCACTCTACCGCTTTCTCTGGCATGATCAGGAAAATGACCTTTAACCTTCTCAACCTTGGCCTTACCTGTATCGTGATACAGAATTGCCAGATTAAGAATCAAATCCTGACTCTTAGCATTCTTTACAGCCTTCATGGTGTGATCCCACACATCTCCACGCCTACCCCGTTGTTTCAATCCAATGATGCTATTTAAGTCGGCACATATATACTGCACCATATTGTGCTTAGCCATGAACTTGAGACCATAAGAGGGTTTTTCAGCTTGCATGACCTTAGCGAACTCAAAACCTATTCTCTTTGGTTTCACATTCTTTAAATATTGCACAGAATCGGGTAATGCCCGGAGAAGAGAAGGGTGAGCTTTTATTGGAAAATCAGACAGCATCCTCACTCCTCGCAGTAAACGAACTGGGTCTTCTTTAAAAGACTCTGCACTTCGACCACCAGGAGTTCTAAGAACCTTCATCTTAATATCATCTAACCCATGAAAGGGATCATAGAATTGACCAGTAACAGACTGGGCAACAGCATTGATAGTGAAATCTCGTTGTCCCAAATTCTCCAGTAGCTCGTTCTGGGTGGTAGCAATCATATCTACCTTTAGATCGCCCACATGAAACTTTACTCTAGCAAAAGCGTTGGAAGATTCCTCAAATTTGATACTGAGACCATTGAATATCTCCTTCGCAGAAGCGAGAGGAGAAAGAGATATAATATCCACATCTTTGGATACTTTCTTAAAGAACTTATCCCTTATGTATCCACCTACAAAGTAAATAGGTATGTAGTTCCCCAGAGTCCTGATCCAGTCTGTAGCTACTTTCCTTTGATTTAAACGCTCTGCCACATGAGGGTTGACCCATGCTGTCCTTGCTCGTTCAAATGTCCGACCACCACGATGAACTAGTTCATAAATCTTAGTTTGAACTTTGCCTTTCCCACTTGGATGCTCTTTCTGCCAAGAAGCCTTCGGTTTATCTATCTCAAGTTTACCTGCCCTAGGATCATCAGCAGGCTCAGCCCTAGAAATAGGGGCAACGTCCTGCTTTGCTAGAACGTAATCTATTTTTAATAAAGTCTTGAGAATGTCAGACATATAACAAATTAAAAAATGGTGTCCTAAGCACCCTTACCTCGTGGATAATCCTTACTCTCTCCGCCTTCGATAGTCGCTAACTTATCAAATTCTCTAATTAGTTCGTCATGATCCTGATCACTAGCTTTTCTCACAATAAAACCAATTCGTGTGTATGCATCGATTACATTCTCTAGTTCTTCTTTAGCAATAGGAGCAATCAGAAGTCTGCCTCCCTCTAACTCCTCAACCATCGATTCACTAAAATGCCTAACGCTCTGATATATATCGGGCCAGTACTCTGTATCCTGAATAACTAGGGCGTACCCAGTCTGGGGGTTCTCATCGTCCTCATCCTCACTCTCTTCTTCAAACTCATTCATTTGTGAAACAAGTGTATTTGCTCCATCCATCATGAAATAAAGCTCAGGATATTCAGGTTTCTCTTCATCCTCTGCAAGCGATATGTAAGTCTGATCGACCACTACTGAAGCCCTCCCTCTTGTATCTCCTTTCTGGCAAAGTCTGTATCGTCTATCAGATACATATCTCCCATGATAGGAGTTCGATATATTGATCTAAGGTGACCAAAGATACCATCCTCATTCACTCCCTTTTCCTTAAGAGAATTGATAACCTTCTCTAATCCTTCTCTATCGTCTTCCCTATCGGGAGGCAACAAGATTTCACCACTGGGGAGGAACGCAGCCGTTACCTTCGCATCACTCTGATCAAAAGGTTTAGACCAATTTCTTCGTATTAATACTGCCATTTACTTCTCCTGAAATTTACTATTGGTAGTATACCACTAGTAAATACATCAGTAAATCCTACTCATACCTTTTCCGTAGCTCAGCCACTTCTAGCATAGAACCGATAAGACTTCGTTCATCATATGACGCTGACCAGTAATTCAAGCTCTCCTTGAAATCCTCTTCACTAACTTTACCAGCTAGGAGTGGGAGAACTTCTTTCATTGCCCGATCCTCATCCACACCTGAATCTACAGCCTCTTTATATCTATCCATCACATTACCGTACATAGATCGTGCGTCATCAATAGAATAGCTGCCAGTCTCTCTCATATAATCCAAGAGTCCCTGAGGCACTTGTGCCTGCTCCTGCGTCCACTGTAGGTCTTCCGTTGCTGAAGCCCCTTCAGCAGCTTCCTGTTCAGCAGCCTCAGCCTGCTCCGCAGCTACTCTTGCCACATTCGCCTGTCTTCGCTCTTCAGTTGAAAGAACTTGTGGCCCAGCTCCCGCTGCCTCATCCTGCCGTCGTCTAAGGTCAGCACCCCTTTCAGCATCAGTAAGAGGAGGAGTGGGAGGCTGTCCAACTACAACAGGTTCAGGCTCTGTTACCGTTACAGGAGGAGAAACTTCTGCTATCTCAGAAGGAGGAGAAGAACTCAGTCTAGTGTAATTAGAGGCCTGATCATATTGAATTTCGTTACCTGGAAGTCCGGCCTGTAAAATATGCTCTTTTATTTTTGCCTTAGCCGCCTCAGTAGTAACCTCAGAACCGTCCATGAACTGGCCCAGTACTTTCATACCTGACGCTGCTGCGGCCCTCCCAATGACCTGCATGTCAAAGTGTTCGTCTATATAGTTACCAATCTCTTGCTCAAGACCCGCCTGATCAACTCCCGCAATCTCCGATGATAAGAATCCACCGGGTGGGGCTCCCATCCTATTTCCCTTATCCCACGTATCCCATCCTAGATTTCCGAAAGTCTGTGGATGAGCAGAACCCATCCAAGGTGCAGTTTGACGAGGATCATCGCTATCACGAGCCCCTTCCCATTTAACAACTCCCTCACTCCGCACCATGCCAGTTCTGCCTGTATCTGCTGGTTGTTGACCATAGTTTATATCTGCAAATCTTCCAGCAAATCCATTATCGTAGGCAATTAACTTCAGTCCATCCGCCGTTGCCTGAAACCCAAAGTTAGAATTATGCCTATCAGAGTTACCAAGAAGGGTATCCAGCATTATCATTCCAAAAAATTTGGCACGATTTTCTGGGTCTTGCATGGCCTTCTTTAAATCAGCTTCCTTGACAGCAGCAACAGGAATGAGATTTTCAATCCATTCTGAAATGAATCCACCACCCAATCCCACATTCATTGCGGTTACACCTTCAGGAGTATCCGCTGTACCAGTATCTTTCCACTCATCAGGCAAACCATTAACCAACATTACAGCTGGAACAATTCCCAGTCCCAGAGCCCTATCCATAACGAATGCAGCATTTTCCCCTAACTGCTCACCAGCAGAGGCTTTATACATAAAGCTCTTGCCGCCTACACTTACCCGTCCCGATACCGCCGCACCCAGTCCCCGACCTTCATATTCAGTTTCCCAGTCCAAGTCACCGAACTGTACCTCGATAGCTAGGTCTGGGCCTTCGACTGGTGTATCAGGAAGACCTCCAGCAATACCAACCTCTCCTCCCAGACTCTCTACAAAAGTAGAACTCTTCTCCATGACATCGGCATTGACCTGAGTAGGATTAAATGTCTCACTACCGTCCCCTACACTGATATTGTCATCAGCCCACTGACCTGCACGTGCCGCTACCCGTATCGCTTCTTCAGCTGCGGCTACTTCCTCAGGAGAGCGTGTATCTTCAGCGGGATGAGGCTCGTCAGGGTCTCTACCAGGAAGTTCTGCTGGGGCAAATTCTCGTGCTTCGGTAGCTTCCGCTGCCCCTGCCGCAGACTCTTCTCCACGGTGTCTGGCCCTACCTCTCGCTCCCAGATCATCAACTTGTGTCCAACGATTCCTACGTCTGTTAGCAGGATCAAAAATATCTATAGGCTCGTATCCGATACGAACTTTCTGCCCACTCGCAGTCTCGCCTCTAAACTGTCCTTCTTGATCAAGGAAGTTTGACATATTAGCCATGCCACTCCCTTCAGCAAAATCCTCAGGGAGTCGAATAGGAATCCCTGCCTGCTGATCACCAGCCAACATAATCTTCTCAGGCATCCAGAAGTTCTCTCCTGGCCTAAGTTCTTCAGGAGGAACTATAAGAAATTCTCGTGCGTTTACACGGAAATCCTTTATGCTTGGGTCTTTTATAAGGTCTCCTGTCTCAGGGTCTATAGACTTCCCAAGCTTCCGCATCGGGACTTGCTTCGCACGACCCTTCCTAGCATCAAAAAATGGAGGAAGACCGTCCTGCCAAAGGTCTGCGACATCATCAAACTTCTCACCCTGCTTTCCCATCTCCTGACGGAAAACCATAGCCTGCTTGTCCAGTGCCCATTCCCAGTTACTTGTCCCTTGCTTGAGACGTTCAGCCCTTGCTTTATGGTCAATCAACTCATCAAAGTCAACAGGGCCATAATTAATGTGATAGGGTCTCTCACCAATTGAGATCAGAGAAAGCATCTCTTCATATCGATTCATGATCACATGAGCTTCTCTACGATACTTAGCTAGCTCAGAAAGAGCCTCAGCCCGTTTCTCCGGAGTCAGAGCTGCAATTTCCTTTGCACTCATCTGTGAAACAGGAAACATTCTCTTGGGATTTACCCAGCGAATCGCACGAAATGTTATCTCACGGGGCTTTTTCCTATGAACTGTTCTGTACATAGGAACAAGGTGAGCATACTTTGCATGCTGCTTCTGAAGGAAGTCCCAAGCTATCTCTGCAAGCTGGAAAACTTTACCTTCGTATGCCTTTTTTCCACTCTTATAGATAAAATTATCTATCGATCTAAGTATGTCTCGTTCAGTTGCCATAATACTTCCCCATCTAAATCATACTATCTGGACGAATGACTTAATATATATCTGTCAAGTCTGTTTATTACATCTGTGGATTCATCAGACTTATCATCTGCGAGAGAAATAAGGTTATCCACATACGCAAGAATCTCTTCTATCTCATCCTTACTCGCCGCAATTCCACCCTCAGCAGAACCCGTACCTATGGAAGAAGAAGGCTGTCCCTCCATTCCTACCCCACCACTTGTCTGAGTTGCGAGAGCCCTGCCTAATGGACCTAGGAAACCAAGTGCATTAGAAATTCTTCTAACCATGTCAGTATCAAGAAATCCCTCACTCTTCTGACTCTTCAAATCCTGCATAGAGGCTACCAAAGCAGACATGGTATTTCCATCTGCATCAAGAGTAGCTCCTACTTCCTCAAAAGCTTTATTGGATTCGTCCATAGTTCTAGTCAGATACTGGAAGTTTTTGATAGCTTCTGAAGAAGCATTTCCAGCAGCCTTTAAACGTCTATCAGCCGCAGTCCAAGCTTGGTAGTCCGGACTTCCCAGTCTTCCTTTCCCTTTATTCGGACGTTTTTTACCACCCAATGCATCATATTGCTCTTGAGCTTCTTTTAATTCCTTCGCAGTTGTATCTAATGTCTTCCCAGCGTTGGAAAACTGATTGAAGATTCTATCGGATTCTTGCTTTTGCTCACCATATTTAAGTGCTGCGTCTGCAAAAGGCTTGAAAGTAGAAATAAATTTTGTAGCGGCAGAAGCAGGGGGCATGATTCTTCTATTATTGATCTGGCTTTGAAGATCACCAGCCTCATCAGTGAGGGCCCTTATACCAAGGGTCCTATTAATAACAGATTGTCTCCGACTATCAGCTGCCTCTACATCCGAATGCCTAGGTTCTGGGGCCTCTGGTGCAACTTCTTCTGTAGCTTCAGTAGTAACTGTAGATGGTCCCTCAATAGGACTAATAGCTCCTTCGACATCAAAAGGCTCAGGCTCAAAGGGGCCAGGATCAAAAGACTCTTCCTCTGGACCAGGAGCTTCAGTTGAATCTTCCCCAGTCTCTTCTCCAGCCGCCTGTTTTTGTGCCCTCTCTAATGCTTGCTGATACGCCAGAATTCTTTTAGCCATCTCATCGATTGACTCACCCCTACGCTGCCTTCTGACACTCTCACCAGAACCATAACCAAGCTCTTCCCGAACCTTTGTCTCTATCTCCTTCACCTTTCTCAGGCGTTCCTTATCTGCTTTCTCTTCTGGAGAGTCTGCCGTTAACTCCTCAAGACGATCTTCCATCTCCCGTTGCTGCATCCCCAAGTCAAGTATTCCTTGGAAATCCATGTCCTCTGTTTGTTGACCCATCTGTCTGATAGTTTCTTTGATTTTATCAAGACCTTCGTTGAGTTGATCAACGGTCATATCTTCAAGTTCAGGTTCCTCTGGAGTCTCTTCAGTATCCTCATCTGTAGTCTCTTCTTCTACTATCCTTGGATCGGGAATTGCTCCTATAGGTTTAATCTCTGATTCCCCGTTACGGCCTCCTTCAGTGCCACCTACATGCCATGCTCCCGCTCCTCCATCACTATCTTCCTCAGTCTCTACCTCAGTCTCAGTACCAGTTGTTTCAGTCTCTACCTCAGTTTCAGTTTCCGTCTCTGCACCAGATTCCGCATCTTCTATAGGGACCTTATCTTCAGAGGTATCTTTTATCTTATCTTCAGAGGTATCTTCTCCCTCAGCAACAGGCTCTACTGGAGATGGTTCCTCTAAACCACGCTGCTCCTGAAGTGCCCTCTTGATGTCAGCAGGAGTCTTTACTCCCGCATGGGCTTCCGCTCCCACCTGTTTAGCCTTCTG
>NZER01000057.1 GCA_002690445.1 Candidatus Pacearchaeota archaeon
GATGAGACTCGAACTCACGACAGTCACCTTGGCAAGGTAATGCTCTACCAACTGAGCTACACCCGCTCTCAGGATGGCGGAGAGAGAGGGACTCGAACCCTCGATAGGCGTTAACCTATACTCCCTTAGCAGGGGAGCGCTTTCAACCACTCTGCCATCTCTCCGAAATGGTCGGAACGGAGTGATTTGAACACCCGACTTCCAGTTCCCAAAACTGGCGCGCTACCAAGCTGCGCTACGCTCCGAAGTAAAAATGGTGGAGCTGAGGAGATTCGAACTCCTGACATCCTGCTTGCAAAGCAGATGCTCTGCCAACTGAGCTACAACCCCTCACCCTTCTATTATTATATACGAATCTCCCTGAATGTCAAGGCTTTTTCCTTTTTTCCATAAGGCTCTTTCTAGGGTCTCTATGAAAGCCTCATCCGACAGGTCATTTGGGCATAAGTGCTTTGGAGCTTCCTCCATTTGCTGTCGCCACCTTAGGGCGGTTTTCTTTATGTTTTTATTCATCCCCCATAGAGTTTACTAAAATAAGGAGCAGTAATAATATAACTATTATTGTCATTTAACTGTTCCGTTTTTTAATTTTAGTTTTGCTTTGCGTTTCTTTTCATTCCATTCGTATTTGGCTCGGGTGATTTCAGCACTCCAAGTTTTGCTATCAAATTCTATATCTTCTTTTTTTAAAGCAAGGAACCACGCCAGTCTAGCTCCTTCAGGGGACATCCAAATACCGGGTTCGTCATCTTTTTTGTATCCCCTTTTTTCGAGTTCTTTTGAAGCTTGCTGTCTGGTCCGCATATTACCTCCTATCTCGTGGATTACTTGGGGGCTCTGGCACTCCCTTACTTATGGGTCTAGATGGTGGCGGGGTGCGAGTAGGGGTGACGACTTTACCAGCAGGTCGGCTGCTTCTTCTGTTGCTCTGGCGATAATGGTTGTGGTGATCATAATGGTGATTATGATGTATGTATAACGATGTTCCAAAAGGACGAGGACTATAGTACTCTCTAACATATACCGTGTCGGGAGAATAACATCCTGTGCAAATAGCAAGAATTACCATAAGCAACACTATGACAATTGTAAAATAAAGGTCGTATTCCGGAAACCCTTTTAAATCTAAAGGTCGAATTAATCTTTTCTTTTTATTTTTCTTATTAGCCATTTGAACCCCCTTATAACATATTCTCGAAGAACAAAAGGTGAAATTGCTATCCACCCTACGATCAAAAAGATTTTTTCTCCTATTGGGTATTTCATTTTATTAGTATTTTTATTTATTAGCTTATTAATATTTTTTAAAGCTTCCTTATCCGGATTCTATCTCGTCTATATCTTCCATTTGAACAGCATGGTGAAGAGTCATTTCGTTTCCGTAAAATTTCCCTCCTTTCTTTTTGAGGTTTGAAAGTATTTTGGCTCTATTAGGACCTTCTACAACATCCATTGGATATACGATAGGATTTTTTTGGCTTCCGTTGTTATCAATAGCAAGATTCCAATCATTCTGTTTTTGTTTCTGAGGAGGATTACTTTTGATATTTGGTGAAACACCACCGTCCAGCATAACTTGTACCGCTTTGGCTTTACTGCGATTTGAAGCGTAATGAAGAGGGCTCCAGCCTAAATCTTCATCTAAAGACAGAAAGGCTCTTTTATTTTTGAGAGCAGCTTTTATTCCTTTTATATTACCGTTCTGAGCAAGTACGTGTAGGTCCGCCATACATAGTTATGTACACAAAAAGATAATTTTTATCTCCCCCCTTTAAAGGAAGAAGGGCTTTATCGAAAAAACATTCTCAAACCTTCTTATTCAAGAACCACTGATACCGCTAGTACCAGTCACACCGCTGGTGCCACTGGTAGGAACGTCATCAGAAGTAGCTGGGGTCGGAGTTGGGGTCGGAGTTGGGGTCGGAGCTGGGGCCGGATCACCAGTAATACCGCTGGTGCCAGTCATACCGCTGGTAGGAGCGTCATTAGAAGGAGCCGGGGTTTCGCCTGACCCTATGTTTCCTGAACCAACATTCCCACTCGTTCCTGAGGAATTGTGTCTATCGTCTATTCTAGCTGTTGTCGTTGTCATCGTTTTCACTTTTTTAAATTGTTTGGGGCTGCCTTTAAAACCACATTCAGGACATTCCCTAACTGTGTTGACTCGTCTATTAAATAATCTTTTAAATATATTGAACATAGCTTATTAAAGATATAAAAACATTTTTTAGAAAAAGCAAATAAATCTTTTATAACTATTCAACATGGCAAAAAAAGTTCTTGTTACTTGGAGTGCTTCTCACGAAGCTGTATTAGGTCTTACGTTTGAGGAAGATATAGATATTGAAGAGTTCGAAAAAGACCTAAATGAAAGTGATCCGGCTGACCCCAATGGCGCTCTATCCAAAGTAGAAGAGATGACACGAGAAGGAAAAGTCGACTTCCAAAATATGGCCAATGTATCCTTAAAAGATTTTAAGGTAAGACAAATTTAATTTATACCCCCCTTGCGGGATACTCAAGTCACTCTAGGGGCGGAAGTGTTTTTCCAATTTTTCTTCTAATTTGTCAAATCTGGAATGGATAACGTCTATAGCTCTTGTTAAGTCACTTTTTGTAACGTACTGCTTTGGCATTTCGACTGCCATTTTGGCGACCCTGTCGGTCATATCGTCATGTTTTTTCCAGAGGTTGTCTATGTTATGAAATAGCCGTTTCATTGTCCAACCAATAAAGAACGCAGCTATACCGAAAATTATATCTATTGCATTATTTAATTCCATCTTTGACTTTCCTAATTACACCCGTGGATCTTTATATACACAAGTTTTTATTTATCTTCTGGCAATTTTGGAAGCTCCTTCATTTTATCTCTTACGGCTCTTTGTTCTTCGTAACCGGGTTCCCCACCCTTATGTAAGTAATGAAAGCCTCCGTTTAATGGGAGTTTTTTTTCTATAACTAACAATTTTAATCTGTCATTTGGAACGATCATTTTGGTGCCGCGATCTGTCATGTAGAAAATTGTTTTTAAAAATCCTACTCTTACTATTCTGGCTTGTCGTCCACTTATGTATAAAACATCATCATTACAAAAATCTTTTCCAATACATATTAAAAGTCCTTCTGCGGCTTTATGTATCGCGTCTTTAAAAAGTATACCAAGGAAAGCTATAAGAATTAACCAACCGTATTCACCTATTAATTGTTCTGCGGCTTTTTGTAGTTCGGGATCTGCTAGTGTTTCATTCATTTAGTATTATTAATTACACATCTATTTGTTGGAAATCAGTGTATATATTATATATGGAAGATCAAATCGCAAATGCCGGTCAAAACTTTATCGGCGAACACGGTTGGTTGCTCGTTGCGGGAGCAGCGGGTTTAATTTTCAAAGAGACTATAACTAGCTTCGCAGCTGCTGTATCCATGTCTCTTTTCGGCGGAATAAAAACTGATGATGTTTATATCATGGGGGGTAGAACTTGTAGGATCGTAAGGGTCGGTATGAGATCTACGACTTTCTACTTTGGTGATACTAAAACCAGAGTAGACATAGCAAACGAAGACATCAAGGGTTTAAGACTCGAGAAGAAGATAGCCCCAATGGGAGAAGAGCAAGCGTAAACTAGTTATATATCATGCCTAAAGTTAGACTTGACCAGTTGGCCAATTCTTTAGATGAATTGGATAATCCTCAAGGAAGAGCTCTCCAAAGAGAGCCTATACGACCTCGAGAAAGATTTCATATAGAAGACTTCAAATGGACAAAGAAACAGAAAGACTTTATTAAGATAGCCTTAAGTAAGCAATCTAAAATTCTTTTCGGTAAAGGCCCGGCAGGATCCTCTAAAACTCTTCTTAGTGTTTATTGCGCTCTACATTTGCTGAGCGAAGGCAAGGTTTCCGAAATAGTCTATATTAGATCTGCGGTAGAAAGCTCTGACTCTAGAATGGGTTTTTTACCGGGAGACGCGGACCAAAAGCTTCATTTTTATAACCTTCCTTTCCTTCATAAAATGGAAGAGCTGGTTTGNCCNAATGTAATAAAGAAACTACAAAAAGANGAAAGAGTNTCNACTTATCCTGTTAATTTTTGTCGAGGTATGAGTTGGAATTCTAAGTGTNTAATATTTGATGAATGCCAGAATAGCTCTCTCAAGGAAATNGTAACAGTATTAACTAGATTAGGTATGGGTTCCAAATGCTTTGTTTTAGCTGACCCAACTCAGACAGACTTAAAAAATGGACATAGAGGAGGGTTTGAAAGAATAGAGAGTCTATTTACAGATAAAGAAAGCTCAAAATTTGGAATAAATACTTTCGAGTTTACGGAAGAAGATGTAGTGAGATCAGAATTAGTTAAATTCTTAGTGACTAAATTCAAAGATTTGGCTACTATGCCTATTTAACATGACCACTCCATTCTGTCGAGGGCTCTGTTGTTACTGTTTGTCTCCACCCCTCTTTATGTAGAATTCTTGTTACGGAACCACAAAATCTTCTTACTTCTTTTTCGGGTATGTTCCAGAAAAACGCATGCATCATTTCTTCTATCATGACCGCCATTTCTCTTTTTGGCGTTAGATCTGGAGCAATATGTATTTTGGGCTTACGATAATCAGGAGGATCGCACAAACCGTCAGCATTGTAAGTATGGTGAGGTTTTTTCATCAATATTTTGTATTTTACCCCTTGGTTGTTTGTAAAAGAATAAGTCGACATAACATTTTTTTATCTAAATGAACGTTTAGTTGTAATAACTAATTACCTAAAAATAAAAATTATGCCGAAATATATTAAAGCAACTTATTGCAAAAACTGCGGAAGCTCTAATGAGCCGTCTTTTAAAAAGGGTAGCTCTTTAATGGAAAAGCCTAAACTTTGTTCTTCGTGTGGTTATGACTTGTCGACAGGCAAGAAGCCCAAAAAGAAGAAAGAGAAGAAAAAAATCGAGGCAGAGATCGAAGAGCCCACAGAAAAGCCAATTCCCATATCTATAGATATACCCCCTTTAGAGCTTGAGGAAGAAGGCTGCTACTTTGGAAATAAAATTGTTTCAACTTTAGGTAATTTAGTATCCCCTACGCCAAAGGAAACCCCTGAAAGTAGTGAAAATGCCAGCCAAAAAGAGAACCAGTAAACGTAAACCGAAAGTTAAATTCGAAGATAGCATAGATATTATTAGTGAAGAGATTAAAAAAAGAAAAGGGAAATGGACTTTGACGTCTATCGCTTGGATGGATTTCGAGGATATTTCTCAAATTTTAAAAATACACATATTTAAAAAGTGGCATCTTTATGATCAAACTAAACCTATGTTGCCTTGGCTTAATAGAATCATATCTAATCAGCTTAAAAATTTAGTTAGGAATAATTATACAAACTACTGTAAACCTTGCCTTAGGTGCGCGGCGGCAGAACCGGATTCTTCTTGTTCTATATATGGGAATCAGGATTCCAGATGCCCCTTGTTCAAAAGGTGGGTTCAGAAAAAAAAGTCAGCCTACGATGTGAAGATGGCTCTCCCCCTTGAGAATCACAGAAACGAAATCAACGAAGGGGCCGACCAACCAAGCTTAACCGATGGTATAGCCAAGCTTCATAACAAGCTAAAGCAAATTTTGAAACCAAATGAATGGTTAGTGTATCAATGTTTTTATATAAATAATGAATCAGAATTAGACATAGCTAAAAAATTAAATTTTAAAACTACCGAAAGAAACAGAAACCCCGGATACAAACAAATAAAAAATATACAAAAATCTATCATAAATAAAGCGAAAAAAATATTAGAAAAAGACGAAATAGATTGGTGATGAATAACGAAAATTACACATTAACGAACGAGCAAAAACAGAGCTTGACACAAATTAAAGATTCAATTGTCTCTGGGCAAGAAAATGTTGACGTCTCTTTAATTCATTTGATACAAAATATCGCAGGCTTTACAGGTAAAGACGGAAGAAGTAAAGAGGGGCGTGCCGTGAAAGCGTTTCTAAGCGAAATAGATCTCAATGCTATACCGGCGAGCGAATACCAAAAAGTAGACAGACCAGAACTGACAGAAGAACACAAAGAATTCATTAGGAACAATAGAGGGACAATGAAGTACGTTGAAATGTCTCGAATATTATTTGGGAACGAATCCTTAACTAGTTTAAGTGTTGAAGTAAGAATGGTTTCCCAATATTGTAAAAATTTAGTTGGGGAAGACTTTAACGAAGGACAGGCCGAACATGGGGCTACCTTTCAATATAAACCCCCCAAGCATCCAGACAGAGTACTTAGTAAAATTAATAAGTATATTTTAGATAGCGGTATAAATAAAGAAAAAGTAATACCTAGACAAAAAAAAGACATAGAAAAACTAATGGGCTATTTACATACCTTTAGATTTGTCCATCAAATAAGCAATTATAATAACGAAANAGAAAGNGAACTTTTCGANTCTTCTTTCGTCAGGTATACCTACAATAAGCCAGACTTAACCCAAGAGGAGGTTGACCAATANATAGTCCTTTCCGGAGANGTTGTTATAGCNTCGAATATTCAGAGAAGNGTNGGTAGACTTACGAATCTATTGGACGAAACAGCCATGGACAACGAAGGACGAAGAATTTCTATGAGTTTAGTGGAAGCTATAAGCACAGCTCAAAACGAATATAACTCATGCGTAAATAGACAGCATAAATTACTAAGTGACCTAAAACAAAAAAGAAGCGATAGGCTAAGTAAGCAAATACAGGACAATGCAAGCATTCTCAATTTAGTAGAAACTTGGAAAGAAGAACAAACAAGGAAAGAGTTAATAAGAATGGCGGAACTTAGGAAGAAGGTTGTTAAAGAAACAGTCGATGAGCTATCGACAATGGACCAAGTAAAGGCTAGGATATTTGGCCTATCGGAGGAGGACGCGATTAATGGCTGAGTTAACTTGTAAGATAGACGGAGCAAAGTTCGAAACGGAAAAAGAACTCCATAGGTACTTGCGCAAATTTAAAATTAGGATGGCGGAATACTATCAGAAATATTATCCTCGTAGAGATCTGCTTACGGGGGAATTGATAAAGTTTAAAAATAAGAATTATTATTTTTCCAATCATTTTAATTCTAGAGTCAATATGAAAAAATGGCTCAAAGAAACGCCTAAAGAAAAAGCTAAGGAGTTTTGCGTAAAAATTATTGAAGAAAGAAAAGAAAGAAGGAGTTTAGCTTATTCCCCGACTCAAGTTGAAATGCGTTGTACTATGATGCCGCCGATTCATTATTACCAAGAATTATTTGGTGACTTCTATTCCCTATGTTCGGAGCTCGATTTGAAACCTAGGTTTAATAAATTTCCTTCAGAAGAGATAAAGGAGGAAATAGAAGAAGGCTACGAAATAGTAATCGATACAAGAGAACAGAAACCCTTAAATATAAACTACCAAACAAGAAGAGAAGGCTTAAAATTTGCTGACTATTGGCTCGACAAAGAAGATAATAAATGCTACGTAGAAAGAAAAGAAACTAAAGATTTTATAGGTACATTTACGGGAGGGTGCGATAGATTTTGCAGAGAATTAGAGAGGGCGGACGAGCAAGATGCTTACGTAGTTGTAGTCGTGGAAAATTCATTAGATAACATGATGAAATTCAATTACCTTAAATATGTAACTAAAAAAGTACAGGTTACTCCTGAATACGTAATGAGAAACGTTAGAGATATAATCCAGAAGCATGAGAACGTACAATTCCTTTTTGCTAAAGGTAGAACAGAGGCTACGAGATTAACCAGAAAACTATTCTTCTCCGGCACGAACTATAAAGACGTAGACCTACAATTAGCTTATGAGTTAAAACTTTTATGATATGTGGTCTTGCCCGGAAAAATATAAAATAGAAGTAGAGGACGTAAACTCTAGACTAAATAAGCTAGAGGGTTACCTTGAAGACAAGCAAGCGAAAATCACTCTGGCGGAGTTTCTTAGAAACAATCTATATTTTACCACATATCTTTTAAGTGGCATAAAGTTGGCTCCCTACCAAGAGATAACACTAAGGGGCTTATTCAACAGAAATTTTAGCATGTGTGTCTGGGGTCGTGGCTGTGGCAAAAGTTTTATAGCCGCTATCTATTGTTTTCTTCAGTGTATTTTCGAACCGAACACAAAGATACTTATAGCTGGTCCAACTTTTCGTACAGCGAGATTCATTTTTAACAATATAGAAAAAATAGTAGAAACAAAAGAGGCCGTCCTACTGGCCCAAGCTTTTGGAGCCAAGGTAAAAAGGAACGATCAATACGAGTGGAAAATAAACAACGGAACAATCACTGCTATTCCGTTAAGTGGGGAAAAGATCCGTGGTTTTCGCGCTAACATTCTTGTGCTTGACGAGTTCCTTCTTTTGCCGGAAGACATAATTAAAAATGTTCTAATGCCTTTCTTGGTTGCCCCTCAAGATATGGCAAGGAGAATGCATATAAAAGAAGTAGAGGATGATTTAATAAGGAGGGGAGCTTTAGAGGAGAAAGCTAGAACTAAGTTTGAAAACGCTTCTAAAATGATAGCCTTATCTTCCGCCAGTTATACTTTTGAAAATTTATACAAGACCTACCAAGAATGGATAAACAAAATAGAAGATAAAGATACCTCAATGGAAGCTAAGTATTTTGTCTCTCAGTTAGGCTACGAAGCATTACCTGAAGAAATGATAGATAAAACAATTATTAATGAAGCTCAAGAGGGAGGCTCTTCTCATTTTTCTTTTCAGCGGGAATATTGTGCTCAGTTTACTGATGGTAGCGATAGTTACTTTAGTGCAAAAAAGATGGACGCTTGCACCTTGAAGGGAGACGAGGAACCTAGTACTCTTTTAGTGGGTAGAAGCGGTAGAAGATATGTTCTTGGAATAGATCCCAATATGAGCGACAGTCCTTCCGCTGACTATTTTGCTATAGCTGTTATGGAGATAGATGACGATACCGGTTTAGGAACTTTGGTTCATTCGTATGCTGGTTTAGGCAACCTGAGTAATCATGTTAAATATTTGGCTTATTTATTTCAAGCATTTAATATCGTTTTTGTTTGTTTGGATAATGCTGGATCTGACGTCTTCGTTGACTCTTGCAACGAGTCTCAGTATTTTAAAGATATACGAACTGAATTAAAAACCATCCCCCTGAATGCTGATGCAGAAGGTGTAGACTACCAAAAGTCTTTAAGGCAAGCTAAAATAAAATATAATTTAGAGAATAACCAAATTTGTTTTAATCAAGTATTCACTACGAGTTTTATTCGTCGAGCTAACGAATACCTTCAGGCTTGCATAGATTATAAAAAGATTTTGTTTGCCTCAAGAACCGCCTCCAACGAAGCCTTTTTTAATAGAACAAGTACTCTTAGGCTTCCCTACCCTAAAAAAATAATTTTCACTGGAGATAGAAAAGACTGGACTATGTTAGATTTTATAGAGCATCAAGACGACATGATCTACCAGACAAAAAAGCAATGTAGTCTAGTGGAGCATAAAGCTACAGCCCGAGGAGCTCAAAATTTCGATCTACCACAACACCTGAAAAGGTCTACTTCCCCGAACAAAGCTCGAAAAGATAATTATTCTGCATTAATGTTGGCGAATTGGGGTCTTAAGCTCTATAACGACATAACTAACACGCAGACTGTCGGTACTAAGGATACTTTCGAGCCTGTTATGCTTTTTTAAGTGTAACTAAAACCAAATAAGAGCTTATGCCTTTTAAAATAGCAACTGGTCAAATAGACGACGCTGCTTTTCGTACGTTTTTTAATAAAAAACTTTCGGGATCGAGCACATACACATCTGGATTTTATACTCACGACAACTCTTCCGGTTTTCTACCTTTGACGGCAGGTGGAGCTACTTCCTTTACTGGCCATAGTGGAAATATAATGAGCAGGGCTTCTGGTATGTCGACTCAGTTAAGTGGTTCATTGAGGACTAGCGGCCAAGTTCTTTTCGGAAAATCAGCTGATGTCTCTGGTCACGCCGAAACCTTCACTACTGCGGCTAGCGGTGTTTTACACACCAGCATAGAGGTGGCTTCAGGACAGTTTTCTTCTACTAGTGGAGAGTTTCTTAAATCCGGCAGTCTTTATAATACTGGTTCGGGAGATTTTTCTGTTACAGCTCCTACCGGAGCTTTGGCTTTCTCTTCTGGGCATAACGACACTCATGGATTTTTTATAGCTACTGGAGACACAACCTACAAAGCTGGTTGGATGAAGGTGGCCGGACATCCCGAGATGACAGGTTACGTAGCTACCTCTAGTGGTAATATTAGAAATAGTTTAAATGCAACTGGCGAAGCTCTTTCAACTTCTATAAATAATGTTACGTCTAATTCATCTTCTCTCTTTTCTGCGGAAAAAACTTTCTCTTCCGGAATAAAGACGGAAAGAATTTCTTTGGGTTCTGACGGCGTCACACTAAGAGTGAATGATAATAAGTCTGCTACTTTTGATGATGCTAGCGGAGCCTTACTTACTGTAGCTCCCGGATATGGTCCAGACGCTCCAGTGTTTTCTGTTACTGATAAAGCGGGTTTACCTTTAATTGATGTGTATGATGACGATAGAATCAATTTAGGTCCTTACGGAAAAGACATATTTAATCTGAGCGGACAAAAAGTCATGATGCAGAATTTACCAGCTTACCCAAATACGGGTGGGCTACCAAACGGAACACTGTATGTAAGTGGCAGCACTACTGCAGGAGGAAGACACCTAATGATAATATAAAAAATGACAAAGAAAAGCAACAACAAAACAGAGGTCAAACCAATGATGACAAGCTTCGCTTCGTCTCCATACACTACTACCGACCAGTCGAGTAGGACAAGAAGGAATGTTGGCGGCCAGATAGAAAGAACCAACAGATTTGAAAATATAGATAATGGACTTGTTCCGTTTAAGTATTCTAAAGGTGTCAATAACCAAAGCTCCCTTAACGTAAGAGAAGCTGTTGTTCTTTGTCAAAAAGCTTATTATAATTTTTCCGTATTCAGAAATATTATAGATTTAATGACTGAGTTTTCTGCTACGAGATTGTATTTTACCGGAGGGAGCAAGAAGTCAAGGAATTTTCTAGAGGCTTTATTTAAAAAAATAGATATGCAAAGTTTTTTGGATAGATTTTTCAGAGAATATTATCGTTCTGGAAATGTTTTTATACATAGATTCGATACCAAGCTGCAACCTGAGGATTTTAAAAAGGTAACTCAAACTTATGGAAACTCTAGCTTATTTGCTCAGGAGGAAGATGGAGCTCTGCCTTCGAGATATATAGTACTCAACCCTGCAGATATTCAAATGGGAGGAAATATATCTTTCTTTTCTGGAATTTATCATAAAGTGTTAAGCGACTATGAATTAGAGAGATTGAAGAACCCAAGGACAGAGGAGGATCGGGAGGTATACGATTCTCTTGATGACGAAACAAAAAAAGCTCTCAAACAGAGAAATATAGGGATGCTCAGTATTCGATTAGATAAAGATAAAGTTACTCCTGTGTTTTATAAAAAGCAAGACTATGAGCCATTTTCTGTTCCTATGGGCTTCCCTGTTCTCGAAGACATTAACTGGAAATCAGAAATGAAAAAAATGGATATGGCTATTACCCGGACAACGAACCAAGCCATACTGTTAATCACAATGGGTTCAGAACTGAAGGATGGCAGTTTAAATGTGAACCAAAGAAGCATAGAGACTATGCAAAAACTTTTTGAGAACCAATCCGTGGGTAAGGTTCTCGTTTCTGATTACACAACTCAAGCTAAGTTTGTCATACCAGATATAGCTAGCATACTTGATCCAAGAAAATACAACGTCGTAAATCAAGATATACAAATGGGTTTGAATAATATTCTTGTTGGTGAAGAGAAGTTTGCTAACACAAGTATTAAGGTTCAAGTTTTTATAGAGAGGTTGAAGCAGGGAAGAGATGCTTTCTTGAATCAATTCTTAATACCAGAGATAAAAAGAGTTTCTAAGACACTGGGTTTCAAAAATTATCCTGAGCCGCATTTTGAAGAGATAGAGCTGAAAGACAAGACAACTTGGAATAGAGTAGTTGCTCAATTACTGCAGTATGGAATACTGACCGCAGACGAGGGTTTGGAAGCTATAAATTCAGGTAGGTTGCCGGAGCCAGAAGAGTCTGTTGAATCCCAAAAGAAATTTAAAGAGTTAAGAGATGAAGGTTATTACAACCCTCTTATAGGCGGAAACGAAAAAGAAGAAGAAGGAAGACCTGACGGAAGCAACTCCCCTCAAACAACAAAGAAAGTTTCTCCTATAGGTGAAAATACAGTAGGCAAAGAAAAGTTCAGCATAGAAAAAATCAAAGAAAATCTAGTGTTGGCTCAAAAACTAGAGTCCGAAGTGCAAGAGCAGCTTAAAGCTAAATATGACAACAAGAGGGTTACCAATAAAATCAGGAACTTAGCGCAAGAGATTTGCCAAGTAGTTATGGCGAATGAAATGCCGGAACAATGGTCGGAAAAAGTTGTAGATTATATTGACAACCCTATCGATACAAATCATAACAAAATAAGTGAGGTTCAATCAATAGCGTGCGAGCATCAAGTAGACGACTACTTGGCCAGTCTTTTGCATGCAAGTAAAATTTAAAAATATGAGCGAAAATACAGATAATATACAAGATGTAAACCAGTATCTAGGCGGAACAGATATAGACATTGCGGTTCCAGACATTCCCCTGCCGCCTGAGCCAGAGGAGAAAAAAGAGATCGAAGACAAGGTTGACGGAGCTTTCAAATTTGCTTTCATAGGGTCTGGTCAAGGTGGATCAAGAATAGCTGAGACTTTTCATAAGTTAGGCTATAGAAAAGTTGGTATAATTAATACAGCTCAGCAGGATCTAAATACGGTAAACGTAGAGAACAAGCTTTGTATAGGTTCCGGTGGAGCAGGGAAAGATAGGGCAGTCGCTGCTAAATGTTTCGAAGAGAAAGCTGACGATGTCTTAGATTTTATGCGTCGTTCTTTTGGTGAAGACGTTGATAGGATTTTTGTTTGCGCTGGCGCAGGTGGCGGTTCTGGAGCAGGCACACTGAAGCCTTTAGTCAGTTCAGCAAGAGAACTGCAAGAGACTTTGCAATCAGACAGTAAGAAGGTAGGAGTTATCCTAGCTCTACCAAAATATTCAGAAGGCAAGAAAGTTAACGCCAATGCTTACGAGACCTTAAAAGAAGCGAGCGAGCTAGTGGAAAGCGGCGTAGTCTCTCCTTTAGTAATTATAGACAACGAAAAAACCAGCAAAATATATTCTAACGTTTCGGTGGCTAACTTTTGGCAGACAGCAAACATGAGCATGGCGGGAGTATTTCATTTGTTCAACATGACAGCTTCAAGGGATAGCTCTTATTCCTCTTTCGATTCTAGTGACTACAAAAGTGTCCTTGATTCTGGTATAGTGATATTTGGAGCTACTCCCGTACCGGAGTGGAAAGACCCTATTAATATATCTAGAGCGGTTAGAGGTATAGCTCAAACCGGCAGCATGTCGGGAGGCATAGATATAACGACAGCTAATACCGCTGGAGCCATTCTAATTGGCGGAAAAGAAGTGTTAGATAACGTACCTCAATCCAACCTTGATCAAGCCTTTGATCAATTAACTAGAATTTTGAGTTCTGGAAGTGTAGTGCATAGGGGTATCTACAGTGGGGACAAAGACAACTTAACTGTATTCACAATTATAGGTGGAATAGCTACTCCAAACGAAAAATTAGAAGAATTGAAGAAACTTGGAGACGTGGAATAAAAAATTTCCAAAAATACCAAAAACAATGTAATTCAGGATATAGATAACAGGAGAAATTAGACATGGCATCAAAAGAACATAATTTTAATTTAAACACAAGGGGAAGTAAACTTACCAACCTTACCTCAGGAGACGTCGGAACAGTAGCGCCTATAATGTTTGCAACCAGTGCGGGAAGCGTGAAAGCAGCGGCTGTTTCAACAAACACGGTCACGGGAATCTTATTTCCTTTGGGTAGAGGTGACGTAGGCGGTCAGCCTTTTAATAGTGTGACTTCGCCAAATCAAATTGGTGACCCGCAGGAAAAGAACTATACACTAACTCATAGCGATCTTTTTACTAGTGCAGGTGTCCAGAAGGACGGTGGCGCTCAAAAATTTATTAACGCTGTATTGGATGGGGCTTATGTGGCTTACAATTCAGGGGTTTCTCAAGGCAGTGGTCTCTCCAGTATGACAGTGACCAGAGGAGACTTAAGTCTTACAAATAGTACTGTCACCGGTATATCTGGTGCAGTGAATACTTATTCGAGAAGTTACAATGTCACATTTAACTATACCCAGTCCGGTAATATAACTGCTGGCGGTCTAGCCGCTCTCCCGGATATCACTAACGACTTGGTCACTCAAACTGACGTGGGCTCAAAGCCGTTCTAATACTGCTAGTTAGTTTCTGTTATTTATTAAAGCCCTCGAGTTTATCTCGGGGGTTTTATTTTTTTTATAAGTTTTTTAAAAATAAGTGTATAATACTTTAGGTAATTTAATATGTCTTCGTTTACAAAAATGCAGGAGTTGGCCGTGGATTTATCTTCAAGCGGCATTAAGTTTCAAAACGAGAGCGAAGCTATTGATTTAACAAAAATTAGAGAGATTAAAATTGAAGAAGTTAGAGACTCTTTAGATATAGATTTTTCTAATAAAATTGTTGGAATTTTAGAGCATAAATGCGAAAGTCATAACGAAGCTTACGAAAGAAAAGTCACTCTCTCTCAACTCAAAGATGTCTACAGGGGAACATGGGATCTCGAACTTCAGGGAATCGACTGCTCTATTAACAAATTTGCTTTGGCTAGAGTTGGCATGTTTTCGAAAATGGTGGGGGAAAGAAAAATTACAAATAGTTATCGAAGAGTGGAAGCGGGTTTGATTGATGACAGAGATTTAGACATGTCTCCCAACTTTTACCCAGATGAAGAAGATTTTATTTTAGCAGAGAATAGCATAAGAGAGCATGGTCTAAACAACTACAACCTAAATGACGTTGACGATTTATACCTTGAGACCGAAGAAGAAATAAAGGCTCAGAGAACAGATTGGCTTGGTGAAATGATTAACTAAGGTCCGAATATGAAAGATAAATTAAAATATACTACAGTTTTTAGTTCTGAAATTAAACCAGTTGTTTCAGAAGAGAGAGATAAATATTTAGCTTTGGCTTCTATGATTGAGGTAGCCAAGTTTCTTCCCGACGTAGATGTTGACAAGCAGGTTGACCTACTCCCCATAGCCTTCAATGCTTTTGTTGCTAATAGAGTTAATAGAAATGGTGATGTAGTTGATACGGAAGCAGCTTTAGCTTTTTATCAAGATTTTAAAAACAAACCTATTAATATAGAACATAATAGGGAAAAAGTTATTGGTACAATTTTGACGGCTGGTTTTTCCGAATTTGGCACAGATAAGCCCATTACAGAAGAAGAGGCATCTGAGCTAGAGGGGCCATTCAATGTAACCCTTGGTGGGGTCATTTGGAAGATGGTTAATAAAGGGATCTCTGATCTAATAGAGGAGTCGGCCGACCCTAGTAGCGAGAGCTATATGAAAGTAAGTGCGAGCTGGGAATTAGGTTTTACTGAATATAATTTGGTGCTTTTAGAAGGAAACGATAAGAACATAGAAAATGGCATCCTTATCGACGACGAGAAAGAAATCGAGGTTCTCGAAAGTAAGCTAAAAGCCCTTGGAGGAGAAGGCAGAACCGCAGATGGAAAATTTATATATAGAAAAGTTGTTGGAGAAGTTGTCCCGTTGGGTATAGGTCTGACAGAGACTCCTGCCGCGGATGTTAAAGGACTAGCAACAGAAAAGACTATATCACTTCCCGAAGAAGAGGAAGAAAATACTTTTGCTGAAGTAGATAATACTTCACAAATACAACAAGATATTGTAATAAATCAAAACGAGGAAAAAATTATGAAAATAGAAAGTATTAAAGACATCACCAATGAGTCTTTGAAAGAGCTTTCTGCCTCGGCTGTTTCTGATTATATCGAATCGGAACTCAAGGAAGCATCCGAGAGATTCTCAGCCGAAA
>NZER01000058.1 GCA_002690445.1 Candidatus Pacearchaeota archaeon
AGACAGAAGTAGAGTGATCACTGCGGGAGCTTCAGCGTATCAGAGGATAGAAGATGCATTTGAAGCTACTGCTCGTAATCCTGCAAGCGGAGGTATAGGCAGGTTGAGCTTCGAGAACATACCTGTATTGTTTGATCACACAATGGTCGCGAACAAGATCAAAATATCAATCGCTATGGAAAGTTTTGAGGTGGAATAATGTTTGACTGGAGCGTATTCTGGACGTATTTCGGAGCGACATTCGGGATCGTGGTAATAATAGGCATAGCAAGTATCTTTATAAGGAGGAAGTAATGGATGAGAGTAAGAAGGCAGTAGAAGAAGGCACTGGCGTTAAAATGCCACTTGATCAGGAGGACTTAGTTACCAAACCTACAGTGCTAGTGATGCTGCGCAATATTAATAAGAATTTGCTTAGGCTTATCGATCTTATGCAGACACTTATAATCTCTGGCCCGCTAAAAACTGAATACGAGTCATTTAAGCGAGCTGCAGAAGCGAAAGACTTGGATGCGCAAAGAGACAAAGAAAGGACGGATCGTGAAGATAAGAAGGGTGACAGTTGAAAAAGATGGGCGCAGATATATTTGTATGTTCGGTGTTACTGAGTGGATAATAAAGTGCGGGAAGTGCTTACATGGAAGGATTTGGGAGCTTGAAGAGGGGTATAGATGTAAAGTTTGCGGAGCAAAAGTGATAATGATTGAATATGGATAGGAGGATAGGATATGAAAAGAATAACAGTAAATCTTGAAGACGATGTGGCCAGAAAGCTAAAATTGGCTGCCACTATAAGCGACAAGACCATGAAAGACTACTTGGCTGCATTGATCGTATCGTCTGTAGGTACGATTAATGTAACTAGGAAGACGGAGGCAAAATGATAATAGATTTATCTGAAGGGACAATAGATGGTGAGCCAGTCTATATAAAAATGTATGGTAGTATATATAAGGTAGAGCAGTATCAGATAGCAAGTGCCATGAATGATTTAGTTAATAAGTGGACAAGTGATAATATAATACGCTTATGTACTTGGCAAGAAGTAGAAGAATTGGAAAAGGAAGAGGGTTAAACTCCCTCTTCTTTTTCACACCTCGTACAAAACCATTTATGGGACACATCTCCTAGATGTTCTACTTTTTCTCTTATCAGTAACATCACACCTCTGCATGGGTGCTTATGTACTTTAAAACTCGGGACCGCGTAGACACCAAAGACTGTCAGAATAGGTAGGTTATGAGTTTTTGTTGCTTCGATTGAATTCGCCTTTGGCTTCTTCAACCGAAATCTTCTTTTCTTTTTTGACAATGAAACCTCTCTTGTAGTAACTATTAAATATATCATACAGTATTTCGCTGATCTGTTTATCAAAATTAGATATCATTCCTTTAACCATTCTTTCAGTAATAAAGTTTGTATATTCATACTCATCACCAATTTTACAGCAGAAGACATATTCTATTTCCATCTGATCTTTAGCTTCATCCATAACCATGCCTCCAGTCTTAGTTTCCAAAATCTTGGTCCTCCCTTGAAAAATGCATCACATTCTGCATCACTCAGCGCTCTTGGCCATGAGTAATAGTCACAGGTCCAGTTCTTAATGCAGTTGCTCGAGATATCACGCTCTTTAAATAGTTCGGTTATCATAGCTTATACCTACTTTCTCTTGCTTCTTTTTTTGTTTCTACTACTACAACAGATAAATCCAGTAGTTTTAATAACATATTAAGCCTATACCATGCACTATGGCTATCATCATATAAAAATCCTATAGTATTACGCGCTGCAGCTTTCTTATCTGTAGCATCTATCCACTTAGCACCAATCATTTTTATATCATATACGACTCTATATTCTGTCATTAACTTCTCCCCCTTGCTTTATACCCTCTGAAGTCCAGATGGATAAAATTATCGTCTGCATAGTAAAAATACCCGTGAACCTTAGCGTTTCCAGTATGGCGCATAACATACGATTCTACGATTATCAGCCTTTTTCTGGGAAAGTAGAAGTCCACTGCTGAAGGGTGCTGCATCCTAGGATCCTCTGGTATAGTGTGGTAGCTTCTGGGCTTGCCGCCTTCGCGCCTATTATGCTCGGGGCATCTGTAAGCGCTGTTTATGATACATGCGCTGTTAATATCGCGCCTCAAAGGATTTAAGAAATACCATGCCAGATGGAAATAATGGGCTTCTGCTATGGGCGGGAGCGCATCATCGCAATACTGGCCTCCGCACTTACACTCGAATTCGTCTCTTTCAAAATACTGTAGCGCATCCCAATCATAAGGTCTTATATACTCCATTATCATATCATCACGCCCTTAAAGGTTTACCATCTGGCATAACCAGACTGGATTTTGGTAGTTTTTCTTTTTCCTCAGCTTCTTTTTTACGTCTCTGAGCTTCTTTTGGGAAGATATAAGGCTTTAAAAGCTCTCCCATTACATTAAACATTTGCGCTTTAAAGCTGTCACGCATTACATCTGTAGGGGTGTTAACAGTTAACGCCAGTTCACTAGGATTGTTTGCCTCTGCATAATCAGTCCAGATATTGATCTTTACGCTATGCGCGTAGACTATCTTGTTATTAGGGAGTCTAATATTGCCTTTGCTTGTGAGAGTAAAGATATAATAGAGATCGAATAGTGTCTCGACCTCAGCTTTTATGTCGATTATTATTTCCTTCAGCGCTTTTATAGCTGTAATGTCATTGACATAAGAGAATAGGTGGCACTTCTCGGTGATTTTGTGGTTTATCCCATTTTTAGTCATTTTGAGGTTGGCATTGGCCAGTATTCCCTCGTATTCTTTGCTGTTCATATCTTGGATCGCTCCTTCCAGAAGTCTAAACTGATCCTGAATGTAGTCTGGTATTTTTCTATTATACCATCTTCCATCAGGTCATACATGATATTCTTGGCCTCTTCCCGCTCGATCTTCATGGAAGTCTGCAGATGGTAGATCGTAACATAGCGGGTTCGGATCCTCATCAGATAGCGCAGAACTTCTTTCGGATACTTGCCGATTCGCATCTTGAAATCTCTTGCATCCATATAATCCTTTCAAATAAAAAAATAATTAATTAATAATAATAAAAATAAAGCATTTTGTCAAGTATTTGACGTAAAGTTGTGAAAGTGATAAACTGTTATAAATGAAAGGAGTAACATGAATAAAAAAGACTTAATAAGGGTAAGTACGGACATTCCATTTAATATCTGGGCCGATCTGCATAAGAGAGCAAAGCGCGAGAAGATGACTATCAGGCCATATCTGGCAAGACTGCTTGAAAAATTTGTAGCATATCAGGAACAGGAGGAAGCAAATGAACGAGACGAAGTTGTGGCTGAAATTCCGGAAGGAGTGGCTAAAACAGCACCCGAGGAGCTTTATTAATAAGATCAGTCAGAGGTTCCAGTCTGGATTTCCTGATGTAATATGTATAGATGATCGGAAAGTAAACTTTGTGGAGTTGAAGGTTGGCAATAATAAGCCTACAAAGTTGCAGCGCAAAGTGCTTGATGATATATATAATTCTACAGGTAGATCATTTGTGTTGATTTTTAAAAATGATAAATATTATATATATAGAGGAGATGGGTTGTTATATGAAGATGATTGTCTAAGCAAAATAGTTAGTTTTATTAATAAGGAGGAAGTTGATTATGGTGATAACTATACTTATTTTAACAAGTCTAATTCTAGTGGCGGCTTTTTTAGTTTTATTTTTCGTGATAGGGATAGCAGGAAAACTTCAAGAAGTGGAGAAAAATCTGGTAGACGAAGTAAAAGACGCGAAATTTAAGATCCTTAAGCAGTTGGATGCAAATAAAAAGGTTTTAACTACACCAGTTCCGAGCATAGAAACAAGGGATGATGAGGATCTTTATGAGGAGGAATATGCAAGAGAAAAAGCAAAACGAGAAAACACTTAATATATGCGGAGCAAAGAGTAAAAGATCAGGTGAGCCATGTCAGGCGAAACCAATGGACAATGGAAGATGTCGTATGCATGGCGGTATGAATAAAGATGATAAGAGGTTCTTGCCAGACAATCCACGAAATCCAGTCGGAGCGCCTATAAAACATGGGCGGTACTCGAAATATCTAAAAGGCAAATTAGGGGATAAAGTTGAAGCATTTGCAAACGATAAGGAAATATTGGACATGACTGCAGAGCTTGTGCAAACAAGAGCGCTGCTTACAAGGATCCTAGAGGAATTAGACAAAGATAAGTATGCTCAGGAAGATGTAGATAACTTTAATAAACTCACAGATCAGGTCAGAAAACTTACAGAATCCATAATCAAGATAGAGACAATCAAGAAATATGCCATGACTCCTGAAGAGGTCCACAGGATAATGAAAGCTATAGGTGGAGTAATATTTAAGGAGATCAAAGATGAGGATCTGCGCGATAGAGTTGTAAAAGAAATAGACAAGATAAAGGTGATGTAATATGTTTGGAGAAATGTTTGATTTTGGAGAAAGCAAAATTCATACGAAGGTAGCTATAATATTGCTGTATAAAAAATTGTTTACTAAAAGACTTGCGCCAAGTGAGGAAAAACATTTAAAAGAGCTTGTTAATAACTTCAAGAAGGACCTTGAAAATTATAACAAAAATGTAGACAGTCTTAATAAAAAATTTGAGGAGCAAAAATGAAAGACAGCTTATACTCAGAACTGGTTGAATATCTTATTAATAGAGTGATGTTTGACATAATGAATGAGGAAACTGATGGAGTCACCAGTTATAGGACTGATAATCATGATGAGGAAATATTGGTCACATTAACTATTGCAGGCGGGAAAAGAACGATTTCAATACCAGTATTAGAAGTGATAGGGCCTGATAATGCGTCACAATTCCTCGAGCAGTTAGTACAGGAAGTAGCGCCTACGATAAGAAATAAAATCCATGCATTAAAAATTAAATTGAAAGGAAGATGATGAATTTACAAGAGCTTGAAGTATTTATCCCGGGAAAGACTCAGATAGGAGAAATGATCAAAGTTGATATCCTTTTGAGAAATGGCCAGAGACTCATTTTGACTGATGAGCTTAGAAAGTTTAGAATAAGGACTGGGTTGTTTTCAATAGAAATGTCCGGCAAGTTTAATTATCTTAGGATATTTAAGCTTACAGTAGACATTATAAGATTTAACATAATAACACCAGAGGTAATGCAAAATGAGGAAAGAATTGTTGAAGACACTGGTTCAGGAGATCGAGAAGAAGGAATCAGAGAACTCGATTCTGAAATGGCTAACTTCCAACCAGATAAAAAACGAAAAGGAAGTCCTTATAACATTTGACAGACATCCGTTTCTAATAGATTTATATAATGATTTTCACCCGTTACAGGTGCAGGAGAAGTGTTCTCAGTGTGGAATGTCTACAGCGGCCATACTGAAAACATTCTTTTTAGGAAAGACAAAAAACTACAGCATTATTCATACACTGCCTACAGCAGACTTCTCATTAGACTTCGTAAAATCAAAAGTGGATCCTATAATCAGGGCCAACTCAGAGATTTTTGACATTAATAAGAGGATAGACAGTACCAGACATAAGCAGATGGGATTGTCTCATTTCTTCTATAGAGGAACTTTTACTGAAAAAGAAGGTATCTCAATCACTGCAGATGTTATTATAAATGATGAGTATGACAGGTCGGATCTCAATGTTTGCGGGGTATTTGAGTCAAGATTGGACTTTAGTGAGTATAAAGCTAAGTGGAAATTTTCAAATCCTAGCGTACCTCAATACGGTGTTGATGCATTGTGGAATGAAAGCGATCAGAGGCACTGGTTCGTAAAATGTAGCCACTGCAGCAAATGGCAGTATTTAATGTGGCCCGATAATATAGACTTTAAGAATGAAACATTCATGTGTTCAAAGTGCAAGCGCGAGATAACTGATGAAGATAGGATAGATGGTGCGTGGATAAAAAAATACAGAGAGAGAGATACTCATGGGTATTGGATCAGCCAGATGTTTTGCGTGTGGCATACAGCCAAAGATATAATCAAAAAATTTCACAGTCAAAAAAGGGATGTATTCTATAATTTTACGATTGGAGTACCTTATGTAGGTAGCGATGTAAGTGTAAGGCGCGAGCATGTTATGAGGTGTTTGGAAGAAACTACACTTCCTTCCGGCAAAATGAAAGTTAAAGTCATGGGGATAGATCAGGGTAGTACATTTCATGTCGTGGTCGGAGGTCCAGAAGGGGTAGATAGAGTATATACGCTTTCAAGTTGGGATGAGGTCACAAAAGAAATAGGCAAAGTCAAACCAGAGATATGCGTGATAGACGGACTTCCAGAGACAGCTAAAGTTAAAGAGTTACAGGAAAAATTTGGTGTTGGAACTATATTTCCTGCATTTTATAAAGACAATCCGTCTGATCCTAGAATATACCGATGGGAAAATCAAAAGAAGAATAAAGGCTATTCTGCAGTATATATAGATAGGTATAGAAGTATCGATGATTTAATGAGAGAAGTTTTTGAGGCCAATATAAGATTATATATGACATCATCAAGTCCAATGGTAGAACTGCTCGTAGCTCATTTTGAAAGCATGTATCGTACACAGAAGGAAAATAAGCATGGGCAGACTGTAAACCTTTGGGAGTCATCAACTAAGAACGATCATTTTGTGCATGCTTTTAATTATTGGTTAGCTGCGATAAAGAAGGTAAAGACTTATGAAGGCCATTACTCAGAGGATGAAAATGAAAAAAATAGGCCTTATAAAAACTTTGAAACATCTGATGAGAGAATGGAAAGGTATAAAAGAGAACATGATCAATCACAAAACATACCTAACTATTTATTTTACGATGATGATTATTTTTGATTTAACCTTGACAAAAGGTTAATGTAGTTGTTAATATCTACACTATGATACACTTATTTCGTTGTACTAAATGCAAAAATGAATTTGATGTAATGATACAACCTAATACCCCTATTGTCTCAAATTGTCCAAAATGCGATTCCAAAGCCGATAAGGTGTTTTGTCCTTCCTCTATTAAGATGGGTGAAACTTGGCCGCAGTATAATCAATCAGCGGGAAGGACATTTGAGAGTCGAGGGGAAGAGGATCGACATTTTGATTCTCTTGGGGCGGTGATGGTATAATGGCTACAAAACAAAAAGATACAGAGTTTAAATCTGCATTAAGCGGTATTTCTATAGGCAAATTGCAAGCTGCTATGGAGAAAGGCGAAGCTCCTCAGACAGATAAAGACAAAGAACTTATAGAGAGTTGTGATAGATTATATTCTTTTGCTAAGAGACATAAAGAAATACCTATGGAAAGAGCAAAAGACAATTACCTTTTATACGCGGGGAAACAACACGATTATAGACAGCCGACGTTCAAAACCGTTCCTGTAACTAACATTATATATTCAACAGTAGAATATATGGTGCCTTTGATGACAGAGAACAGACCAATAATAAGAGCATTACCAACAGATCCTGAAGACGTTCCAATTTCAAAAGGTGCTACAAAAGCACTAGAATATGTCTGGGAAGATAATGATATGGATTATCAACTTCCATTTATAATGAGGAATGTAGCTATTTCTGGCGATGATTTTCTTAAAGTCTATTGGGATTTTGAGAGCGAGTCAGTGGTTTATGATCCCGTTGATATGGAATATTTTTACCCAGAGCCATATGTAAGTTCAATGGGTAGTATGAAATATTGTATTCATGCTGAGCCTAGACCTATATATGAGATCGCAGGAATGTTTCCAAATGGCAAATATGTGAAACCAGAGTCTTTTCATTCACCTATGGCCGATGCTATGAGCGATGAGACTTCTGAGCCTAAAGAAGCAGTAGAAGCTGAAGGCGAAGCAGTTATGAAAACTGGTGAAGTTTTACATCTTAACAGAGCATTAGTGAAGGAAATATGGATCGATGATAAAACACTCGTTGAGAAATCTAAAGATATTACTGATGAACAAGGACAGCCAGTATTTGAATTCGATGAAAAGAAGGAAGAATATATTTTAGATAAAGATGGAAATCCTAAAGTAAGAAAATTTTACTGGAAGGAAAGGAAATATAAATATGGCCGTATTATAATATGGGCTAACAGTATAAAACTTCTCGATGTGGCATATCCATACAAACATGGGAAACCACCATTTATTCATTTTTACAACACCAGAGTCAGACGGAGCTTTTGGAGTAATGGCGAACCTTTCCACTTAAAAGCAATTCAAACTCAATTAAATAAAAGAAAAGCTCAGATAGACTTTATAGCCGATCTGAGCGGAAATTCAATTTGGATAGCAGATATAGAGTCAGGTGTCAGAAAAAACCAGTTAACCAATAGGCCGGGCATGATTGTATGGAAACGTGCAGCAGGTGACGTACGGAGAGAACCCCCTCCCCCGATTCCAGAGTATTTTTTTAGAACTATAGATGATCTGAAAAGTGAAGGCGAAGTTATGTCCGGCCTTATGGGCGTACTCATGGGAGAGAAACCGGGAAGTGTCACAGCAGGAACAGCTATATCAGAACTTATAGAGAGAGCCTCAATAAGAGTGCGCGAGAAGGTTAAGTATATGGAAAATTCTCTAGTCAGACTAGGGAAGATTACTATGAGTTTAATAAGACAATATTGGGATGAGCCTAAACAGTTTATGGTATTCGGTCAGACAGGAACTTTAGGTGAACCAGAGACTATAGAATTTAGTGGTAGATCATTGAGGTCCGATCCTAATATTAAAATAGTATCAGGCTCTACAATGCCTGTATCTAAAACAAATAAGTTTGAACAGGCGATAGTAATGTTTAGAGAACAGCTAATAGATAGAGAAGCATTTTTTGAATATACAGAATTTCCGGGAGCAGAAGAAGTTCTGGCCAGACTTGGACAAAGAGATCAACAACAACAGCAGGCAGAACAGGAAGCTCAAAAAATGGAAGAAAAGAAAAGTCTTATGAATTATCTAGCAAGAGTACAGTCTGCGAAAATTGGAGCTGATTCAAAGCTTCAGGGATCACAGAGTTCAGATATGTCTAAGTTAAGAGGTATTCAACTTCAAAACGAGGGCAAGTTGCAAGTAGGTGCGCAACAGGGTATGATGGATTTTAATAGTTTATTAACGGGGCCGCCCGATCAAGGAACTGGCAGCATCAGATAAAGGAGCAGAAATGCTAACCTTAATCGTGACCAGTCAACTTTGGTGACAAGGAGCCTAATAGGAGGTAAAAATGAGTGGTATAAAAATTGGAGACAAGGAATATACAGAAGATGAAGCTCTTGAACTTGTGCAAAAAGGCGAGGATTACACTAAAAAGACGATGGACCTAGCTGAGCAGAAGAAGGCTTTAGATGGTGAGACTGAATATATGAAAACACTTAGAGGCATGGATCAGTATGCGAATACTCATCCAGAATTTAAGTCCAAAATGGAAGCTATCATCGAAGAAGAAAGAGCTATATCTGAAGGTAGACCTTATACCCCTCAGGGAAATGATGATGGGGATCAGGGTGCAAATTTCGAAGAGGAATATGTATCTAAAACAGAGTTGAAGAACATTCTTAAACAGGACAGAGAAGATAGACAAGCTGAGGACAATAAGAAAAGTGTTCAGACACAGGTCTTTAGTGACATGGAAGTGCTAAGAAAAAGAGGTTATACGAAAGAGGAACTTACAAAGATTGGCGCTACTGCCAGTCANNGNAATAGGTTTCCACTTGAAATTGCTGAACGTATGGCTTTTAGGGATGAGATACCTAATAGATTTATTGAGAAGAAGAAAGAAGTAGGCGAAGAAAGCGATGAGGAAAAACTCAAACTTCTTAAGGGTAAATCCGGTTCCGGCCATGAAATGTCTGATACTGAAAAAGAATTTATTCAATCTGGAGGTGATCCCGGAGAAATGTTAAAACAAAGACTGGCTAAAACGCCGGGATTATTAATTACAAAGGAGTGAGGATAAATGGCTTTAAATTATGATTATATTTCATCTTATACTAAGGATACTTATATCCCCGGTTTTATTGATGAAGTCCTAGGCTCTAACCCTGCAATCTTCAGGGCGCTTGGAAAAGCTAAGAAGAAAAGATGGGGAAAGAAGATCATAATATCACCGCTTTTGCACTCTAAGAGTACAAGAGGTGGTTCTTATGGTAAGTGGGATACATTAAATACAGACTTTGAGGATAAAGTAACCGCTGCCGAGTTTCTTCCTAAATACTACAGATGGCCTATCACGATTTCTGATATTGATGCATTAGAAAATGCAGGTAATGAGTCAGAGATAGTAGATATACTTGATACAGAAACCAAAATTGCTAAGATTTCAGCGCAAGATGATCTTGGAGCTGATATTTTTGAAGATGGTACTACATCTACTAATGATATGGCAGGTTATGCAGCAGCAATCGATGATGGAACTGTAGTTGCTACATACGGAGGAATTGCTCGAGGAACTTATACATGGTGGGCATCACAGTATGACTATAATAGTGGTACTGATAGGGCGCTTACTATAAAACTTATGCAGAATATGTGGGGATTATGTAAAGGTGGGAGAGATTCTACTGATACACCTACATATATTTGTACCACTCAGGATCTCTGGGATAAGTTTGCTTCGATTCTTGATGTGTCTCGTAGGAGAGAAGATGACTATATGGGTAAAGCAGGTTTTGAGAATTTACTGTTCAATGGTGTTCCCGTTGTTGTAGACTCTCATTGTACTGCCGGATATATGTATTTCGTAAATGAAAGACATACATATATGGTTGTTCATCCAGACGAGAACTGGAAATTTATTCCGTTTGCTGAGAAGGTAAATCAGGAAGTTGCTATAGCTAAAATAAAGATTGCGTGTCAAATGGTTTCCGATGAATGTCGAAAATCTGGTGTTATTTACTCACTAGACGCCGATCTTTAATTATATTATTTTAAGGAGGAAGAAATGAATACAATAATTTTAGCAAGACCTTATACAGTAGTAACTTCAACTGCATTATACGATTTAGGTATTGTGTGGTTTGATGAAACCACTGGAAAGGCATTTAGGTATGTTGAAGGCGATGCAGCACTTATTAATGATACGATAGCTGCGAAAGAAGCACTGTCATGGATGGATGATGGTTGGGAAGTAACCAATGATTATTCAAATGGCGTATCTGCTGCAGGCCTTGCACCCGCAGGTGTAGCTATATCAGCTATAACAGAAGGCGCATTTGGTTGGATACAAGTCAGTGGTCAGTGTGATGTGCTTACCGATGGTGGAGTATCCGCAGGCGATGCTCTTGTACTTCATTCAGTTGATGGTGAAGTAGATACTATGGGCGATGGTGAAGAGGAACAGGTATTTGCAGTAGCTCTTGAAACTGACCATGAAACTGTTGAGGAATGCGGATGTATGCTCAGAGGACTATTATAAAAGTTTAAAAGGAGGTTTTAAAATGTTAATGAATAGCTCTAGTCTAACCAAACCTTTGACTTTTGTTAGTTCTGCAGCACTGTATGATCTTGGACAACTGTACCATGATAACTCAACTGGCAGGATATATAGATATGTGAAAGCAGCCGCAGCTTGCGCTACGGATGTTATTACACTTTTACATGCTGTTTGTTGGGATGAAGGTGGAGAGTGGATTGTTAATAATGATGTTGCAGGTGGTACTGGACTTGGTGTAGTAGCTCCTGCAGGTGTAATAATCGCTCCACTTCCAGAATTGTATTTTGGTTGGATACAAGTTGCAGGTCTTGCACTATGCATAGGTGATGGTTCGATAGCCAAAGCCGACGCCGTAGTTCTTGATGCAGGCAATGATGGACAGATAGATACTATGGCCGATGGTGAAGAGGAGCAGGTGTTCGGTACTGCGATAGAAGCTGATGCACCGAATGTAAATATAATACTAAAGACTTTAGTTTAGGAGGAAGAAAGATGTTAAGACAGACTGAATTAACACAGCCTATAACATATTTCGGTACCACTACTCTACATGCCTTAGGATCACTACTTTATGTAGAAGATAGCGCTAAGGTTTATAGATATGTGCTTTGTGCAAACGCAGTTACTAATAATGCGCTTGCAGCCGGAGAATGTTTGTGTGCTGACAGTGGTGGGCTATATTATGTGAACAATGATATGGCAGGCGGTACTGGATACGGAACAATTCCAATGGGAGTTGCTATATCTGCTATAACTGAAAATAGTTATGGATGGATACAGGTCGGAGGAATAGCAGAAGTTACTATCACAGATGGTAGTGTTGCAGCAAATGACTTTATAGTCAACAATACTGGCGAAGATGGTGGTTGTGACACAATGGCCGATGGCGAAGAGGAACAGGTCTTTGGTGTTGTAGTGGCTGCTGATGTCGGTGATGCCGTTAGTGTATTATTAAGAGGACTATATTAAAAGGAGTGATTAAAAATGGTAGAACCATTAAACACAGAATACGGGACAGATAATCCTGCTTTTGATAGGGTAGATGATGATAGTGTATTTCTGGCTACTTTTAGCGAGCATAATGCTAGGATGCCTACAGGATTGTTGTCCAGAATCTATCTGAATTATTTTATTCTTAATGCACTTACTACTGTTGCAAGTTATGTCATTGGTATATGTCCGTTCGAGTGTACGCTTTTGGCAGTCAAGCATGTTTGTAAAACTGTAACTTCTGCAGCTACATTGGAGATCGAATCCAGTTCATCTGCAGCATGTATGACAGCAGATACAATAGCTGTGACAGTACAGGATGCTACGATTACTAGCACTGTTGCTGATGCTTTATTTGCACAAGGCGATATCATAACAGCTAAGATAGCTACAGGCGGTGGAGACATAGATCATTTAGCGATGATGCTTGTATTGCAGCCGATATATTAAGAATAATAGTCTAGGATTATAAGGAGGATACAATGGCTTTAGTTAAGCTAAAGAATGTTGGTACAGAACCTTTTGTGGGTATTTGGGATAATGAGGAATATATTATTGATCCAGATCCTAAAGGTGAGTCGTTTATTATAGTGGATGAGAAAATCGCTAAAAGATGGCTCGGAAATTGGGATGCTAAGACAAAAGAAGATAAATTGTTGGAAGCAAAAAGGATTAAGATGTATACCAGAAAAGATCCTAAACCAGAATGGGATATCAAGATAGAAAAGGTTGTGGAAAAACAGAGGAAGAAAGACTTTAAAAAAGTTACCCCTCCTCCGATAGATATCAATCCACTTGTGACACCGCCAACAGAAGAAGAATTTGCTGACCTTAAGGAAATTGAAAAACCTAAAAAGTCTGGCAAAAAGAAAGATAAAGCTGTATCTAAATCATAGTCCTAGACTAAAGTTAGGAGGTAGTTTTTATGGCATATCCTAGTTTTAGATTTAAGCCTAATGATATTTATACGGATATTCTGGATGGGGATATTTCAGCAGCGACAGATCCGATAAACACTACGGATAATACAAATGCGGAAAGTGGTCCTTGTCTTATAAAGATCGATAATGAAATAATCAAATGTACTACAAAAGGTGCTAATAATTTTTCTACCCTTGAACGAGGGTATAATGGCACTACTGCAGCTTCACATTCAAGTGGTGCGGTGATATCGCATCCTATTTCTGCGGATATATTCGTAAAAATGTGGGAAGCTATTGAAGCTATTTATGGCGGTGCGCTTGATATTGTTACAGCTAAGGGTGATATTCTTGTGGCCAGTGCTGCTGATACGCTTACTAAATTAGCTATAGGCGCTGACAAGACACTTCTTAATGTTGCTACAGATACGCCTGCATGGATCGCTCCTGCATCGCTCGGTAAAGTTGGAGATTCCGATACAGTTGATACAGTTCATGCCGCTGCTATGAATCAGCTTGCTGTTGATCAGACTATAGCATCAGTAAAAACGTATGACGAAGGGGCTGTGGCGCACGCTCCTAAAGGCTATAATCCAGCAGGAGCAGCTACCGCCACACTAGATGTATCTTTAGGCAACAACCACGAGATAAGTATGCCAGCAGGAAATATCACAATAGCCATATCAAATGAAACCAATGGGCAGTTTTTTATCATATCAATATTACAAGATGGTGGTGGTTCAAGGACAGTAACTTGGTTTACGACTATTAAGTGGGCAGGGGGTTCAGCACCTACGCTTACAACTACTGGTGGTAAACGAGACCTTTTTGGTTTTAAGTGTACGGGAACTGATACTTATGACGGTTTTATAATTGGACAGAATGTATAGGGAATTATGTATATACTTGTAGATAGTTATAGTGAAGCCAATAGAGATGGTCAAGGAGCGCTATCTTCTGCTAATGAAGCAGAAGTAGGGCAATCATTTACTGGTACAGCAGGATATTTAGGTAAGGTAACTTTTCATATAAGGAAAACTGGTAGCCCTACAGGAAGTGCAGTTGCAAAACTATATGCTCATACTGGCGTGTTTGGAACAAGTAGTCTACCTACTGGTGGTGCATTAGCAACATCTAATAACTTTGATGTGTCCACACTTACAACTTCATTTGTTTTAAGAGATTTATTTTTTAGTGGCGCAAATAGATACTTACTTGTTGCAGGCACTAAATATTTTATATCAATAGGTTATACAGGGGGTAATGGAAGTAATAAGGTAGAGCCGGGATACGATAGTTCAGCACCTTCGCATGGAGGTAATTATGGGTATGAGAATGGAGGGTGGACTGCCGCTGCTGCAGTAGATGCTTGTTTTTATGTTTACACAGTAATCGAAGGAGCATCTTTTATATTTAATATGATTTAAGGAGAAAATGATGGGAGATACAAAACAGCAACTATGGATCGATGCAAATAATAAACCTGCACTTATTGGTACAGGTTTTGATGCAGGCGAAACAGCATGTCCTACAGCAAATATGGCAGTATTGCTATTGCCTGATGGAACAGAAACTCTGAGCATAGTAATACTTGCAGACGCTAGTAATACTACAGCAATAAATATTGGAGGATCTTCACTTCATCCGTCAAGTAATCCGGGCCTTCAATTAGCTATAGGTGCGTCTGTATCACTTGATATAGATAATAGTAAGCAACCGATCTATATCGCTACTGCTACAGCAGCAGATAAGGTGAGTTGGTTGCTTATAAAGGGTAAAAAATAAGGAGGTGATCAGATATGTCAATGGCAGAAATGAGACAAGCTAATGCTACTGGAACGATAAACACTTCTGGTACACCAGTTGCAAACGATATTGCTAAATTTTCAGACGCAGATACAGTTATAGGAAGAAGCTATGCTGAAATTAAGGCTGATCTTAATCTTGAAATCGGTACTGATATTTTAGCAGAGCAGGCAATAGGTATAGCTGATGATTATTTGTTAGAAGTGGATGGATCACCTAATAATGGTGAATTTGCTAGATTTACAGCTAATGGTATTGAAGGTAGAACAGCAGCCGAAGTAAATACAGAACTTGCTACAGGCAGAATTACTTCCACAATAGCTTCAAGCGCTACGCCTACTCCGGCTATTGCATCACAGAGAACACATTATACTATTACAGCTCTTACAGAAGGAGCAACTTTTGGGATACCTTCAGGAAGTCCTGCAGATGGAGATACATTAAGGATAAGGATTAAAGATGATGGCTCAGGAGAAACTTTAGCATGGAACGCTATTTATAGAACTCTTATTGGCACACTTCCAGTGGCTACTACCGCCAGTAAGACATCTTATATAGATTTATGCTATAATTCTGCAGATACTAAGTGGGATTGTCTAGCAGCAGGGGAGGAAGCATAATGGCAGTAGCATACACAGCAGTATATCCAGCAACACACGATACGGCTCACGTAAAGGCTACCACTTACCACGATGCTAACCAGACACCGTGGGATGCAACTGACCCAGCTAAGTCTTTAATTGGAAGCCACGCAAATACGAACTGGTACACCACAGTAGGTGAAGTGGCTAATACAAGATTTCATATTGACTTAGATACAGCTAAGATTATACGGAGAATATATTATGAGAGTTCTCATCATCAGGGTGGCGATGTAACGAGGGCAATTAATAACTTTGTCTTTCAGGGTTCAAATACTGGTGCAGGTACATTTGACGATTTAGTCTATGGTAATGATGAGGGTTGGACAACAATTCCTTTATCGCAAAATACTATGGATGCTCACATAGGAGCAGATCAGGCAGATCCAAAATATATTCTTGTCAATAACTGGGGAGCCTATAGATATTATGCTTTTAAGATTGCAGATAACGGGGGAGACGCTACTTTTATCGGTGCAAGGCATTTGAACTTACAAACGCAAGATGGGTATCAAGTGCCTAGTGGAAGTTTTTTTCATAATGGATAGGAGGATTTATGTCAACTTATGATAGAGAGGCTTTAAGACTTGAAGTCAGAGAAGAACTTCAGGAAGAAGACGATGAAAATGATCCTACTTGGGATAACGATTTCATTAATTTGTGGCTAAACAGATATGGAAGAAATGTTGCTAAGATAACTAAATGTTTAGAAGGATATGGAGAGATAACTACAGTGGCAAGCACTGTTAGCTATGATCTCCCTACTAATCATTTTGAGGTTAAACTTATGAAACGAGACGATATAGGACAGGTGGACCTCAAAACCATGAATTATCTTAAAGGTATTAATAGAACTACTGAGGGAACTCCCAGAAATTATCTTCCATTTGATGATCAGGTGTATTTGTATCCGGTTCCAGATGATGCTTATACAATGAATGTCTGGTCTTACATGGTACCTACATGGATGAGCGCCGATAATACTAACTTCGATATAGAAGATGAGAGGATAGTAGATATAGTTCTCAAAATGGTTATAGCAAGGTGTAGAAAAGTTGAAGAAGAATTTGGAGTGTTTAATCAGTATATGTCAGAGGTTCCATTTGATGTAGCTGATTATCTTTTTGACGATATGGTAAAATCAGAACAGGAGTCTCAGCAAGTTACAGATGAAATGGGAATGGGCGGTGACTATTAATGGTACTCAGCATGGGAAGAAGGGTTGAAACCAGAAACGAAAATATCATTTCTCCGAAACAGAGAATGGTTATAGACAATTTCTCAGAAGGCTATATAGATAAATTGGATATCAATATGCTTCCTCCTAATTCATTTTATTACTGCCAAAATGTTATTATGGATAGCAAAGGATCTGTTGAAACTCGAACTGGCCTCGATAGTATTTTTGCCACTGTTCCGGGTAACTTTAGGCATAGACAGATAGAATTCGCTAAAGTAAATGATACAGATTATTTAATATCTTCATATTCTAATAAGATCGCTTATCTTGATACAGCTACAGATACTATGGTAGACGTTTTTACTGGTCTTGCCAGTTCTACTGTTACGCCTGATTTTATAAATTATAATAATAACCTTTATGCAATTTCTGATGGTGACACAATGCAGGTTTGGGATGGATCATCCACATGGACTGCAGGAGTCACGAAACCGGGTACTACATGTACCGCTGCATTGAGTATTAATGCACCCTCTGATAGATGTGTCGCGACTGAAGGTTCTGCTACAGGTCTTACAGGAAATTATTCATATAAAACAACTTTTGTAAATGCTACTGGTGAGTCTGGTGCAAGTCCTGCAAGTACAGGAATTGACGTATCTGACAAGAAAATCGACTTGGATAATATTCCAATAGGGCCTACAGGCACTACAGCTCGTAAAATCTACAGGACCAAAGCTTACGGAGTTATTTTTTATCTCCATTCCACTATAGCTGATAATACTACTATAGTAATGGCTGATGATGATACTGCCGATTCTGCACTTGGAGCTGTGCCTCCTGATCTTCATTGGTTGAACGGAAAATACAAATATGCAGTTTCATTTGTATGGGGTACTGATGGAGTAAGAGGTGAGTCGAGTTTAAGTTCCAGATCGAATGAAATAGATTTATATTATGGCCAGATGGCATTGACAAGCATACCTACTGGCGCTGCAGGATGTACTGCTCGTAAGATTTACAGGACTGAGGGCGATGATTCCGATGGTGATCTTCGTTATGTTGCTACAATAGATGATAATGTGACTACTACATATGTAGACAATGATGAGGATGCAAATCTTGGATCGATAGGTGAGGAAGATACTTATGTCACTTTAGATTTTGCCTTTGGACTTCTTAAAAAGAAAAGCGCTACAGTGTGGGGAGTTAAAACTGCTGAACCTACTACTGTTTATATATGTAAAAGCACATATCCAGAACAATGTCCTGCAGATAATTTTATTACACTTCCAGATACAGGTGAGTCTATATATGCACTGATAGAATACTTTGATGATGTTTATGTATTTATGCCTAGCAAAATTTATAAGATCACTGGTGAGACTATATCTACAATGGCAGTAAGTGTAGTTTCGCAGACTGCAGGATGTGTGGCCAGAAATACATTAAAGCATGCCAGACAGGATATGATCTTTTTATCATACAATGGACTTTATACTCTCAACAGGGTACTCATGTCTTCCAATGAAAACACTATAGACGTAACGCCTTTGAGTGCTAAGGTCGGTGATACATTTAAAGCTATAAATTGGGATTATGCTGATAAATCATGCGCATCAGTATTTAATGAGCAGTATGTAATATCATTTCCTAAGGACAGCGCTACCCAGAATAACTTTACATTCCTTTATAATTTTGAAAATAAGAACTGGACTATACAGACTGGAAAATTCGGTCAGGTTGCTTCATATACAGTAGGTGATGTGGATGCTGATTCTCAGCTTGAACTTATAATAGGATCATCGGCTCAGGATGGTCAAATTTATAAGTGGCCTAATGATGATGTCTGGAATGATAACGGACAGCCGTTTGATTCGCATATAATACTTGCGCCTTTTGCAGGCGGTATGCCAGAGTCTCGAAAGCGTCACAAGTTTTTCTTCATAGAAGCAGAAGCAAGCGGTGATTGGGATTTATATATATGGTATAGAAAGGAACTCAGAGCAGTTATTACTGCAGGATGGTTGGAAAAAACAATCAGCCTTAATCCGAATATTTCTGGATCAGCAACAGCTATACCTAGTTTTTATCCTGTAAATAGTTTTTACCCTGTTACAGCATTTGGCGGTGTATCTGGTGTTGAAACTAAACTTGTAATCTCAGATGGAAAAGGATTATCTGGACAAAGTAAGTATATACAATTTAAAATAGGAAACAATGGGAATTCAAATGAACACTTTAAACTGTTTAAGTTTATTTATTATTATAGAGTCAAAAAGCCTAGACCTTAAGAAAGGAGGTAGTTATGGCAATTTTAGGAGCTTATGGTTATAAAAAACCTACATCAAATACGAGTTATTCGAGATCGCCTAATTTCAGTGCAAAAAAATATTCTCCGATTCCTTCGCGATCTCTTTCCAGTTATGGTATTTCACCTAGTAGATTTAAGCCGGGTTCATCATCAACAGGATTAAATATTCCTTCAAGGCCGATCAGCAATCCAGTAAATTTTCAGGGTGGATTTAATCCTAATGCTAATATTTATGGTGGTTATTCGTCTCCTGTGCAAAATAATCCTTTTCAGCCTAGTGAGACTGGTATTGGAGAAAGCGGAGCAGGTATTTTTTCAAGAATAGGAAGTGCTTTTGAAAGATGGATTCAAGGTATATTAGGTAATGGTAGCATACAAGGCACTCCGGGAACTGCGGAACAATTTTTTGGAGATATGCCTGTTAGCGCATATGAACAATTATCAAACGATTATAAGCAAAGACAATATCAAGGACCTGCATTATCAGATGAGCAGGTCATAGAAAATGCTTCTCAAAAATACCTTGCAGGACTTGAAACTGGTAAATATGGATATGGCGAAGGTGATCCAGTAAGTGGAATGGAACTATGGGATAAATTAATATCTGGCAATATGGATAATCCTGCGCTTCAAAGTGGTAAAGTTATGGGATGGGATTTTAGAGATTGGATGCCGGGCGGACAAATGAGCGGTCAAGATCCGTTTGAAAGTTTAAGAGATCAAGGTGGCGATCCTGCAGGTGGTA
>NZER01000059.1 GCA_002690445.1 Candidatus Pacearchaeota archaeon
AATGCCTTTTGTTACGATGATGGAAATGGTGCTTTAAGGGGAGCAGGATGCGTTGGAACTGTGAACTACGAAACTGGGGCTATATCGTTTCAGGGGCCTGTCAATGCGGAATTTGTCATCAGTTGTTTGCATACATCAGCCTTTTCTGGAAAACAAGATGCAACAGATAGTGCAAAGATGAATACATTAAAGGCAATATATGGTAATGTGACAAATCAGAAACAAAGCGGAGAAGTAACTGTAGCAAGGTTTGCAAAAAGTAGAAGATAATATGCCAAAATCAAAATATAAGAAGAAGAAACCAATGAAGAAACCTAAACGCAGGAGATATTAATGGCTACTGATTTTCGCTACGCAAATCAATCTGACCTCGAAATGTACTACCCTTCTTATAGTCAGTTCGATACCAAGCATCAGGTGTTTGGTTGGATTACAACTGGAACATCCAATTTATATTTAGCAAGAAATACTGGGCTTGTGACTTTGTTATTCGCTGACGGAGAAGATTTAGGTGATGCAGAGGCTAATAGTGGTGTTGTAAATGTGAATGGTGAATGGTATTATGATTCTGCATTAGATACTACATATTATTTTAATGATGCTTCATCTCCTGCCGATTTAGTAATGGAAGCTGGTATTGATAATGCTACTTACTTTGACCAGATGCTTGTGAATGCCTCTATGGAATTGAATAATTTATTAGATCGCAGGTATGCAACTCCAATACCAAAATATACGCAATATGATGCCAATACAACTCATATATCATCAGCACCTGAATATGATGCGATCATAATTAAATCCACTTGCTATTTATGTGCTGCCAATCTGCTGCGGACTAATAATAACCAAGAAGATGCTGATTATTATAATAACCTGGTATCAAATATGGATGGTTCTGGGTTAATAGATAGACTTAATAAGGGTGAATATAAATTGTCCTTTGAAGTAGACGCTGATGATAGTCAGGGCAAACCAAGAGCTATTACAAAGTCAGGCAGTATGGACATAATTGAAACGGGTGGGGCATATTCAGGTCAGGCATTTGATTTGCTTCGCATTACCTGTACAACGACGGGTGCATACGGAGTGGCAATCGTAAAGGTAGAATATTATGGTAGTGATAAGCTGTTTGGCTCTGAAACAACAGATATAAAGGTTACAGGTGGATTGCAACATATACATGGTGGTTGGTATTGCAGGTTTCAAGGTGCAAGTATGACACAAAACGATTTATGGGAGGTGGAAGTCTATTCAGAAACAAGAAAGATTAGCAATGCTGAATCTGGTTCAATACAGCTTACTCGCAGAGGATATGGAATTTAGTGGCTACAACTTTTACTAACAACTGGAAGAACATTATTAATAAATTAGAGAGTGTTTTACGATCAGAATTCAAAGGTGCTTTACCTGTATATAGGGGGCATACTGATGCAAAGGCAGGCAATCAATATTTGCAATTAAATCCTGCGAGTAGTGATTTAGTAGAGTATACAATAAAACAAGAAATAAGAGAATTTAGCATAGAAATAATGTATCATCTTTTAGAGTCTAGTATTAAAGAGCCAACATTGGATCATATTATGAGGACAGTTTCAAGGGTAGAATCTTTAATACACGACAATACGTCTATGACATACACAAATGAAAATTCTGTAACAGAGCAAGTTTATAATTGTCGAGCAGAAAGTACAGAATTAAATTCAGGTGATGATGAGGATGTTTATATTGTTGTGTGGGATTGGAAATGTTTACATAGAACTAATTTAGTATAAGGGGATATTATGAAATGCAAGGCTAAAGCAAAATATTCAGAATTATCAAATGAAGATAATTTCTTGGCACTTGGGGGTGCATCAACACATTTGAAATTAATAGCTGGTGAGGTGGTAGAAATATCTAAAGGCTTATTGCCACTATCAAAAGAATTAAAAGAATGTCTATCAGAAATTAAAAAGGGAGATAAGTAATGGCTAAAAGTGTAACTTTTCAAACAGGAACAAATTCATCGGTTGTAATTGGAACAGAGGTAACTCCCGGTACAGCAACGGCTGCTGATGGCACTACATTAGAAATGCCTGTTACTGAATATTCATTTACAGAACTTAACAAGCATACATTGGGCATTGCACCATTTAGAAGTGGTATTGGTGGTATGACACAAAGTGATTTAATGGTAAAGCAGCAAAAACACGACAGGATGCACGAAATATCTTTGACCTTTCATTGTTCGGCACAGGCTATTGACCGTGTTTGCTTGGCATTGTTTGGGGATGGGGCTACACCTAATGCTTTACTTGGATCAATGCCAACGGAAGTGCAAAGTCACATTAAACACGGAGTAGCCAATATTACACCTGTGACTATATGGTTCGAAAATGCTGGTCACGCAGGACTTGGTACAGATATGTATTTCACAAGCTGTGTGTGTACATCTTTTACTATGACCGGAGATGTTGGATCAAATGGTGGTATTGTAATGGGTACTGCTACATTTGTAACTGGCTATGCAGCTACGGAAGCAACACTAACATTTACTGGAGGAACTCATACGCTTCTTACTGCCCAAACTACGATATTTAATATGCACGATATGACAACTGCACAGACACTTGATGGGGAAGACTTGGTATTGTATAGCTTTGACCTTAATATAAGTAGACCTGTAACACGGATCAGTTTTGATCAAGGTAATAGTTTTCGACCTGCTGGTTATGCTGTAGGTGGTTATGAAGTTACTGGGTCACTTACTTGTTCAAGGGATGGCGAAATTGTAGATGCCATTGATAAAGTAGACGGTGCAATTCTTTCACTTGATACTGGGGTTTTCCATATAACTGCTCCAGATTGTATGATTGATGAAACAAGTATTAATTTTGATGAAGATGGGTGGAAACAAGTTGTTCCATTTAGGTGTGTTTATTCTGGGGCTACATCATCAACTGTTGTATCAATAGCGACTGCCGCATAATGACTGACAAAATAAAAGTAAAACCAGTAGAGGGAACAGATTTCAAGGAAGTAGAGATTACTACCAAGAATTGGAATCTGGATACGCGGAAATTTATTATGAGTGCATTCCGAAAAGGAACATCAGAAAAAAATGGATATTGGATGTTTGATGCCTACTGTGATATTTTGGATGTTGCGACTACTTTAAGTGAGGAAGAGATTTTTAATCTTTCAAAAGATGAGATTGAAGTAATTGCATTAAAGATAGCGGAAGAAATCAATAAAAAAAAATAGATGATGCATTACTGCGAATCAATGTATGGATTAGCCATAATAACCTCCGTGAAGGTGCTTATACAGGTATATCGTTCCCTTATGTAGCAGTATGTCCAAGTAATCGTAAAAAGTCCGAATTTAAGGATATAACGGATGTGTATGACGAAATTATAAAGCTATATGATGAAGCAGAAGAAAAAGGATTTAATGTGGGCGAAGCAATATATGAACAATCTTTCCGTTTTGCAGATCACAGTCTATTGCTTGATGAAGATTGCCAGATACGCATAAAGGAATACAATTTCTGTAAGCAGTTTAGCTGTCCGCCTTATCCTTCCCTAAAAGAAACACCCCCTAATGTAGTAGATGATTTCCTGATAATAGAGCAGGAATATAATCTTTGCATAGCAAAGAAACATAAGGAGAAATCCAATGCCTAATTTTTTCATTAATGTAAAAGAAAAAGGTGCAAAGAAAGCTGCTGGTAATATTGGTGCAGTAACCAGTTCAATGAAAAGGATGGCTATTCAGGCGGCTTCCGTTGCTGTTGTGATGCAGGGGGTTAAAAAATCCATACAATTATCTGCGGAAATGGAAGGTGTAAAGAGAGGATTTGATAATCTTGCAAAGTCAGCAGGGTTTTCATCTTCAGCATTTCAGAAATTTAAGTCTGCAACCGATGGAACCATAGATAGTCTTACACTTATGAAAAAAGCCAATGCTGCTATGTTACTTGGTATAACCGACAGTGAAGATCAGATGGCACAAATGTTTGATGTTGCTCAAAGACTTGGGCAGTCACTTGGTATTGATACAGTTCAGTCTATTGATTCACTTGTAACTGGTATGGGTCGGCAATGTTTAACATCCGATTCTTTTATTTCTACAAAAGATGGAATAAAACAGATAATTGATATAAAAGAAGGTGATATTGTTTTATCGTATAAAGAAGGTAAAATAATAGAAACCGAGGTAACTCATCTTCATAATAATGGTATCCATCAAACATATATTGTCACCTTCAAAGATGGGAAATATATAAAATCTACAGACAATCATAGATATTTAACTAATAATGGGTGGAAATATTTAAGTGAATTGGGTGGTGGTTCAAAAATATTAAATATAGATGATGAATATTCTGAAATACATTCAATTAACTCTTTTGGTGAAGAAGAGGTTTATGATTTAACTGTTCCAGAAACAGCAAACTTCTTTGCAAATGGTTTATGCGTTCACAATTCTAAACTGATGCTGGACAATCTTGGCATAATGGTGGATACTAATAAATCATATAAAGTTTATGCAGAATCTGTTGGTAAGTCAGTATCACAGCTTACAGATCAAGAAAGAAAGACTGCTTTTGTAAATGCTGCTATGGCTGAAGCTAATTTCCTTGTTGCCCAATTAGGTGAGGAGGAACTCACTACAAAAGATGCAATGGCACAAGTTGCTACTGCTGCTGCAGATGTTGCAGTATCTTTAGGTGATTTATTAGGCCCTACTGTTATCAGGGCTGCTGAACTTTTTGTTGGTGCGGCAGAAGCAGTAGATCGGTACTTATTTACCTTGAAGTCACTTGACCAAAAAACAATACAGGGTGAGCAAGACCAGTTAAAACTTGTAGCGGCAATTAATACCACAAAGAAAGAAATATACGAACTAAATTCAGCTACTATTGATATAGGTGCCAATTTTGGCACAATGAATCAGGCTACACAAGCAGAACGTGAAGAGATGGAAAGGTTGGTAATACAATTATCATCATTAGAAACACAGCTAAACAATGTGAATATGTTGCTTGTAGATATGCCTGCACCATCGGTTCTTGCTCTTGGCCCGGTAATTGACGAGAATGCAGTAGCCCTTGAAGCGTATGCACTAAAGCAACAAGCATCGTTGGATAATTATAATTTAGAGCAAGAATTAATTGCAAGTTTAATAGAAAAATATCCAGAATTAGCAAATTCAGTAGGTCTTGTAACAGATGCAGAAACAAAGGCTATAAAAGCATCAGAATTATTAAGTAAACAAAAAGAAACAGCAAGGAAAAATCTATTAAGTGGTATGGGTGCTGCATTGGGGCAAAGTAGGGAGTTTGCTAAAGCACAGGGCAGGATTGCACAGGCACAGGCTGTTATGGATACTTGGGCATCTGCAAACAAGGCAATGCGAGAAGGTGGCCCATTTCCTATTAATCTTTTATCGGCTGCTGGAGTTGTAGCTATGGGTCTTGCTAATGTTCAAAAGATTGAGGATTCAATCAGATCGGCTGCTACTGGTGCAGATTTTATTACATCTGGGCCACAGATGATGATGGTCGGAGATAATCCGGGCGGTCAGGAACGTGTCAGCGTGACACCTTTGAGTTCTCCTGCTGGAATCGATGCTCCTGTTAGTGGTGCTATTACACTTAACATATCTGCTCCACTTGTAGATGATACAGTTGTAGATAGTATCATACCTGCTATTCGTGAGGCTGTCAGACGAGGAGAAATGCTTGTTGATTAATTCTATTATATATAAAGAGAGACGGAATATTTGTAATCTTTGCGAACATAAAGAGGGTCGCAGGTGTAGAATCTGTAATTGCATATTGAAATTGAAATTAATATTTAATAAGTGTGAATGTCCGTTAGGCAAATGGAATAAGGCATAATGATTATACCAAGTGGCATAGCAAATGAAATTAAATCCCAGAGTACGTCACTATTTCCTGTTGTAGTATTTACTAGGAAAACGGATTATGTACAGGGACACTTGGGTGGTGCATACGAAACAGAAGGCAGTTCAGAACCAAATTTAATTGCATTAAGCGTATCCAAAGCAGAATTATATTATAAAAAAGAATATAAACAACACTCAAATGTGAATCAACCTGTCAGCAGGATAACTACTCTGCCATTATTATTATCCATTCCCTCGCTTAAAGAATCCATCTCTATCCATAAAAGCTCCTACAAAATAGCATCAATTAATTTATCCATATCTAATTATTTATATGATGGGATTAGATTTTCTGATCTTATTACGGATAGTCCTTATGTAGAAGATTCATTAATAAATACAGAGTGTAGAATATATTGGGCAAGTGCTGTTTCAAATAGCATTGAACTTTATGATAGACCATGGGATGTTGCCTGGACAGGCTATGCTGGCAATCCTAATGATGCCTTGCAGATATTTTATGGCATTGTCCGTAGATATGAAATGAATGAAGATAAATGTAAACTTGTTATTGAAGATAATAGTCAGCAGTTATTACAAAAAGAACTTCCTACTCATAATGTTGGCACAGGTGATAATGTACCTGAATTTAGTCGTAACAAATATTATCCCATGGTGTATGGCGAGGTAAAGCGAAGTCCTGGTGTCATGGCATTAAAGGAGGAAGGCATTAATGATGGTGCTTTAATGTCAATTTATTTTGATTATGATACAAGTATTATCATGGCTGATGACATATTGCACGAATTTGGCACTAATTTAACTTTCAGAGAAAGTCCTCTATATGTTTTTGAAGATAAATATATGTCTATTAATGAATTTGCACACCAGGATAATGAGGGATTACATTCTGAAGTAAGGATACATACTAACAGGGACAAAATTAATCGAATTGATTTACAAGCATCCTCCAACCAGGTACGCAAAGGCTTTGTACAGTCTTGGCAAATAGCACCAGTAATAGATACAAAACTTATAATGAATATTACTGATNNTGANAATGGATATTTTTNNGTTCAACATGNNTNTACTGATCCGGCATGGTNNCCCGGTGAGACTGCCNACTATCCTGACTTGTCAAGGATTACAGATAATAATCCAGGAACACAANTTAAAATTCAAGGTTATAATAAAATGGGACTCCAGGCATCAATAGGAAATACGCCTTATGTTTTGTTTGAATTTAAAATACAATTAAATACGTCATTTGCCAATAAGACCATAAAATTTCAACACGAAGTGACTGGTGCAGATACTTCCATACCTGCCTTAAATACATATTTATTAATGAAAATTGAAAGAGACACAACTAACGATGATAATATCCACCCCTGGTTTCATGGTTCTGATATAAAGCAAGATATTGCTATTTGGAGTAATGTATCAAATGCAGATGAATCTGCTGAAGCATATGCAAATGCGACTCCATCCATAACAAATTATGATGGTGACGAGCCTTATGCAGAACGTGACCATCCCATGGTTCAATTAAAAACTGGTACTGGGTCGCACGATAATCAAACTCGTATTGATGCTGTATCATATTATGTTTGCATTCCTGGAATGTATGCTGTAAGCACAGCAACTACTGGCTATGGTGTATCAGACGATCGTTGGCTAAATATAGACTTTAAAGAGTTTCACGTTTGGCAAGAATTATTAATAGATAACATACTAAATAGACAATATTATTCTAACATAACTGGTAGAGAAGGTGGAATCAGGAAGGCTCCTGAAATAATGTCGAGCATAATGCGAACAGACATAGATGTTAATGAGGACATGCATGTTGTGCAGAATACGGGCATTGCAGAATATGCAGACTGGTTATATGATTTTACCATAACAGATAAAATATCTGCAAAGAAATTATTTCAGCAAATAGCAGCGGGAACGCCATACATACCACGCTTTGATAACATGGGAAATTGGGTGTATGAACATGTCAAACAATCATATGTACATTCAGAAATTGAGGGGTCAATACGAATATCAGCAGACGATGCCATTTCATTTTCTTATGGTCGCAGCAAAATTGAGGCTGTAATAACACGACTAACTCTGCAATATAATTGGGACTATGCACAGGAATTGCATTTAGATGAAGTGTCATTAAATGTTAGCGACTTAACACAATTAGGTGGATTATATTTAAATTCCTTTTATGATTTAGATGATGACCATAATAAATCTACGCTTATGGATGACAAGCGTGGCAAATACATAACTGATAAAACTACTGCGGAAAATCTTGCTAAATTCCTTTTATATTGGAATTGCAATACTCATTTAATCATTAAGTTGCGGGTTGGACTTGCTTATTTAGGAATTGAGGTAGGAAATTTATTGACATTTGATAAAATTTTGGGGAATGGTGCTTTGCCTTACAACATTAATTATACTTGGGATAATTTACTGGATGATGGAGCTACTATTGGTGATAAAGTAAATGGGCAGCAAGTATTTCCACTATTCATGTGCGTAAAAACAAACAAGACGTTAGATTATGTGGATCTGGAGATGGTTCAGCTTCATAATTTATCAGATACTCCTATTACAAGGGGAACTATATTTGGATGCACTAATTCTGATGCGTGGAATTATGATGAAAATGCTAATACAGATGACAATACTTGTGTATTGGCGGACAATTTCACAGCAGATTTATGTCCTTTTGAAACTAATCCTACTGGCGGAGATGATGACATAGTAGATTATTCTACTAATTATGCTGGTGATGAAGCATTGGAAGGGGATGATGTATTTATTATTGATACTGCTGAAAATTATGATGCTGTGATCGCATCTGCACAGGCATATTATTTGGGAGGTGGAACTCCTGTAATATACAGATATGATAAATGTTCATGGGAGAATGTAGTTTATCACGCCTTACACTCGATCAATATACAGGTAGAAACATCTACTGATGTCTTTACTGACATTGGATCAGTTACCATAGGGTCTTTGGTTGATCTTTTTATGCGAATAGATCAGAATTTTTATGATTTTCAATTAAACAATGGTGGATTTAGAATGAGGCTAAAATATTATTTTATTCCTAATGAACCTACATTTCAAAATGACTCGATATTTGAGCATTACTACTTTAAAGCAGGTGGCATTCCTGCAACAAGTTCATTTTCTTATACAGATGAAGATGTATATACCACGGATGGCTTTGAAACAGAGATATTATTTAATCAGCTTCCTATTTTACCAGAAGATCATGAGGAAATAAATACAATAACTGCGATTTCTAAATTAAAAATTACAGCAGGAGAGGATTATTATGAAATTCCGGGTTTGCAATGGACAATAAAGTTTTTTTGGGATGACATGGACTTGAATCTTGGTGACCTGAATGCCGATGGCGCATGGAATGTGTTAGATATTGTGGCCCTTGCAAATTGTGTATTGGCACAGAATTGTGGTGATAGTGTATTTACATCGTATGTTGGTGACATGAATGGCGATGGGAATTGGAATATCCTTGATCTCGTAGCACTTGCAAATTGTTCTTTAGCGGGTACTTGTGAGGAGCTATAATGCTTAAACTATTTTATGGAAACGGAGATTGTATTATTGAAGGCTCTGATGATATTAGAGGCATAGAAATCAGGGGCATTGTGAAAGCTAGTATTACTAAAACTTGTAGCGATAATTTTGTCTTGATTTCAAAACATAATGCCATCATGATTTTCCCCATAGGAATAGGAACACTTGGATGCTTATTTACTTATGAAGGTGAAATAAGAATAGAATCTGTCATAGTTGCAGATAGTAATGCTGAACAATTACCTTGCATAATAAAAAAGGTGATGAATCATCCTGAGATCATGGAGTCTAATGCAGAGGACATGACAACAAATGCTAACGATTTAATTGCTGATTATCAGTATAAAAGGCAAGTTAAAAAAACAACAGTAAATGTAAATATAATTGAAAACCAATATTCAAAGAAAGAATTATATCTAAGTGATGGCTCTTTATATTCTGGAGCATACCATATTCATTTAGAGGATGGTAGATGCATGACAGGTAGTGAGCATACAAAAGAATCACAGAAATTATTTATTAAACAAATGGTAGATGGAAATATAAGAGATAAATTACTTCCAACGAAAAATCCAAAGAACATTCCACAGGCATTAGCATTAGGCGGAAATAAAAGGAGAATAAAATAATGTCCTATCAAGCCGTAACACGCCCACGATTTTATGTTAATATTTTTGAATGGCTACACTTAAATGGAATTAGTCAGCCCTGGGGAGGTACTACTGGACATGAATTAATGCACAAAATGATTTTTACATTACCTGTTGATTCCGTGCAAGTTACAAGTCCAGGTAGTACTGCCGGATTCAATCATTCTTTATTATTTCAATCAAAGAATTTTTTAACATCGCAATCATTTGTAGCTTTATTAGGTCATAATTTAGCAGAAACAAGTTGCAGATGGCAAGTTGGGGCAGCTACTACTGAAAATGATACAAATCCTAATGCAGTTAATGTTGGAGATATTTATTACAATGTTCTAGTACATGGTGAAAATCAAGCAAAAGCACCTAAAAATGGATATAGCATTGCAACTTATGACCTGTCTCCTGCATCTGCTGGATGGTCATATATTGATCCAGTAACTGGAGATGCGGTTCTTACTGAAACTTCGGGTGGAGCAGTAGACATTGAATTCATGACTTCGGTGAATGCAGATGGTACTGTGGAAAATCCGGCAATAAGTTATGTGGGCACTTGCATGATCGGGAATTATTGGAATGCACCTCATTCTCCAGATTTAAATTTGAAATTAAGTTATGAAACAAATACAAAAACAATAGAAACAAGAGGTGGATCGTCACTTTCAAATAAAATGGGACAGCCACCAACGTGGTATGGCGATGTTGCTGCCTGGGAACTTTGGGGCACTTCAGGTTATGCTGTATCTGGCCCATTGTCACATCCAGTAAAACAATTACGCAGAGTCTGGGACTTGTCATTTTCTTTTCTTGATAAGGAGAATTTATTACCTAAGTATTATGCTGTAAATACAGATCAATTTACTGATACAATCGACATACTTGACCAAAAAGACCAAACTCTCATGGGTTCAGATGATTTCTTTACTCGCGTGTGGAATATCGTAGGAACTAATTTACCTTTTATTTTCCAGCCTGATCTTGATGCCCAGGAATTTGCCATATGTAAATTTGCTAAAGATATTTCCTTCCAACAAACGGCTCCTGGACTTTACAGCGTTCAATGTAAACTTCGTGAAGTCTGGTAGCTATCCTCAACCTACTCTCCTTGTTACTCGCTGACGGATAGATACATGGAGGGGGGTCTGACCAACCCCCCTTTTTGTTATACTTCTCGTTAATAATGCATCTTATTGTTGCATTGTATTAGTATTTAGCCCGAACTTTAGATGTTAATTAAAACAACTTATGGAGATAAGAGAAATGAAATACGAACTTACATGGAATAGAATAAAAGAGTTAATTCAGGTTGATGGCCTTGTTGC
>NZER01000060.1 GCA_002690445.1 Candidatus Pacearchaeota archaeon
TAGCATCATCAAATGTTTGGAAATGTAAAACGCCATCATACATAAACCCGCAATAACCATTCCAAGTTTGATCTTCTTCTTCAAATGTCATATACTCCCTCTCGGAAGCAAAGCTGCCCCTTGCATTTTCCTTGAACACCCACTCGCCTTGGTTTCGCTCGTAACAATAAACTCGATAGGGCCAATTGCCCGAACAAGCTATACCATGAAAAACTTTTTCATCTATTCCGTCCTCTGCCGAGGCAATTGCAGGTAAGGTTGCAATCGCTGGCACCGCTTTAATAAAGTCTCTTCTATTCATCTGTTATTTTTTGATTTAAATTAGCACATAGGATCAACCAATCGGTGTACCCCTGCTCTTCTGCATCTATCGCTTTAAGTGGGACAGCACTATGCCACAAATGGGTATCATCAAGTATAGCCATTTCTCCCGCCGCCATCCTTTTGAAGAAGAAGGGTCGAGCCTCTTCTCCGAAACCCGGATTATCAAATACAAGCAACTCTCCACCATCAACATTGTGACGATTGACCGCAACCATAGCGATATAATTAAAACCATCTTGATGCACTCCTTCCGGAGAACTCTCTGACAGTTCGCTCCCCGAGGTAATAACTCGCATCTGATGTATTTCAACTTCCTGCCCATCTATTAAATTGTTCGCTTCCTTAAAGGCGAGGCAAATTTCTTTCATACCTTCACTTTCTAATACTTCGTCTTCTATTTCTTCAAAATCACGAACATCGCCACCTTGAAACTTGTTAAGTTCTTCGTCTTGCTCAAACTCTCTGTGGGGTAAACGGGTTAATTCGACTTCTGTCCTTGCGTCCCAAAAAGTAGTGCGAACCTCAACTACGGAATAGCGGCGTAATCTGAATTTCCCATCTTTATGATCCGTCTCAGGAAGGTTGCCGAACGAGGATGACACACTTGAGATGCCTTCCTCGCTTAGTGTCTTCATTTGTAGTGTTTTCATTTTTTATTTTACCACATCTATGGGGTTAAGGGAAGACCCCATGTAAGCGTCTCCGTAGTTTGTACATATTTCCTCACCAATCTCTATGTTCCTAATGGCCATAAATTGAAATGCTTTACATTTAGGGTGGTTTATCCATTTAGCGTTATTATTATGGCTATGGTTATAAACGCATCCATAACCCAAGGGAATAACATTTCCTTCTTTGGGGAGAGTCGCTTCTATAGAGTTTCCGTTCTCAAGCTCCAGTTTTATAACCACCTGTTCTGCCTCTCCGCTTCCAAAATTAATATTCCTATCACGAAGAATCTCGCGCCAATCTGGACGCCCCTGCGGCCACTTAAATCTGTAATTTATGAGTAAATCTGCTGGCGTATCGGTGTCAATGGGGAGAGTAATTAGATGACACTCCTCAATTATTTCGCCCTCCCTGATGGAGTCTGTCGCAAACACCCCCAGCCCATGAATTTCTGAGTCCTTGACTTCTATCTTGGTTGGAACTTTTAGCTTCATTTTCCTACTAATTTTTTCATTGCGTGCCAAATAATACAGAGAATAGCTTGAGCAAAATACAAAAAACCATAAAACGCAACAAAAAATAAGTCTTTAACGTATTCTAGCTTTTTTCTCATTCTCTTTTTTTATAATCCTCTTAAGCTTTCTCGACAAGGGAATCTTTATGACCCCATATATATCATCAATGATTCTCTGAACCATTTCAATATCTTTTTGCTTCGCTCTTAACTGGGTCATTGATCTCCGTACTGACTTTCTGGCACTTCTGCCCTTTTGCGGACGTTAGAATCTAGAGCTTTCCGACTGCTTGCCACTCGGTCCTCAAGGAGTCTCTTGTTTATCCAAATTGATAACTCTTCCGCCTCTTCTTTGTCCAAAATAACCTGATCTCCGTAGTGGCTACCCTTGAGCAGGATTAAATAACACAATTTCAGCCTCATCCACCAACTGAACTTCATCGGAGTGATGCCCTCTCTCCAATAACTAAAATAAAATTGTGACTCTTCGGGGAACTTAGTAAGAAGGATACCTTCACTAAGGCAATCGCATTTAAAAAATTTTTCTTTCATATAATTAAAAATTAGTGGGTGGAAGGAATCTCATTTACCTCCATCGTTTCGGGGTCACAGCTTGAGTTTCGTGATGAAACCCTACTTTGAACCAGCCCTTGTAAGCCCCNAGAGACGGTAATCTCCTGCNNACNAGCNCTGTACCTTAACTGCCGCGACAGCAGTTTATTCGGTCACACCCTTNACTGGCGATCAACCAGNAAAATTATTTAAAAGAACAATAAATTAGTTTCGGTCTGCTCGCATCAGCCCATTCGGCCCCCACATTTCATGAGCAGTTTTTGCGCGAGCTTCAAGATCAATAACTTGTTCTAAGCCAAGTTTTGCTTCGTCTACGCATTCCTCGCCAAGATCGATAGACAAAATTTTATCCTCATCATAATCGACCTCGACGATGTTGTAAGCTTCTTCGTCGCTATTAGCTTCTACTGTATAGTCAACGTAACGCTTCTCAATTCTTTTAATTATGTATTTTTTCATAATTTTTTAAAGAACAAATATTTTAGAATCTTCTATGAAAACTCTGGGGTTATATTGATCAATATCTTTCCCGTCTTTTAAATTTACAAGTTTGGGGGTCTTCCCCTTCTGTCTTTTAACTCTCACTTGGTGCTTCCACTTTGGGCGAGGAGTTTTCTTTTCTTCTAAAGAGTGAATGTCGTCTAAGTCTACTTTTCCAGTAAGTGTTTGCTTAGTAATGGAAACTTCTCCCATTTCTAAAGCGTGGGTACGTTTAAGTACCGCTGGCTTATCGGCGTAACGGGCATTCTCTTTCCTGCCCTTGACTTCCAAGCACTTCTTTTTTGGGTTGTAAATTACTACTACTTGCATCTTAACTAGAGTGTACTAACTCGCTTTCTTGCCTATACTCCGACACTTCATCATTCGTTGCCATACGCAAATCAGAAGCCTTTGCTCCTAAAAGGGTATCTGTGTGTGGCGCTGAAGTCATCACTGACGAAGAGTTCATCTTGCTTCTAACTCGCTCTACTCTTCCTCTGTTGAAATTGAAGTAGAGGCTACCGTTTTTTATTTCTTTCATCCTCATGTTTTAATGATAGAGGATTTTTTTTATTTGTCAACAACTTTTTTCGTTTTTCCCACCAAGGAATCCTAGGCCCGAAAATTTCATTAAAGTTTTCGTCATACCTTTCCCTGTTTACAGGCCTTGGCTTGTCACCTTTACCGTTCATTAGTAGGTCTTTTTGAATTTTTTGTATCCGCCCTTGACGTTAACTCCTCGTTCTTTTTCTCCGAAGATTTCGGTAAAATTTTCTTGATATTTTTTACTCGGAGGGTTGAGCATAAAGGGCATATCTGATTCATCTTTAATTCTATAGGCTGTTTTTTTCTGAATATGATCTTCGTGGCCATTGTCTTCGTACCACTCATATACTTCTGAGCGTCCATCCGGTGTTTCACCCATTTTTTTTACAGGGGTTTGATATTTGTTTGGAGTATTATGTATCCTGTCTATTTCCGCCTGTTTTCTTTGGTGTTCGGTCTTTACGCCTTTCTTGCCAATTTTGGCGTGATGAGGTCTTTTCTTTCCGACTCCAGCGTTAACGGTTCCATCTGGTCTTAGTTTCTTTTTCTTATCGTAATAATGTTTTTTCCCCATATTAATCTCCTCGTGATTCAATCCAATCTTTTAAATCGGTTTTTGGTTTATAGCCTAATAATTTTTTAATTTTATTAACGTCTGCCAAGGTCTCTCTCGCCTCTCCTTTTCTTGGCTCTGTAAAGATGTATTCCCCTCCAATCATGTTGGCAATATCTAGGACTGAGTAATTTTTCCCCGTGCCAACATTAAGGATTTCGCCCACCACGTTTTCATTTGTCGATTCAGCCGCAAGCATATTCGCTTGAACAACGTCCTTAACGTATGTAAAATCTCTCGTCTGTAGTCCGTCTCCCACAATAGTCATCGCTTCCCCGTTGCTAGATTGTCTGTCAAATATTCCGACAACAGGAGCGTACGAACCCTTTAGTGGGTGCCTTTCTCCGTAAACATTAAAATATCTAAAGATAACCGTCTCCAAGCCATAGAGGGAATAGTACATCTTACAAAGGTTTTCTCCTGCAACCTTGCTCGCAGAGTAAGGATTAAGACAATCAACCTCCATATCTTCTCTTTGGGGTGCCTCATTTTTCAAACCATAAGCAGAAGAAGTTGAAGAAAATATGACTCTTTTAACCCCATAGTGCCGCGCCATTTCTAGGATATTAAGAGTTCCCATATAGTTTATTTGGCAAGTCTCTATCGGTTGCTCTATGCTGTATGGAATCCTTGACCTTGCCGCTAGGTGAAAAATTGTATCTATATTTATTGGGGGATAATTTCGAAAAAGATAACCAATCTTATTGTAGTCAGCGATGTCATATTTAAAATAAGTCGCATTATCATTATAATAATATTGATCATTTGCGGCAGAGGACTCGTTGTCTATAACGGTGACATTCTTCCCGCGGTCTATAAGCTCATCGACGATGTGGCTACCTATAAATCCGGCTCCTCCAGTGACTAAAACGTTATTCATTATTATATTATACTTATTCGTTTTTATTTTTTAAAAAATATCTGGCCTTAATTCTTTTAACTTCTCTACCCTTCCTTCTGCGCTCATACCGGCAAAATGTAGAACAAAGTCACCCTTCTTGTACTCTACTTTTTTAAAATTATGCATATGATAAATTGCATTAAACGCCCCAATGTTATGGATGCATTTATCGTTTTCCCACCAACCATTTATATTACTTTCGTCGATAAACTCCTCTAATTTAGTGCTCTCGTCCATTATTATAGCATCTGAATCAATCCAAAACACTCAATCATGCAGCCCCTTTTCTAATTCATCCAGTATATATAAGATTTTACTCCACGCTGGTGGTCTGGACCCGTCTCTAATCCCCCAGTGTTCAACCCAATCGTAACCATGTTTTTCACAATACCTTTTATTATTTCGAAAAATAGGCTTTGCGTAAGAACGTATGTCTTCAGTGGCAAAAGAAAGCATACATATCTTTTTTAAGTTATTCACGTGTAATACTATACATGAATTTGATTGTTGTATCCAGCCTGTCTTGTGATGAAGGATTATACTTTAGATATATTACGATGATCGCGAAGGAAGAGCTTGGTTACGACATTCTTCTGGAAGCTCGAAAAGAAGATGTGGATTATTATTTTGAATTATTAAAAAGAAAAGGCTGGTTTGATTTCGTTGATGACTTCGTGCTCCCCGAGTGGAGGGAAGAAGGTGTAAGAATCGACAAAGAACTAAACTATTCTAGGACTATCCAAGTTGACAGTATAAAATGTGAGAACACTTTGAACATTTTGGGTCAACTAAAGGGGTTTGAAAAATGGAACTAGAACATTGTTTGGCTATCGGTTTTTCCGAAGGGGCTAGAAATATAGATCAAGCTGCTGACATATTCTTATTTTCTGAACTAAAAAACCTTCGGTCAAAAAAAGTCCGAACTTTCTCAAAAGATTTTAAAAAATACAAAAACGGGGAAATAAAAATCAACGAACAAAAAATTCTCGATCTTTGTTTAAAGATGAAGAAAGCCAAAGGACACTTCGAATAAGCTAGAACTTCGACTTGGGGTTCAAGTTAACAACGCGCTCTTCTTCCGCTAATTTTAGGAAAAACTTAAGCTCATGATCTGGCTTATGGTTACGCCCTATGGTTAGATTATCTCCGTAATGGTGCTTAGCCCTTTTTTCCCACCAATCAAAACCGTATAAAGTTACTTGGCCATGTTCTTTAGAAAATAAATAAGCTGCTATTGCTCCGGTAGAATAAAGCCAGTAGTCCTTGCTTCCCACAAATTCTTGCATTTCTTCTAAGGTCTCTCTCTTTACTTTCGTTATCTCCAAGTCTGGGTAGTTTTCTTTTAGTTTTTTATAAATTTTGTCTTCCGTAGCTCTCCACTCCCAACCGTGCTCGAAAATCTGTTTATACGATTGCTTCATCCTCGCTGGGTCAGCCACGGTAGTAAACCAGATGTCAGTTTTTGAACCCACGCAATCTTCGAAGCCTTTTGTGTAGAACCAACTAAAGCGAACAACGTCATCGTAAGAGTCTATAAGTTTACCAAATTTATGGTCTAAGGCGGACGGGCCATTGCCAATAAGTATTATTTTGTTTTTCGAATTCAATTTTTATATCCCTAAATCTTCTATGGCTGCTTTATTCTCTGCTCCACCTCTCTAGGTAAACGCATAAAGCAAAAACTTTGAACATTATCCACTTAATCGCTGATACCATTAAGTATATAATTTCCTTAAATGGCCATAAGATTAGATGCTTGAGAGATTTTTTTTGTGAGAGCGTTTCTTTAGCCTTCTTGACTATTTTGGCTTGCGTTTTTTTTCTTTCTTCGTTGTTTTTTTTGTCCCAGCTTTCCAGTTCTAGCTCCTTTAGATCTCCTTTAAAAAAAAGAGATTTAAAGGTCACAACGTGGTCACGTTTTTCTTCGTAAAACTCTGCGCTAAAATAAATCTCCCCAGTGAACTCTTGAAGTTCGATGCCCGCATCTATTTCTTCTATATCGTATTCTCCTTCTTTTTGCGTAAACTTAATTTCTTTTTTATTTTTGTAAAACTGCCCATCTTCACTAATGGTGTAAGTAGAAAATTCAAGATCTCCCTCGTCAATATCATAAAAAGAAGTGGTATAGAAATCTAATTCATCCCACTTGACTTTTTCAAAACGATCGCGTTCTTCTTCTGAGAAGTCGCTCCAAGGAATAGGAAGGGGATGCTCGCAGTTGAGCTTGCTTATAATGCCCATTCTTTATTTCTTTCTATTATTTTTTTAGCTTTTCTTCTGGCGTAATACAATCTGGACATAATTGTGCCTATAGAACAACCAAGCTTTTTTGATATTTCCTCATACGTCAACCCCTCTATGGCAAAACTAAATAAAACATCTCTGTGTATTTTGGGTAAATCATCTAATACATTTTCTAGGTATTTTTTTAAGTCCTCCCTGTTTAAGGTATTATATCCTTCGTTATGTGAGGCTCTACTGTAAGCAAAAGCGTTTGGCGATTCTTCAATTGACATTTCTCTTCTTTTTTGCTTTCTGCGCCATTCATCTATGAAGAGATTTCTGCTTATTGTACAGGCCCAAGTTTTGAAGCCAGATTTTCCTTGAAATTTTTTGATATTCTTCCAGCATTTTATATATGTTATGTGAAGAATTTCCTCGGTGTCGTTTTCGCTGCTTGTTTTTTTGTGAATCCAGCTAGTGAGGTAATCTTTGCTTCGGAGCATAAGCTCTTCAAAGGCTTTTGTGTCTCCTTTCTTTGATTTATTAATTAATAAAGTCTCTGATGAATCTTTGTAATTCATGGCGGAAAATAACATAATCCACAAAAAACAACAAGTTATTATTTTTTACAAAAAGTAACAACTATTGTTCCGTCTAGAGTTTCCATTTTTACGTCCATTTCACTGAGCTCATGCATGGACTCAAACACGGACTTGTAGAAGCAATTATGGCAAAACACCCTTTGTCTTTTTAGGTTGGTGGGTTTATATTTAAAATAAGCCAACTTTTTATTTTCGTACAATAGGGTATAGTCTCTGGCGGAATAGGAAAGAGCGCAGGCAAAACAAGTTATTTTACTTTTTCTCTTTTTCGGATCTATTGTAATCGCTTTCAGCATGTTCTTGTATTATTAATTCCCTCAAGCTAGCTAGGTGGTGGACCGTCCAACTTTCCCCTATAGCTTGTGAGGATTTATTGTTTAATACTGCCGCCTCCCTCTGCTGTTTGTCTATCCATTTTTCAAATTCAAGAATTTGGTCTAATAGTTTTATGGATTTTAAATCAGTTCCCATTTCTTATGTTCATCTGTGTTATCAAATTATGTACGTATTCTTTAGAAGACTCGACCGTTTCTTGGTCGTCTTCTCGAAGGCTCTCGATTATGTGCTCGCAGATTTCTAAAATATCCTCGTTACTAAAAGCTATATCTTTAGGTATATCCGCCTCTCCCCCCCAGAAAGATAAGTGAATTTTATTTTTTAAAAATTTAATTAAAATCCCTCGATCCTCCTTGGAAGAAATAAAAATTTTCTTTTCGGTTTTTTTCATGCTTTGTATTCGGCAAAGGTTTCAAACAACTGTCTATTTTCGAACCCCCCTTTAGACATTAAATAAAGTATTTTATTATCCAGCTCTTTAGTCTTTTTTAAGAGCTCTTCTTCTGTTAGTTCGCCAATTTCATATCGCCAATTTAACTCTTCTGCTTCAAAAGCCACTTTAACACTTTCCTCTCTCCACCAATCTATGCTTTTCTTGCACATGGTTGCTTGTCTGGAAAATTCTTTGTTCATTTTATTTCTATTTCAAAATTTTTACTTTTGTTTATTTTTTTTAAATATTTCTCAGCCTCCTTCTTACCTTTCTCGGTAAACGGGAAAGCGCCTTGAAGCATTTTCGTGCCTCTTTCTCTGATTATATAGCATCTGTTTTTTTGCTTCATTATATTTGACAATATTTATTTATATTTATTTATACTAATCCTCAAGCTGTATAATTTCTACTGCAATTTCTTCTTTTTTGATAAAACCTTCTTCTTTTAGGTAGATGGCTATGTTCGCCGCTTGCTCTTCTGTTATTCTTTTCTTTTCTTCGAAAATTTGAATCTTGTACTTAGTAACTCTGACCTTTATGCCGTTTAGTTCTAAGTTCTTCATGCAGATGATTACACTTTTTTAATATTAAAAGAAATACCCCCCGCCGAAGCGAGGGGCATTATGGTCGGTTTGGTATTTGGCGGCTGTTGTCGCCAGTTATTTGTTTTTGGACTCTGGCATCATTCCTCTAATTTCGTCTACTAAACCGTAGCCTACACACTCATCTGCATCTATCCACCAATCTTTTCGGTCCCAATTTCTTTTTATTTTTAGTCTTGTAAGCTTTGATCTTTTAGTAAAGATGTCTAAAATTCTTCCTTCGATTCTTTTTACAAGTTTTACTTCGTCCTCTACTTCGTATGTCTTGCCAATGGCTCCAAAAGCAGCCCGGTGAATCATTAACCAGCATTGGTGTCCAATCCCCCTGTGGTCGCCCGCTTGAAGAAGGATTCCCGCCATTGACGCGGCCATCCCAAGCGATCCGGTGGTTATTTTGTGTCCGGTCAGCCTCAGGTCTTGGATAAAATCAAACAATTCAAAACCATCAATGATGCTTCCGCCGGGAGATGAGAATACGATTTCTATATCGCACTTGGGGCTGAGTCGAGACCATTCTGTCAGCTTGGTGATGCATTTTCTAACCGAAGCTTCTCCGACGGACCCAGAAAACCTATAAAGATGATTCTCTTCGTCAATGGACAACTCTTTTTGTCTTGCTATTACGGCCTTCTCATGACTTATTTGAGCGCTATGAGCATCAAACTCTGCTTTGGCTGCTTCCGCCTCGGTTTTTCTTGCTTCTGCCTCCGTCTTGCGTGTTTCGGCGTCTTTTAGTTTCAGTTCGGCTTGGATTTCTTCTTGTGATTTTTTTTCTTTTTCTTCTGACATTTTTTAGTCCTCCTTTTTCGGTGTGCCCTTGCAGCACTGGCGGTACGCGCCCGCGCGACCTTTGCAGTGGCAATTGCAGGCGCATTTGTCTAAGTTGCATAGACCTACATCGCAAAGCCAGTGCTTTATCTTTTTCCACCACTTACCGTGGTTGGGACCTTTCTTGGTAAATTTACCAATACCTGAACTCCATGTTCCCATTTTATTTTCCTATTTTTTGCATGCACAACTGCAATCGGCAACTGAGCAACTGTCGGATGAACAACAGCCTGCTTCGCAGGAACAGTCCGGGCATCCGGAATTTCCCCAGTTACAGCCAATTACAAGTAGTGCTGCACAAAGTGTGATGAATTTTTTCATAATTACTTTTCTCCTTTCTATATATTACACTTTTTAAGTCAATTAGTACAAAAAAAGCGCGACACCTTCGTGTCACGCTCGTTTTTTTTGATTTATTTGTTTATTTTTCCTTTATTAATATAATTTTCGGATAAGTTACTCTAAGCATGAAGGGGAACATTTTCTTTGCCGCTTCTTTCTCAGCATCTACTACCTCTTCTTTCTCTTTTGGAGTTGTCTCTACTGGTATCTTTTTTATTTCGTCCTCTGTTGGCATTTTTACATTTTTGTCTAAGGCCCACATGATTTTATGTTTTTCACAATAGTCAACCATCCTGCGCACAGGCACGATAAGGTTGAATCCCTCTCCCGCTCCCCTTACGAGCATACCTACGTATTTTGGGTTTTCTTCTTTTAAATAAACCCCGCCCCCGCTACTTCCGGGGAAGGCGACACACGTTGTTTGGTCAAATATGTGTTTATTTAATTGCTTTAAAATTCTACCATGCTGAGAATAAATCCCGTCTGTCATGGAATTCGCACCCATTTGGCCAAGTAGAGAACCCACGTGTAGGAGGTCTGTGCCTAAAGCTGGAATTTTTTCTTCAAGATAAAAGGTTACACTATCTGTCACAAAGTTAAGTTTACGAACACGAAGCAATGCAAGATCGTGGCCCTTTTCACTCTCAGAATACTTTAATACTTCCGCATCCATCTGAAGCCGCCCCACGGTTCGACCATTTTGCCGAATTTCTTTAATAACCACAGGATCTTTGAATTCTACCAAGGTTTTTGGTGTTCCTCGAACCAAAACTTTTCTTTCGGTCCTTAGGTTATCTATAACGTGAGCGGCGGTCCAAATAAAATTGACCAAGTCCCCATTAGAGTCCTTCCTAGAGAAGATCACCCCCGAGCCCTCGCCCGCGCTAAATGCGCCTTCTGATCTGATCGTAACAGATACATTTTGAAGATGTTCTGCGGCAGACCGTTTCTTTTCACCAGCATACGAAGAAAAAGTAAGGGTGAAACCTAGTATGAGTATAGCTAGCTTTTTCATATTATCCTATTTTAGGAAGCCGGCTTTATTTTTACAAATTTTATTTTTTAGACTACCGCTCTGCCTTTCTGGTTTTTCCAGTCTTTTTCTGGTCTATCTATTTCGTTATTTCTTTTAATGCTTGCCGCTAGTACACTTGCACCCTCATTGCCAATCCCTATTTTAGAAAATTGTTTTTGAAGCGCTGCGGTGTCTTTGGGGAAACAGGTTCCACCAAACCCGCGCTTTCCGTCTGGCCCCGGAACTTGGGTGTGAGATTTGTTAATTCTTTCGTCTAAAACCACCATATCTTTCACGCGTTCATAATCAAGGTCTAGCGCTGTACAAAAATCATGAATTTCATTAAAAAAGGAGACCTTAACTGCTAAAAAACAATTTCTGGTATATTTCACCAACTCTGCTTCCTCTGTGGTCATAAAGTTCATTCTTGGTTTGTTATAAAGAATGTTACTATCATAGGCGGATTTAAAAACAGACCATAATTCGTCTCTTATTCGATCATTTCTATCATTTGTTCCTAATATCCAGTCGGTTTGATTGAGGAAGTCTTTCTTCCAGTTTTTTTCAGTTAAAAACTCAGGCATGAACATGGTGCCGAGCCTCTTTGATGTTCCCACGGGAACTGTTGATTTTATTATTATCCTTTCCGAATCGAAACCATGGTCTATTAGCTCAATAACAATCTTGTCTACTTGCACTGTGTTTGCGCTTCCATCTAAATCCATTGGCGTCGGAACACATACAAATATAAAATCACAACAAGTCAAATCTTTTAGCTCTAAATCATAATGACTACATTTATGTGGATCCAAGTCGTAAACAAATAATTCAGTGCTATCACCTAGGAGGGCTGTTGCTCCCCCCACAAACCCATTTCCTACTATGCCAATCGTTTTCATGTTATCTCCATATGTCGGGATTCTCTTCCCTTTTCCTTCTCATGTATTCCCTTTTTTGTTTTCTTCTTTTTTCGGGGTCTTTTTTATCATACGTGTTCCTTGCTTTTTTTAAAGCCTTTTTTCCTTTTCCTGTTTCGAGGTATCTTTTCTGGGATGAGTATTTATTTTTGTCTTTTTTCATATATCGTCCACCCATGGGCTATTTTTTTCGTTTCGGTTTAAAATCTGTTTTTTTTATATTCGTTTTGAGTTATCAAAATAAAAAATCATCTTACCCAGTTGACTCCGACCCAGATCTTAGACCCGTCTGGATAAGCTGCTCCCGTGTCCCCCATCAACGCCGGTGGAAGACCCGTGTCCGAGAAGAACAAGGAAAATTGCTTTCGTGTCGTAACATTAGAAAGAGATTGTCTATTTAGGAAAAAATTTGACGAAGGGTTTATTTCTTCTCCTGTTTTAACCGCCCAATACCTACAGTTGTCAGCGTTCTTCATTGCGGTTATTATTTTTAGGGGCTGCCAAGCTTGGTAGCTAGATTTAAGTGCATCAATGATTTTATTCTCTGCTCGTTCATCATCTCCATGCCAGTGAAAATGCCCTTTTCCTTCTACAATAAAAGGCTGCCAGCTTATTTTGTTTAAAAGAAATTCTGAATATATACGCCCCGCACCAATGGAGTCGTTCTTTCTAGATGGTACTGTATTGGAATACCCCTCCCAATAGTGAATCTGGTTACTTCCTGTGTCTACTAAATGAAAATCTTTGAGCCCCACGTAATGAGTACCACGCTTGACGTGGTCTAACGCCCACTCAAAGTAATTTTGCGTAATAAAATCGTCACTCCCGATAAGGGTTACGGCGTCAGGATTAAATTGCTTGCAGTATAAAAAGCCTTCGTCATATTTTCTATCAAGAGGTTCGTTACCTCTGTTAATGTATGTCAGTCCTCTGGCTAATCTTTCTGATTTTTTTCCTTCGCTGCCGACAACTACGATCATATACTCTGTGCGAGAATCATCAAACTGATAATAATAATTTAATAAATGATTCGTAAGCCAATCTCTTCCCCAGATCGGTATAATTATGCATAGTTTTCTCATTTTATCCACCAAGCGCATCTAGGGCACTGGAATTTGGTTTCCACAAAATAGTAGCCGCATTTAGGACACTTTTTAACCTTCAAGTTCGTCTTCAAAGTCTTTAAGCTCGGTTAGTCTGTGTTCCACTACTTTCGTGGGGTATACTACCACCTTCGTGTTGTAAAGCAACTGATATTTTTCAGCATCACCTTTATTTTTAAGAAAAGCGAGAGTGTGCCACTGTAAATTATTCGATTGCTGTTTAACTTCATAAATTTTCATACAATCTATTACACTTTGACATAGCCTTTTGATTGAACGAAAGTGTACTTGGTTTCTTCTCTGTCAATTTCGTGTATTAAGTGCGCTGGAACCTTGCCAACAAGCCAGCAGTCTGGGTGCCAACTCCACGGATTTACGCCTAGGTTGCTTTTGAGGTGAAGAAAGAAGCTGCTTTTATGGCTGAAAATTTTGTTGGATTCATCCTTTAGGAATCTTAGCGTGAAGCTTAGGTCAGACCTATCAATTTCGCCAGCAGAGGGCGTGAATGGGTACTTTAGCCATAAGTGCTTAGACATTCCTGACATACCCCAATTAACAAAATAAGTTTCAAACACGTCGTCCTTAATTGCCTTTATTTCTTTTTTGGTTATGAAGTTGTATGAATCTGCTGTCGGCGCACCACCGCTAAAGTCAATCGGCTCGCTGCTAATAGTCATTCTGGGGTCATCAAGAGAAAGATTGCAGTACCCTGTCACCACGTTTATATATGGGTCTTTTTCCTCTAGGGTTTTGACTAAGCAGTTAACACCCACTTGGTTAAGGATCAGGTCGTGAGAAGTTACCCAATAATAGTCGTAATCCGTATTTTGAATAAAGCTTGGAATAACCACGGAAAGCTGAATTTCGTCATACCCCACAAACCAAGCCTTATCCATGTTTATTTCTTTGATTGAGTCAACCACCTCAAAAATATGGCTGGCCTTGAGAATAATTAGACAATGTTTTTTATTGTAGGGCCGTTGATTCATGTTACTTATATTTTTTGTGCATTCCGGCGTGAATCTCTGCGTGACAATTTCTACACACTAGAATAGTGTTGTCTGCCTCCTTTTTTAATTTTTTGAGACTGCAGTCCCTTTTTAGTGCTATGGCAAACCTTTTTTTGGCAATGTGATGAAAGTCTAGTCCTCCGTGGTATTTTTTGTACCCACATATACAGCATTTTCCTCCTTTATATTTTACTAATGCCGCCTTCTTTTCTCTCTGCCTGTCTACTGTCCTTCGGGATTTTATTTTTTTTTGATCTTCCGTCATGTTGTTTTTTTGTGGTGGAGGTAATCGGGCTCGAACCGATGACATCCTGCTTGCAAAGCAGGCGCTCTACCAACTGAGCTATACCCCCAAATTAAAACTTAAACAGTATATCACTTTTTTTTGTATTTAAAACCCGTTTCCGCTATAATTAAACAAATGGGTTTTAATTGTACCACAGGCTCAGATTATTACGACGATATCTTGGCTGAAAATCATGGTTACGAGCATGTTTGGGAAGATTTAGCTCCAGATATCTGTAGGCAACGCCTAGTCATAGAAGGCACACTTCACAATGTATTTTTGCCCGAAGACATGACTCGTTATTGCCATGAAATAACTAAGGTACTTAACATGACAGAGGTAACTTCTCCTGCCTGTAATCATGATCCCCATTATGGTTGGTGTGCCTACACCCACTGGAAAGAATCAGGGATGCATATTTACGCGTGGGACAATAGAGATCCAAAGTTTTTTTCTATTGATATTTATACATGTAGAAAATTTAACCCTCGACACGCGATAGATTATACGGAAGAATTTTTTGGAGATAACTTAATTAAGATAACTTGGAAGGAATAAACATGGGAATATTTTTAGTAGTACTGGTTGGGGTAGTAACTGTATTGTGTTACGGAATGCTTAACAATTGCCTACGTGCAATGAGTAAAGTTAAAAGGGAAAACAAAGATGACGTACGAAAGTGAGAGAAACGAATACGAAGAGTATGCGGAGGAGCAAACCTTCCATACATCAAACAGGCTTGCCCCAGAGGGGGATCAGAAAGTTGTTCTCGTAGATATCGATGAAACTATTTGCTTTTACACTGGTAAAAGACAGTACAATTTAGCTGAACCAAGTCACGAAAATATAGAAAAAATTAACAAGCTATATGATGAGGGGTGGAGGGTTATATACTGGACCGCAAGAGGTGGTTCTGAAAAATCTAAAAAGACGGGAGCATGTTACTACGAATTTACGTGGAAGCAGCTAGAATCATGGGGTTGTAAATTCCACGACTTGTCTACTGGCACGAAAGGAAAGTGCGTAAAGCCGATCTACGACTTAGTTATTGATGACAAATCTAAAAGAATAGAAGAAATATAAAATTTTATCAAGGGGGTGGACCAAGGTGGAGGCCCGAAGTTGCAGCATGTTCAGTGTATGGACCTCTGCTGCAACTTTTTTTATGGTACGAGCGGAGGGATTCGAACCCCCGACATCCACGGTGTAAACGTGGCGCTCTAGCCAACTGAGCTACGCTCGTAAAAAACCCCCA
>NZER01000061.1 GCA_002690445.1 Candidatus Pacearchaeota archaeon
AGCCCCTTGGCCATTCGGACGGACTGCTGCTCGCAGTAGGCGATGCACTCCCGCTGGAACATGGCGTTTTTCTTCCCGCTGGTCCCAGACTCAAGGTTGTTGGACGTGATTACGTCGTAGGTGTAGGTGTGGCCCAAGTAGCCTGGCCCCTTGTCGCCATCCAGGTTTCCGACGGCGCCACCGTAGAGGGAGTTGCGGAAAGCCTCGATCTTCATCAGGGACGCCCGACTCGCGGGGCTGACAACGAGGAACCGGTCGGTCATTGGGGCGCTGTTGTCGTCCAGGTTAATCTCTCCGGTAAAGAGCACGTCCTCGGTGATGTCCTCGTTGTCCACCCCGATGGAGGTGAGGGCGTCAAGGCCGTTGCTGTCGTCACCGGCCAGCTCGCTATCTACCTTTAGCGCAATCGCCTCGCTGACCCCGGATACCAGCAGGGGCAAGTAGACCTTCATCTTCTGGAGGCTCATTTCCACAGGCATCCTGAACGCCTTGTACGCCATCTGGTTGATGAGGATCTGTGTCTGGGTCTCTTGGACCGCATCGAATGTCAGGCTCGCGCCGGTGCCGAAAGTCGACCGCTTGGAAGCGGACGTGTTCTGGGTGAAGGTCGGGACGTTAACCGTGTCTCCCTCTCCCACTCCGATCTCAGGTTCCCACCGCCTGTCCATCAGGCCTGGCAGGACTACGTTGGACCGGTAGGTGACGGAGACGAGCTCAGACCACTGCTCAGGCAAATAGGTTGCCATCGTGGTCGCTGTCATGTCAGCCATTGGTTTCTCCTAGCCGCCGAGCGTCCTCATCACAGCGGCGGTAAGTTCCTTCTCCCGCTGCTTAAGCTCGCCTCGGTTCATCGTTCTTGTTTTGGTACGTTGTTCATCGGATATAAGCGCGTCGTCGCTAAGTGGCCCCGCCTGAGCCGGCGCTGTACCGACATCGGTGTTGTACACCCCTGCGTCTTCCAGGGCGTCTGCGGCCCCAGCCTCTTTCGCGGCCTCAAGGGCCCGCTGTGCCTTCGCCGCGTCTTCCTGACGAGCCGCCGACTGTCGGTCAGCACTGATTTTGTACGCCTCGTTGAGCGTCTCGTAGGCCGCAGCCATAATGTCCTGAGGCTTACTCGCGCCGTCCCCGTCCATCGCGGTTATCTCATTCCACCTCTGACGAATCGGGGCAAACTCTTCAGCCCCGCCGTCGGGAATTCCGTCGATGGCCTTCAGGTCTTCCGTAAGAGACTCGAACTTCCTAACAAAGGCAGTGCGGCCACTGGCCACTTCCACCTCTTGCTGTATCTCCCCGATCTCTTGCGGCAGGTTCTCGGTCTCGCCCGAGTTGAACGCCCTTATGACGGCGGCGTTTGTCTTCTCACTGGCCGTTAAGCGGTTTCCCAGCTTGTCGAAAAGGTCACGAAACTCCGCGTCTCTAAGGGAGTTACCCTTCAGAGAACTGAGTGACGCCTCGGCCTTCTCCCGCGCTGTCTCGGACTCAGTGAACTTAGCTTCCCAATCCACCTGAGCTTCCGGTTGTGCCTGTCCCTCTTCGGCTGCTGGCGCCTGCCCCTCGGGGGCCACCACCAAGAGCTCTGCGGGCTCCGACACGACTGGAGCCTCAGGACTATCGGGCACCTGTTCCGTTACCATCTGTTCCTCCTTGGCACATCCCCCGGAGGGGAGTCGCCAGGCAAACAAAAAAGGACCGCCAAGTAAATGACGATCCTCTTGGGACTCTGATTAAGTTGTTGCCTAAATCTATAACATGATTATCGCGCCGCTGTCAATCCGACAGGCACAGCCTCAAACTTACTGGTCTGCCCACACCTCGAGCATTTAATGACAACCTGGCGGCCAGCGAACTCCTTCGCTAGGAGCTTCCCGCAGGCCGGATTCAGGCAACAGAGGTCACCCTTTTGGCGTTCAATGCCGTTACTGGCCAACAGCCACCGCCTCCTGTCGCGCAATCACATCGCTGACTTCCAGGTCGATGTAGCCCCAGAACAGCAGCGGGTCTCGAATGGCCTGGCGGTTCTCCCGCTGAAGTTTCTTCTCGTTACCCGCAAGCACAAGAACCTGCCTGAACAGCTTCTGGCGCGACGGGGGCTCGATACTCTCGATATAGATGTTGCGCTCGTTCTTGGCTCGTAACGACCAGTTCTCGTATTGCCTCGTGAGCCCATAAGCCTCCATGAAAGTGGACGTGATATTCCAGTAAGACTTCAGCGTCTCGCGGTCCGCACGCAGCCTCTTCAGAATCTCGGGTTCGTTCCGACGGTTGTGGTCCTCAACCCGCCTCAGCATATCGGCCCCATGCTTTTTAACGTAGGCTGTGCGGCGGCTATCACGCTCACTAAAGTCGTACTGTCCCGTTACCGGGTCGGATAGCTCCGGGTCAAAGAATAGCTCAGCGTACTCGTCCCGAGCGATGTCAAACTCCGCCGTCGGGGCATCACGCTTAGAGAGGGCGTCCAGGGTCTTCTGGTGAGTCTTCCGGTTCCTGGCATGAGCGTCGGCCCGGCTCCGCTGGTCCTTCGCTAGCTCAGCACGAAACTCAGCGCCACCAAAACCGATGTCGACGGCTGACCGAGACGCCATGCGGAGGCCCGCCTTTTCTACCTCTGCGTAGAACGCATCGTTTATCTCTGTCTGCTCATCAACGTAATCCTGGAAGTCACTGCCGCGCTCTCGCCGCCTCTTTGATACCTTCTCCGTTGCGGCCCTCACCTCGGGCTGTGCATCAACTGCGGCCTTCTCATCACCGCCGGTATCTGGGTGTCGGTATGGGTTGGCGAATCGCGTCGAGCCCTCTGGCTCTGCGTCTCTTAGNTTAATNCGAGTCTGCTCCCGGACAATCTCCCGCTGCTCGAATGGAGTCAGCGGGGAAGACTTTGCNCCAGAGAGTTCTCCGCCTATCGTAGTGACCCCCGCTACGGCTGACCCCACATCGCTGTCCGTAACNCCCTTCGCCACCTGGCTCACGGCCTCTGGTANCTCCTCNCCAGCGAAGGGNGTTATCGTTCGCAGCATCCANTTNGCAAAGTCAGCGGGATCGTCACGNACCGANCGNCCTATGAAATCGTCNCCTGATATCAAGTCCCAGGCTGTCGTTACAACNCCNGAGCTCATGCCNCGNAGCGCGTCCTGGGGCTTACCCGACGCGGTAGTNACAATCGCCCGNGCGAGGGAGTCCCACGTCCCCATCAGNGACCAGTCNCGNCCTCCGAACCTAACGCGCATGAAGTTGGAGTTGAACCGNCCGTTCACNATGGGGCGGAAGTCCGTCTTCTCNCCCTGCATCTCGTTTAACGCCACAGTCAAGACNGTNGCAAAGCCCACCATCTTGACCAGCGACTTTCGGGCGATGCGCTGGTCAAGGGGCGCTCCGGGACGGATACTCAGCCCCGCCTTTGTCACTGTCTCCAGCCTCGACTGTAGGAAACGTGGGGCGAAGAGCAAGAGCTCGCCCAGGGCTCCGAAGGTACGGCCCTCGCTCCACCCCGTCATGTTGTTGACCGTCCTGGCAATCCTCTCGGCATCTCCACTGGAGACGATTTCCTGAAGTGCCCGGCCGCGCCGCAACTCCTCTTTAAGCAAGTCATCGGCCCAACCAAGACGGAGCGAATCACCAAAGAACCCGAAGGCCCGGTTGGCCTGCCGTACCAGCGGTATCCGTTCGACAGCCTGGCCGATAGGGCCGCTGTCACCACCAAGCCGGAACTCGGTTTGCGCACCACCCAGCCTGAGCCGGTGTTTCGTCCACTCAGTAGAGCTAAGCCTCTTCGCCACAGACGCGGCCTGGTCAAAGTCGTCTATGAACTGGCCGAGTGCCTTGCCGTCATACCAGGCGTGTACGTTAACCCTTAGAGCCCCCGCCCACGCCCTCTGGTCATTCGCCAGCCCTAGAAGGCCCTGGATACCGGGCGCAGAGTTGTCCAGTGTCGCCCTCATGCCACGGTACAAGTTGTTAAATGCCCGGTGAATGCGAGTAAGCCCAGCTCCTTCGCCAAAAGCCGCTCCCTGGTCACGCAGTACCTTGTTGGCCGCATTCGCTATCTCATCAGGGAACGTAAGCGACTCAAGGCCCGGAATGCCGATTATCCCCTGGTCTCTCGGTGTCGCCTGGGCAGTTCGTTTCGCCGCCTCCCATCTGCCCTTCAAGGCGTTCAATTCGGCCCGCATACGAATGATGTTGTCGGCGGTGACAGCGCCACGTGCCGCAGTGGTAAACGTACGTTGCTCGGCTCTGCCCGCCGCCCTATCAAGCCGACGCACCACCCGTTCTAGGACATTAAGCTCGCGCTCGGTCTCGGCAAACGCCACATCCGTGGCACCCCGGTCGGCACGACCTTTCAAAACTTTTGCCGCACGAACGTACTGAGCATCGGCCTTGTCCGCCAGGCGGTTAGCATCTTTCAGCGCCTCCACTTCTGCCATGAAACGGCCTCTCTGGGTCCGTATGGTTTGCAGACGAGCACTTACCTTGGAACGTAATGCCTCAACCTGACCGCGTAAGGCCGGGTCAGTGCGATCAGCCACGGAAGACGCAAACCTCACTCCCGTCTCAGGGTCAACCACATTGGCAAAGAAGTTAGCCACATGACGGTCAACCGCTCGGTTCCCCACATCAGCCACCATGGCAAATAAGGCATCTTCAACCGATGCGTATTCGTATCCATCCTCAATGCCAGCGGCCATCGACTCCTCTCTAGCTGGTCTCAGGGCACCGGGACGACCACCCCTCTGGGCACCCGCACGCACCTTGACGGGCTCATCCGCACCTTCTAGCGCCGCCCTGCCTCGAGGGATATAGAACCCACCGGGAGCGATATCGGCCCGCGTCGGCACCTCTTCGCCCAGCTCCCTTAGAAGCCTGCCGTATGGCACAGTCTCGTCTCGCAGGGCCGCAAGAACCGCTCTTTGTTCGTCCGTTAGCCTTACGTTGTATTGCGGTAGACGTGCCGCCACGTCCTGAATCGTGGGTGCGCCGGGAACCGTCGGGTCAACCCCCGCAAGCGACGGAATGCGGGCCGCATCATCGAAGTTGAAGGCGCGAGCCAGCCGAGACGCGCTTACCGAAGCGAGCCGATTGGACTGCGACTCCACTACCGCACGAGCGCGAGTACGTTCCGCAAGAGCGGGAGTCGATATCTCGCTGTCTGGTATCGCGCCAAAGGGACGGCCGACCGTCCTCCGAGCCACATTAGCCAGTCCCTCGCTCTCGGAGAGCCCAACCTGGATGGAGCGCAGACCAAGGATGTCCTCGCCCAAGGGTGTTGGGTCGACGGTCGGAGCAACCACATCCACCGTCTTAGGTGGTACTCGTTCGGGTGGCGAGGTTGGAGCCTCTGCGGCCGGGCGACGCGGCGGCTCGACAGGCCCTGACTGAACAGGAGGGACCCTACCAGACTCCAGGTTTGCTGCTGCTGACGTCTCCTTGGCTATCCTCCCTCTAGCGGCAGCCTCGGCATCTTTTAAGGCTATCCCTGCGTCTCTTTCGGCAGCCCTTACTGCGTTGAGTTGATCCTCCGCCCCATAACGACCCAAGAGCGCTTCCAACCGTCTCTGTCCTTCAGGAATCCTCGCTTCCGCAGCAAGTCTCTCTTGAATTGCCTGGGCGTACCTCTCCTCAAGGATGGCGAGCTTATTCCGTGGCCCCCTTGAGAACGCCTTTGTAAGTTCGACTTGCGCCCCGAGGGCTGGATCGCCAACACGTGTCCCAAGTTCGGCAGTTCGTATCCGGGACGGAAGCACTCGTTCAGGGAATGACGTAACACTGCGGGGCGCAAACGGGCTTGTCAAAAGGCCCTTCTGGGCACCAAGACCGGTCAACGCCCCTTCAGGAACTGCAAACCTTGCAGCTCCCCGTGCTAGCGTCCGTGCTAGCGTAGCGCCCCCAGGTATCCCGAGTAGGTTCAGAGGGTCCGTCGCAGCCCGTAGAGCCAGCTTGATGCCTGGAGGTAGGTCCGCCTCCCTGAAAGCCGTCGTGGCCGCCGCCATGGAGCTGAACCCCAAGCGACGTAGCTCCTTGGCACGCCTCTCGATGTCCTGCTCGCCAGGAATGAGCCCCTGCACGAAGCTGGCTGCCAGACCCGGGAAGACGTCAAAGACAGACTCTTCACGACCTCGGGGGAACGGACGGACCTGTTCTGCGGTTAGCGCTGACGTAGGCGTTCGCCCCGTCTCGGCCAGTTGTGTTTGAGCCAACGGAGGCAGGGCAGAGACAGCCCCTCGCAGCCGAGGGTCAGAGATTCCCTCGGGCTGAAGTCCAGTTTGAAAGGCACGCGTTGCAAAAGTAGCCCTGACACTCGCAGGGTCACGGCGAGGGTCAAAGGACAATTGTGGCCGCCGCAGGAACCCCTCGGGCGCTCCCTGGGAAGGAAATGGCAACGATGGACGTATCCCGAGATCGTCAGGTCGCTCGGCCAGCACCGTCTCAGGAGGCCGCACATTGCCCGAAGGCTCTATCGCCTCAGGAGGGGGCGCAGGGGAGCCCTTTCCCTTGCGTCTCTCTATCGCTCTACGAATTGCTTCTGGATCTGCCATTAGACGGCCCTCGTAATGCGGGTTCGGCCCCGACGTCTCAGTCTACGTCGTTTCTTTTGCTCTTCCTCCGCCTCGGTACGCTTGGCCTCCGCCTCGGCCTCCCTTGCCGCAGTCTCAACGCGTTTTTGCTCGCGCTCAACGGCGAAGGGAGTCTCCAGGAACTTGCTCTTCAGCCCCGGCAGACGCCCTTCAGCAAAGGGGACGAAGTCGAGCTTCTCCCGCCTACGCCCCACATCACCGATGAAGGCC
>NZER01000062.1 GCA_002690445.1 Candidatus Pacearchaeota archaeon
CGCCCATCGGAAGATGCACTTCGAGCGAGTCGCTCGACTCGTGTAGGATAGTGCAAGCGCCTTCCTGTACGCTTTGAGTATGCTTAACAGCGGCGCTACGATTACCAAGTATAGCCATTGTTTGTGCCGTCGCCGATGTTGTATCTAGTTGTTGATTATTTCTCAATGTATGTATCCTTCCTGTATAGATATAATTTAGCTACCGAATACTTGAAGAGCGGCGCTAACAAATGTCTCATGATCACAACGCGCCGATTGCCAGCGCTGTTTGTCGCCATGTATCAATTCGCAGTTATGATTATTCGTAGATTGCACAATGCCGACGCTATTCAATTTCTTGCCGCTGTCTAGGCTCTCAGCACTCCAAACTACCTTGCCGTTGCGGTCTTTACGGCTACGAGTTTTGAAGCCGCGCTGTTCCTGACAAAATCCGCCGCGCTTGCAGTTATGGAACATGTCGCCGTTGTTAGAGTGGCGCTTTATATTTTTATCATTATGTGACTCTACCCATGCGGCTATTACTGTTTGGGCGTCTAGCCAATTGCCGCCGTTGTTTGCTGGCTCTGATACAGGCTCGCCTGTATTTAAGGTAGGCTCAATTGCTGGCTCTGGAGTCACCAGCTGGCGCGCTATGGCCAACATGCCAGCGCCTAGCTTGTCATAGCTTGAAGTAATAGCCAGCTCAATTGCTCGGATTGGATTGTCTTTAAACATCGGCTTGGATATGAGCCGCGAAGCTTTGACTAAGTCGCGTGTGGATATAAATGTATCCTTGTTGTTGCGACAATCGGCGGCGAATTTCATCAGGCCATCGGCTAGATGATCGCTCATATACTCGCCGATTATCTCGCGCTCTGGCGCCATTGGCTCGTTGAAATCGTATTTAGCTACGAACCTATCATTAAGCGCCTTGTCAATTGACTTGGTTTTGTATCCAGAGCCAACAGGATTACCCGTCGCCAATATCCAGAATTTCGAGCCAACTTGTACCGTTTCATTATTGGCCATCAAATGATATGAGCGGTTATCTGTATCCATTAACTGAAACATGCTGTCTAGCACTGCCTGCGGCGCTCTGGATATTTCTTCAAACAACAGGATTGAATCACTCCGCACCGCCTTGGTAATTACGCCGTCGCGCCACTCGATAGTTGGCGCGCCGTTCTCGTCTTTATCTGGATACATATTGCCTACGGCATCGCCTAGTCTCATTTGATCTTGGCCTGCGACTATGTGCATGTCCAGCCCTTTAGCCTTGGCGAGCGCTTTGGCGATGATGGACTTCCCCATACCCGCCGCGCCTCTGAAGTATATCGGCTCTGGATAGATCTCTAAACACTCGTCGAATATTTGCTGGCCGTATGGAGTCAACTTGAATGCATGGCCGTTGGTTATGGTTATGTCTTTGTCAGCTATGGCGCCGCTTGTTGCCTGTAATGGCTCTGCTAGCTGGCCAGTTATCGCCTTTACTGTCGCCGCCGTTATGCTCGCTATCAAGTCCTCATTTACTACTAAATTTGTGTTCAATTTGCTTCTGCTTTCTGGCGTTTAATCGCCGCTTAAATTTGCTATTTGTTGCGTCTCTATTCCTATTTAGTTTTGTTCCCGCTCCTCTCTGGCTCGTGGCCGTTGTTGTTTACCCAATCAACGGTATACGGATTGTATCTAAGAGTCAAGACTTATTTATAGCTGTTTTGTATCTAGCGGCGGCGAGTTTATCGAGTTTCATATCTAATTAGCTACAAAATGCGCGTAAAATCGCTTCTGGATTGGCTGTAAAGCGGGCTCTGAATAGTTCAGCGCGCAAGCTCTGGCAGTAAACGCGCGCTATGTCGCGCTGCTCGCTCGAAAAGAAATAAAGCTTACACGGCCTGATATACGCGCCTTTATTTAAGGAACGCGCGTTCGAACGAGCGCGCGTAAACGCGCGCGCGACGCGGGGGGCATGGCTTGAGACTCTGTCTCTAAACAGGTAGATACCCGTGACAGAATTTTGCATTTAAAGAGCGTGCATGTGACCCCATGTACAGTAAATTACAGTAATTACAGTAAATTACACATGTTGTCGGGGACATGTACTGTCATGTTTTACATGTAATTTACACGATTTACATGTAAATTTGTATCTGAGAGTTGTAGTTACGCACCGAGGGGCCGACCCCCCGAGAGGGTGTAACGAGACTCTCTCATGTACGTGTGCGCGTAAGACATGTTCTTTACTTGTTACTTGTACATGTGTTCGTTACATGTAAATTACATGAAAGGCAGGGCTCTTAACAGGCCCATGTAATTTACACGTAACTACACCATGTACATGTACATGTGTTTCTATATTATTTGCAGATTAAAAAGGAATTACGTGGTACAATTATTGACACAACCCGCAACTTGCGGTACGTTGAGCTTTCAATGAGGAGATTGCAGGTACGTGGACACTTCATATTCTATTAAGTACACTGGAAGAACTGGCAGGGGGAGAGTTACTGGCAGGTCAATGAATATAGCTAGGGCTGTGTTGCTTGATAAGGCCAGCTACAGTGAGGTTGCTAGGAGATACGGTGTATCCAAGCAGAGGGTTGGGCAGATAGTACGCAGGATGGGTATAGCCCGGAAGGTGGATTTGAATGCAGAGCGAGGCACAGGCGAAGAAGACTAAAGCTAACCAGAATGCCTTTCTGGCTGCTTACATAGTGGCTGGTTCTATAAAGGCTTCAGCAGAGGCCGTGAGGGTAGGCAGGCATACTGTATCCAAGTGGGTCCAGAATGACACGTATGGTTTCAGGGCTAGGTTTAACGAGGCGCAGGAAGACTTCAGGGAAAGCCTTCAGGACATGGCGGTAGACAGGATCAAGCTTCAGAAGCCGGGAGACAATCCCGTGCTGCTTATCACCCTGCTCAACGCCCACTGGCCCGAGAAATACAAGAGGTCAGGGTTTGTTGCGGATAATTCTGCCAAGGAGATCATGGGAGAATGGAAGCGGTGGGTTAAAGAAACCCGCAAGGACCCGAAGAAAGACGAAGGCAATGATCGTGACAACGCATTAGAAGAAGCGGAGAGAATCCTTGCCAAAAAGTCCAAGCAGTCCGACGGAAGCACAGACGAACCCGCCGAATAGCGGGCCGTCTATAAATGAATATATCTTTTCGCGGCTTGACTTCATGCCTACGCCGCTACAGGCAAACATACTCAGCGCCAAGCAGAGGTTTACCCTTGTCGCAGGCGGTGAGCAGGCGGGAAAGTCGATGGTGGCCAGTAAGTACCTTGTATCTAGGTTCCTAGAGAACGAAGAGCCGGGACTCTACTGGCTGGTGGCTGCTGACTACGAGCGCACACGCGCAGAGTTCGACTACCTTGTGGAAGATTTCGCCGCACTGGGTGTGCTGGCAGAGGTTTCCAAGAGAGTAGACCCCGGACGTATCATGCTTGCCGACGGCACGCGCATAGAAACCAAGTCAGCCAAGGACCCGCGCACTCTGGCCATGAGGGCGCCCAACGGAATACTGGGATGCGAGGCATCGCAGCTTGATCTGGAGTCATACCACCGCCTCAGGGGCAGGGTTGCGCCCAAGAGGGGATGGCTATTCCTGTCAGGCACCTTTGAAGGATCACTGGGATGGTATCCACAGCTATTCTCGTCGTGGCAGGCAGGCAAGAAAGATGAAAAGAGTTTCTCGCTGCCGTCTTATTCCAACCAGTACCTGTACCCCGGCGGTGCGGAAGACCCCGAGATACTGAAGTTAAAGGATATGGCGTCCGATGAGTTCTTCATGGAGCGCATTCAGGGTATCCCCTGCCCGCCTGCGGGGCTGGTGTTCGGTGAATTCAGGGCTGACATACATATCGACCCCGAGATAGGGTATGTCAGGGGGGAACCCGTGTACCTGTGGATGGACCCGGGATACGCCGGGGCGTATGCCGTAGAGGTTGTGCAGGAGATCAACGGGCAGCTATGTGTTATAGATGAGATATACGAGCGTGGACTGACTACCGAGGAGATGATAACCGTTGCTACCAACCGTGAATGGTGGCAGGACGTACACTCGGGGGCCATAGACATAGCCGGATATCAGCATCAGGCAATGAGCGCACCTGCGGAGATGTGGATGGACAAGACAGGTGTCTATCTGGACGCGCAGAAGATACGGATCAACGAGGGTACCGAGAGGTTAAAGGGATTTATGAAGACCGACTCGGTAACTGACAGACCACGTATCGTATTCAGTCCTGAATGCAAGGGAATACTCTCGGAATTCGGGGCGGTGCCAAGCCCATTCGACGGACAGACTAGGGCATACAGGTGGAAGACGGACAGGGAGGGTAACGTGGTAGGCGAAACTCCCGAGGATAAGAACAACCACGGCATCAAGGCTGTCATATACGGTCTGGTGAGCAAGTTCGGATACGGCGTTGTAAACAACAGGGAATTTATAAAAGTAAAGAGACACTGATATGCCAAGATTAAAACCGGAAGATATTATCGACAAGGTAGACGCGCACCATGACGACACCCGCACACTGCGGGACCGCATGGATGCCGACCACGTACTGTATAAGCTGGATCCCTACGATGCAGGGGACGGCTACCAGTCGTATACCAGTAACGAACCGCAGACCTATGCCGACAAGATAGTGGCATGGATGACGTCTGCCGATCTGGTAATCAGGATTCCCCCGAATGGTAACCCCAGAAATACACGGGATATCAATAACGATAAAGAAAGATTTATCATAGGAGCCATAAAGTCAGCAGACGATAGACTGGTCAATAGACTGGTTCCCACGCTGAAGGACCAACTGGCTTGGTATATCACCCTGCGCGGGTGGTATGCAGGCAGGGCCATGCTTACCAAGGATAGCAGCGGCACCACGATAATAGACGTTACTCCTTGGGACCCGATGCACACCCACTGGGGCGTAGGAGAGAACGGACTGGCATGGGCGTGCTACAGGATTAAGAAAACAAAGGACGAGATTGAATCACAGTATGGCATCAGGCTGGGGGAAGGCACTAGGGTCGGTGACGATGACGGCATATATGTATATGACTATTACGACACCGAGCACAACACGGTGGTTATTCCCGGCAGGATCGTAAAGAAACGCACCCCTCACGGTATCAACGGCAAGGTCCCCGTGTTTATCGGTCCTGTCGGATCATCACCGCTGGTGCAGTCTATGGCGTGGTCGTCTATCGAGGACACGCTCGAGGACTACGGTGAGTCAGTATTCAAGTCTACTAGGGATTTATATGACAAGCACAACCTGATGATGAGCGTCATGCTTGAGATGACCGCAAGGTCACGCAAGCAGGGACTCAAGGTACGCAGCCGTGACGGCACAAAGACCCTTGAGGAAGACCCATACAAGGAAGGAACCGAGATTTCACTGGGTCAGGGAGAGGACATTGAGCCGCTGGGACTCATGGAAGTTGCGCGTGAGACGGGCGCATACATGGGACTGGTGTCAGGAGAGCTACAGAGAGGCTCCCTGCCCCACACCGTATACGGCGAGATACCATTCCAGCTATCAGGATTCGCTATCAACACGCTCCGTCAGGGCGTGGAATCAGTATTAGTACCCAGAGTTCAGGCGATGCAGAGGGCGTATATCCAGATAGCTAACCTGCTATGCGACCAGTACATGACAGGTGCATTCAAGGCGGTAGAGCTTTCAGGTATGGACAACAACAGGATGTACTTCTCGGAGNAGATNACCCCNGANAAGATAGANGACGGNGGCGATCCCGAGATCANGCTGGTNACNCAACTNCCTNCCGACGANATGTCCAGNTACGGCATGGCGCAGATAGCNCGCGAGGGCGAGACGCCNCTCCTGCCNGACCTGTGGATCAGGGATAACATACTGGGCATACAGGACTCAGACCAGATAGANGACGCTATNAAGGAACAGATAGCAGAGCGCACNCTGCCGGAGGCAGGACTGTGGACTCTCTATCAGGCAGCCATCAANCAGGGAAGAGACGATCTGGCAGAGATGTATCAGGGAGAGCTTATAGCACTGCTATTTGCCAAGGCACAGAAAATGGCTCAGACTATGGGCGGGGGCATGGGGCCACCAGCAGGTGCTCCCTCTCCTGTTCCCGGTGCTCCTCCCGGGATGGCAGCCCCACTGCCTCCAATGATGCCGCCTAACATGATGCCGCCTGCAATGGCAGGGGTACCGCCACCCATGCCTACACCGCAGGGAGGGCCGGTTGTCCCGCCGGGACAACCAAGACCGGGGGCAATGTCAGATGAAGAAAGACTACGCAGGATCGGCCTAGCAGGGCCGGGAGGATAATATGGCAGTGCTTAACGATGAGCAGCAAAAGAGGATAACGGCATCATTCGGCAACATATTTAATATGGGGGTAGATATGTTTGGCGGGATGGACCCGGCAACGGTGATAAGCGAGTCCATCGGAATGCAGGATGAGCCTTGGCAGGAATTTACTCAGGGCGTAAACATCGAAGAGTTCAAGCTCGGCCCCGGGCAAGGCACAGGTATTTTCAAGCAAGTGATACAGGGCGGGGGGGAGCCTCAGCTAGCGGCTCACCTAGCCTCTAGCAAGGCTAAGGAGAACCTAGCGCAGAGTAACGTGGCAAGCAAGACAGCGGCCATGACGTCCGATAGCTCCGCGGCGATGGCTGCATTTCAGACTATCCTTAGAGACAATCCCGAGTATTCGCTCGCCCCGATACCCTTCCAGATACTGGAGGAATACGGCGACCAGTTTGACGTAAGCCCCGGTGCTATAACCGCCGCGCAGGACGATTTTAACAGGACACAGGAACCGTCCAAGGCAGCACCTACCGATAATGGCGACGACGCGCAGAACCTTATAGTGGTGACATCCGACCCGATGCTGGAAAGGGATTTACAGCAGGTTATGATGCCCGATCTGGACAAAGTAAGAGGCCTGCTTATAAGCGGGAATATTACTTGGGATCAAGCCGTGGAAGGCGTAGAGGCTATAATCAATCCCTACAGGAGCAGGGTAGGATTCGAGAATAGTTCGTGGGCTGAATGGGATGGCAAGTATGTGGTGGAGGATATTTGGGGGAATAAGAAACCTGACGGCCCCAGTGGCGATGTGAGTTTGGAAGACCTAATGACTCCCGAAGAAAAGCTACAGGCAATACTGGAGGAGTGGACTGACGTTGATCAGGGAGCGTCTGAAATCGATATATTCAAAAGGCTGGTAGACCATAAGAAGCAGAATACCTATACTCGGGGAGGGCTTGAAGCAGGCGTATCGCCAGAGCAGTGGGAACTTGAACACAAAAAGTGGGCGCTGGAATGGATGTCTGCCAGTGACCCGAACAAAACAAGTAAACTTAGCAGTAAGAGATATGACGAACTGACATGGCTCAAAGACGCTTTCGGTGAGAACTTCGACTTCAACACTTGGGCGCCGAAGCAGACCATTGTGGACGATGGTACTGGTGAAGTCACTGACACGGGTACAGCAGGAGGAAATATCAGAGACGGCTGGATGCGGTATTTTGGCGCGGATGGGGTCACGGGACTGGCAGGCGCTCTGGGAGGGATGGCAGAAGACTACCTGCCTATAGAATCCATGAGCTTACCGGACCAGTTTAACGTGGTAGCAGAGAAGGCACTTGGGGGAATTATAAGCGCGCCCGGTATGCGCTCTGCTATAAACAACGAGTTCATGCCCACCCTTGGAAGCTACGTGCTGGGGGTACTCATGCCCAACAGTAGATGGGACCTAGAGTACAACCCATACAACCCAAAAACAAAGGAGGGGTCCAAGCAGTTCTGGCATCACGCAGCAGAAGGATTCCAGACCAGCGCAGAAGAATTCTACGGCGATGTTACAGGCGCTTGGAAAAATTTGGTAGATGCCTCCTCGCCCGAGATATATTCTACCCTGCTCGATAAGGGAATGGAGAACTTCGGCCAGATGACTTACTGGAAAGATTTAGCCTTCTTGAATCCCCTTCAGGAAGCTGCGGCAATGCACATTGGCGGGGTGAAGGGTTCAGGACCGCGCGGAGATATAAGGCGCGCCGGGTTCGAGAGGCTCAAGCGTATCTACCAGAGGGATCAGGCAACCGCCACTAACGAGAACAGGATGGGGCTGGCGGCTTGGCTGTCTAAATACGTGGGCGGGCCTTGGGCAACAGGAGCGCAGGAAGCTGCAAGCACGCCGGCGGTAGGCAGTCCTAATCTTGAGCGCCCTGATATACTTGAAGAAGGAGCCGAGGGTACTTACTCGTAGCGCAAAAACATGGTAATGTGGGAAATGTTAACAATCAACTTGTAATTACAAGGAGTACACAATGGCACTTGGAGACCTGTATCAAACATATGATCCAATAACTTATGACCCCACGGAAGGAGCCTACACCGGCGCTTCAACTTCTGCGTTAGGTGGAAGTATAATCCCCCAGCTAGGAATGGGGCGGCAGTTCTCGGTAGGCGCGCAACAAGCGATGCCGACATACTTTGCGAATCCATACGCACGCGCCGCTGTCGAGTCTGTATACCAGCCAATGCTTGGCGCATATCTGGCTACCACTCCGGGTGCGACTGGGGCTTCAGGAAGTTTCGCGGACTATGTTAATCAAAACCTCGCCAACCAAACGGCTGCTGGCGCTGCGGGATATGGAATAACGGATGCTGCTTTTGGCGGCTCACCAGCTAATATAAATTGGGGCAATATCGCCACCGCCGCAAGAGGGCAGGGGCCCGGGTCTACCACGGCTCAGCAAGAAGCATATGCTGAGCTACCCACTTATTACACCGGCCTGTTTGAAGGGGAAAATGCGATAAGGAACGCCAACGCGATTGCCGCTCTGGCAACACGAGGCCAAGGCGCTCCTGCGTTTGGCCCGCGCGCCGATATACGGCAGGCAGGAATAGACAGACTCCAGCAGGCGTGGACAATGCAGAACCCTGCGGGAACCGCTGTAGACTGGCTGGGATACATAATGGGGAACCAAGCAGTAACTGGTGGCGGACAAAACCCGTATTACACGGCAATATAGGAGGCAAGCATGACCATGCCTGAAGACTTTAACTTCTGGCAGGACTATGCCCTCGAAGGATCGCCGGAAGCAGCGTATTACAGTGCCGCGCCATTCGGCACAGGTATGTCCGCTGCTTCTCCGTTTGGAGGAGGGGCTGCCCCTGCCGCACAGCAATACTGGTCAGGCCAGTATGGCAACGTGATGAATCAGTACGTGGGAGAACTTGGCAGGTCCATGAGGGCAGGCGAAGCTCCTACCATGACGTTCACTGATTATCTACAACAGTATCCTTGGACACAGCGCTACAGCGCTATGAGTCCTGCGATGAGGCCGGGAGGCAGGACTTCCAGATACGCACCAGCAGCAAGACGCTATTACTAATGCTGCCCCTAGAAAAGCGGAAGAAAAGACTGGATACCATGTGGGGTATCGTCAAGCGCAGATATCCCAGCCTGACAAAGTACGGGGAAAAACCCTACGATGAGAAGGGCAACCTTCTCCCGCAGGTACTTGAAGAGATAGGTATAATCAAGGACAGCAAGACACCTGTGCGTTCATTACCTCCGAGTCAGGCAGATGAACAACAGAGAATGCAGAGGCGCGCGCGCCAAGAGGCAGCGACCACTACATTTGTTGAAGACCCAAGGGTATCCAACGAGCAGAAACGCAACCTGTTCTTAGAAGGACAGTACATGCAGGAGGGGCTACAGCTTCCTTCAAGTATCCCTGCACTGCCCCCTGACCCAACAGAAGAAGACTGGAAGCGGATGAACGACGTCATGGAGGAAGGGCTGTCTAGGGCTAGGTTTATCAAGAAAGAAGCCCCTGCCAGCGCTAGGAAGTTACTGCAACCATTCACGTCAACGCGCGAGGAACCCTTGGCCATGAGGTACCTAAAACCATTCACATCAACGCGCGAGGAACCCTTGGCTAAGACGGTAGGCTGGCCCGTGGTTAAGGCGGTAGGGAGCAGGGTTATTAGAGGGCTTGAGGCTTCCGCAGAGACGACCGGGGGCTTGGGCGCGCTTGCTAGGTCCAAGCTGGAAGGAATGGGGCCTACCGGGACACTTCCGCTAGCCTATAGTACGGCCATGAAAATACCTCCCGCGACTGCGTCGCGTCTGGGTATGGACGTGCCATCCGTTATAGAACCATTTGTCCATCCATACAAGCCAATGACCGAACATGCCCAAGCAACACTGGATATATGGG
>NZER01000063.1 GCA_002690445.1 Candidatus Pacearchaeota archaeon
ATATCACCATTCATGTTATGAACAACCCAGCCCTTCGGTATGGGACCGTGTCTAGCAGCCCATGCCTCACGCCGAGCGTTCAAATCTATCCAGCAGGCGCAGTTGCGTCCGTTTCAACTTCATAGAGCCAGTTACCGGAAGACCTTTCACCATATGCATACTCATCATAGTGAAAAAGTGCAGTTGCGCCGCCACCAAGTTCGGGCATTCGCTTCGTCTCAACATAAGGTGATCTGCCCTCTACGAGGATAATCCCCTGCTGGCTGAAAACACCACCCTTTGCGGCATTGCTGGATATTGTGATGTTTCCATCTTCAAATATCCTTGCTCCGCCGATGGTGCCTCTGTACCGGTTCTGGAAAGCCTCGGCTGCGATACCACTTGTTAGAGGGGCACCGACTCCGACTTCTGTTCCAATTGCAGCAATTGCGCTAATTCCGGGTGTAGTCAACTGCCAGTCGATATCTGCAAGCTGGAAGCCGTGGAACACAGCGTTTATAGGAGCGGAAGCAGGAGCAGGCTCCTCCGTATTTGATGTGATCCTGTAAGCTGCCGAAGCAATATCACTGGTGTCGAGCGCTTGTGAAGAACCGCCGAGTGCGGTTGTCGCACCGTCAAGAACCGTAATACCATCAGAATCTTTCTTCCGTTCAATAGCGTTCTGTGCAAGAGAACCGGTCTGCGCGTAAGCGTTGGCGCTGATTCTCAATGCAACCCTGTCGGTGATTATGGTGTGAACACCAATAACCGTCGGGGTGATCGACAAAAGCGTGTCACTCATCTGCTGTGGGTTATCAAGCTCAGTGCTCTCGGTAACTGCCTGTGCCGTAAGTTTCGCCATCGAAACCTCGTTCCAGACTGTTCCCGTGTTGTCGTCGAGTCTTTGCCTATCGACGAGGTTAGGCATTACGCCTGCAAACTCTCTGACGATTCTCGCAGAAGCGATCATCGTCGGAATAGAATCAGCAAGGCTATCGGTAATTGTATTACCTACTGCCATATCGAAACTCCTCTATGTGGTCTAAAGACGGATGCCCTGCTTTCTCAGCATTTCAGCCGCCTGTGCTATTTCGTCCCGTGAGACCGGTGCTTCAGAGTTTCCAAGCCGTGACAGTAAATTGTTAGAACCGGAGGAAGACGGTATCGGCGTCAGATCTGTGTCCAACGCATTCACTCCATGTTCCTCTAGCAACTGTTTCAATCGTTCTTCCAGACTTTCTTCAGTCTTTGTACGCAGGTTCTTTTCTATAGCCAGCATCGCCCTGTTGAACGCTGCATGGGCTGCGTAAAGTCCTGCTATATCATGACCGTCATATGCCGGACCCCAGAGTTCACGAAATTCCGTTAACTCAGGAGCCGTTTCCAAGTCCAGACCGGCTTCCCTTACCGTGACACCGATTTCGTTGATCATCAAATCAGACGTCCGCTGGAACGTACTGGACTGCTTTCGGGTAGAAGCATTTGACTCTACCTTTTGCAGGTCTTCCCTGAACTGTTCCTCGTCTTGCGTCCCTTGATGTCTAATAAACGCATTTAGAGTGTCTTGCATGACATTCAAGCCTTCGGAGAGTTGTTCAAACTGTGAGTTGTCTCCTTGCTGTCGCAATCGACCTTGAAGAGCTTTGTAGTCGTTCTCTCTCTTTGTGTCTCTTGCTTCCAGTTCGGCTATGCGTTCTTGCAGCGATTCCTGAGTGGGTGCCTCACTTTGAAGCTGAGGAAATGCTACTCCAGATGCAGCAGTTACGTCAGCTTCAGGAGCTGGGGAGCCAGTTCCATCATTCGCTGTCTCGCTGGACGGGGAGATATCAAATCCTGCCGTCCCGTTTTGAGATACCATACATTTCCCCCTTTTGGGAATTTTGTACTTGCCGTAAGTTTAAAACCTATCTTAGATAGGTGTCAATTGTTAATACGCATTTACCGGTTCTGGCTGTGGATTCAAACTCCGCATCATTTCCGGATCAATTGCCAAGGTATTTTCGATTTCTCCACCATGCAATTCCCTTAAACTCTGCACTTCTTCTCCAAGCCTTATATTCTTGGGAGAAGTGACAGACCCCCATTTAAATAAAGCTTTTTCCATATCGTAATCACCGGCTCTTTCTACCAACCGTATGACAGATACAAGTTTTGTATCGATTTCATACATATAAGCCATATCTTTACTGCGAGTTCTTGCACCTCTCGGATCTTGAGATGATTTGAATTCATTATATGTATCTCTAGAAATAGAAATATCACGGTTATTAAAAGCTCTCTTGGCTTTTTCCAATGCCTGTTGAGATTTCTCTGACAGATCGGTATCTGACAGATTTATCTCCCCGGCAAGATACTTGATAACATTGGTGCTGATCCCGTTAAATTTATTGATGTATTCCAGATCATCATCATAAACACGCTCCAGTGGAGTCATCGTAGCCTGTTTCTCAGATAGAAATATTTTTCTCTCATAATCTGATAGGGAATCAAGGAACTTGTTTCTGTCTGTCCAGAACCTGTCCCAATCATCGGCATTCGGTACAAAAGCCTCTTCCGACTCATTCAAATCATTCACCGGACGATCTAGGGTAATGGCATACCATTGAGATAACAGCACTCGCCCCTGCAAAATCTCAGGATCTGTCAGTCCTCCCAGTGTGGCAACTTCATTGTAAAATTCCTGCCTGACTTCAGGGTCAGCAAAATGAGCTGCATCGGGGAATTCTGTCTTTTCAGATGACATTGCTCCACGATATTTCACACCAAGCATTGACCTGTTAGATATCCAATCTTTGGGTTTTATCTTTCCCGTAAGAAGCTGCTGGTCATAATCCTGTTGTTCATTCAAGTGTTGCCGACCTACCAGACTCAGCTTACTGTGAACATTACGGGTAGCTTCTGGATCAATACCTAATCTTTCTCCAGCCTGTGTTTCAATACGTTGCCTCATATCTCCATAGTGTCCGGGTTTCACCCGTCTGATAATTCCTGTTGCCAGAGGACCAGAAATAAAATCTTTGGGGAACCGCTCACTACGAGGTTGATCAGCCTTGGCTAATCTCTTCTCCATTCCCTCTGCGCCAATACCATTTATTGATACCGGTTTATTTAACTCGTAGTAAAATTCTTCACGTTGTTCCAGTGAAAGTTCATGTATAAATTTAGTACGCTCTGTTGGTGTTTCCAGTTCCTCAAATCTCATGATTAATTCAGCCGTCTCAGGATTGATAAGATCAGGATCCATCCATTCCAGTATCTGGTCTGCAATGCCAATTCCCACACGACCTGTTCCGCCAAGTGTGCTGTAAAAGGCGTGTTCCATGCGAACTGGTGATGCACCTGTTCGCTCTCCAATCTCCCTGAACGCTCTTGATGTCCAAGGCAAAGACTGTTCACCACCGGGACTATTTGCTATTTCAGGAGGAACAATCGCCCTCTCCCTGAACATATCGTAGTTTTGTGCCTGTTGATATGCTTCTTTTAACATGACCGGTGTTGGTAATTCCGTCAGTGGCGCTGTTGCACCAAACATCTGTTTGCCCCAATCTGCCCACTCTGACGGATATTCCATACTTGCCACTTCCATAGCATGGGTAATAGGACTCAAAAATAATGCCCATTCCCTTGTTCTTGGAACAATGGAAATATAGTTGGGAAGAGGGCGTCCGGTTGCAGGATCTTTTTCCGTGGAAGGAAGCATCACAATTACTGATCCCCATCGTTCTTCCGAAGGAATATCCTGATATTCAGGATACATTAAATTGTAATGCGTTATGCTAGCCTGTGCTGATCCAACAAGAGCTAGCCGTGTGTAGAATTTCTTGTTTTTCATTTGCCTGAAAGGTAATTTCAAACCTTCCATAGAGGCATTTAAAAATAGGACAGCTTGGTTTGTACTCTTTATAAACGTACCTCCACGGGCAAAGTTCAGGGTCAATTCCACTGAATCAGCAGCAATTTTACGAGTTGCCGGAAATTCAGCTATCTCTTCAGGGGCATACCGTAATTCCCACCCCTTTCCAAATACCTTGTTCATCTCCCTTTTAAAGAAAGCCTGTCTCGGTGCCTGTTCTGTAATCTCACCAATAGTTGCTATTCCAAACCCGGTTTTAAAAGTCTCTTTAAAAGATTTCTTTATAAGCTTTTCGTAATTGGTTTTACCAAGTGCTGTTCCTTCGTAAATCGCAATGTTACCGGGAAGTTTTGCCTTATGTTCCCCGAAGAACCGTGCTTGAAATCCTCCAGCCAGACGATGAACTTCAGTAACTTTCCTCTGTGATTCGGCAAATGATTTTAAAAGTCGATTACCCGATACATTATTTATACCGGTAGCAGCACTTCCGACCAGCCTTCCTCCGGTTCTAAACGGGGATAAACCCTGTGTCATAAAGGCTGTCAACATATCGTTTAGTATGTTGACCGGTATAAATACAGGACTGATCGTAGTGAATGCGGCACGGCTGATACCGTTTACGGCACCAACAAGCCACATTAATTCATCATTACTTGTTCGTCTCACATATTCGGATTCACGTTTCATCCAAGCAGGTACTTCATAGTGAAGCTGTTTTCCGTCTTTAAAAAATGAGACCGTCAAAAGATCAGCCTTATGTTTCTGGAATCTGGATACTTGGCGCACACCTACAATATTTAGATCCGATGCCATTTCGACCATAGCTCTGGCAACATTGTTTTCCATTATCAGTGCTTCATTTCTTAGAAACTGATCACCGATAACATCTAATGGCTTATGGATAAGCTTGTCACTACCATCCTCGCTAAGGCGTCGGATATTGTTATCAAATACATTAAAGTGCTTGGTAGTCCCGACTATCTCAGGTGATGCACCCAGTTCAAGAGCTGAATCCATATACCTCAAAGGGTTGTAATACTTGTGACTAATTTCAAACTCGGCTAACAGTTTTTGAGTTATAAGCCCTGAATTAAATAGTCTTCTACGCTCCTCACGATAGGCGTCCAAAACTACTTCTGCTGCTGCTTCAAGTTCTTTCCATCGAGCAGAACCCAGTTGAGTCCTCAAGCTATCAAGACGAGCAGTTAATTCATCGATATCCAAGCCGCCCGGTATATCTCTTTGTGACTTTCCCTCAAAAGCCAGTATCTCTAGCTGGCGTTTAACAAACAGGTAGTCGTTAATATGCTCTGGCATCGTGTTGGGAGCAACAATTTTGATCTTATTGCCAAAACTCTGATACCTCTTAAACGCTGCCTGTGGCGCACCCGGTACACGGGTAAGAAGGGTAATAAGGTCTCTTCCTCCGCCTTCAACCCTAGCCTTGGTATTGGCAACTAAAGTTGATTTAGCTAATTTTTCAATTCTTTCATCCAGTTTCTGTAAATGCCTTAGACCATAAAATGAATCATTAAATCGTTGCATGAATCTTAGAAAGTATCGATCCCACCGTTGTCGTGGTGTTTCCTTGACAGGTTCACCCCATACTTCCGGATAGATACTTCCCCCATATGCATCCACATCTATCGGAGGTTGTCCGTCAATAGCCCCACTCATTACATCGTCGGTGACGCGACGGGTTATNGGTGGNGGATTGANAGGTCCGCCACGATTAAAAACTATTTCTATTGGNGTTATCCGTGCGCTATGTGTTGCCGGTATAGGATCCACTCCATTAACCGGNGCTGCTNGAGATATCTCATCAATTTCAGATGNAACNTCTGGTGGATTTGTATGAGGNTCAATTGGTTTTACTCTTGGTGTCGGAANAACCTCTTCTGGAATAGCCTCAACAACTTCATCCACTTTTCTGGGAACAATTGCTGCTGCTTCATCAAGAACATCGGAGAATTCAAGACTGAGATCCAGAGCTTCGTCAATATGGTCCCGAATCATCTCAAAGGCTTCATCCTTAGCTTCCCCGAACTCTTCTGGCGTTAATCCTTCCCTTTCAATGCCTTCCTTGAACTCATCGATGAGACTTTCTATCTCATCTATCTGTTCAATCAGTTCCTCGTTATATATCTCTTCATTCTTGCCGATTGTGCTCTGGATCCGTGTGATGATTCTGCCCCAGCCACCCTTGGGTTTATCTGCACTTGCAATGACACGAAGCTTATCGATAGCGTTAAGTACCGTATTTCTTTCTAGCAGGTTATCGTCAGCATCAAAATAATTATCAGGAAGATCAGGGCGTGACTCACGGGTGATTGGAACCGCTGCCTCATCAGCTTCACGAACTACCCTGCCAGCTACTCCAGTTACTTCACCGCCTTTACGGGTCATAAGATCATCGATTGCATCAATGAATTTTGGTGAATCTTCAACTGTTATTGTAGAAATAATACGTCTTTCACCAAATCTCATCGTACTTTCAGATGATTCAGACAATACTTTACGTTCAATTAAATCATCTAAAATATCATTTACAGTCTTTATGTTTATGCCATTCGCATCAGCAAAGTGCTCAATTTCGTCTGCTTCCATTTCATTACTTCGTAAAATTTCACGAAGAATTCTTGCTGGAGCAAATATTCCTTTATCTGGTAATACTGGAACTGATTCACCTCTTCTATTTATTATGTATTCAGGTTCTGGTATAGATTCAGCTCCTTTCCCCTTTGGTTTTGCGCTAAGGGCTTCCTGCCCTCGCCGCATAATATCCTCTTCCTGACGCAGGATACGCTCAGTTGTCTCATCTACATACTTCTGGTAACCCAGCCCTACATCATGAGCTTCTCGCGACAATCTAGATAGTTCTTTAGCCAATAAAGCTTCGTCAGCAATACCGCCTAGAAAACCTTCATCTGTTATAGTAAAAACCTTGGAATCCATAGCCCAGTTATCTACAAGCTCATTCTGATGACCTATAACCCATTCTCTTGTTGATTCTGCTAAATCATCACTACCAGATTGAAGATCAAGGGATAATTTATTAAATTCATCAGCTTCTTTTTGATAACTATCAATGCTAGCTCTGTCAGAAGCAGTAGCAGCTTCTATAGCATCATCTATAGTTCTATACCGTCCTCCTTCCTGTAATTCTCGTAAATACTTAAAATCAGGTAGCACATCGTAAAGGTTATCTCCACCTTCTGTTGCATCTTTGTGTATTGCTGCCAATCCAGCCTTTCTAACTTCACTAACAGAACGGTCAACTTGCTTAGGTACTCCCTCTACTTCCTGTTTTGCAATTAATTTTCTAAGAGCATCCTGTAATCCCTCTTCTTCCAATGCAAGCTTTTCCATTGCGATTTCAAATTTATATTCATCTGTTTCGCCAGCTAAGTGAGCAAATTCGTCTAATCTTCCCGACTTTAACTGTCGTTGTATATTCGCTATTTTAGATTCCAATTCTGCAATCGCTTGAACATTAGAAACTTCAGTTACTTCACCGCCTTCACGGGCAATCAGATCATCGATTGCCTTAGCAAAGGATCCCAGTAGATCCACTTTCTGAGCAGTCATTCCTGTGCGACTGTGCTCTGTCTGACTGATAATTCCTTGCTGCCGCAAATCATCAAGAATGCTTATAAGGTCTGCTTCTTTTACGTTGTAATCATCTGCGAAATCAGCCAGCGCATCATCAGTCATCTTTCCTTTGCGGAATAGTTCACCTAGAACTGTAGAAACTTTCCTCTGTTCCAATGGTGTTTTTTCTGCACGACGTATTCTTGCGTCAAGCGTTTCTTGCGCCTTCTGTTCTGGTGAAATCTCATCACCAATCTTTCTTGGCGCACCCCACCACGGTGAAGGGTGGGCTATATCGTCAACTTCAGAAGCAGCTAAACCTTTTTGTTTCAGATCTTCCAGAATGCGATTGACCTGAGCCTCCGGTAAACCTACCCTCCGGGCAACATTCACGGCAGTTATCCAATCACCGGTATATGTAAGATCTTTTATTACATCATGTACTTTTGTTACATCATCAATATCCAGTTCTTTGCTTGGGGCATCAAACTTAACAACCGTGTCATAGCCAAATAACTGCTGTAATCGTTTTCCTGATGCTTCATCGGCAGGGGCTTTTATTACTACTCCATCATGTATTACACGTTCTGTGCCTATGTTCATTGGTTTCTGTATTGCTGATCGTAATTCCATGATCTCGTCTGTACTGTTTGGCATATGACTGAACAGATTGGTTTTTTTAAGTAATGTCATCCAATCAGCATCTGTCTCTATAACAAGAGGGTTATCTAACCGGATTTCCACGATATCCAAATTGGGACCGAACTCTTCTGCAAATTCACGATAGGGAGTAGCATAAGCTGCGTCACCAAATATCGCTTCACGAGGACCATGTACTGAATATGCTGACTCTACTGTTTCCCTTCCACTTCCATGAAAGAAATATCCTATAAAGCTATTGCCAGAGGCACCATAGGTA